>NZ_SOAW01000001.1:1800000-2100000 GCF_004364645.1 Naumannella halotolerans | reverse complement strand
GGCAGGGGATCGAGGAACTGACCGAGCTGATCGCCCGGGCCGTGCGCCGGCGGGAGGCCGCCACCGCCCGACTGGTGGCCGAGGTACGGGCGGCAGCCGCGGCGATCGAGGCGGAACTGGCGGCACCGTCGACGGGTGGCGGTGAGCTCACCCGTTCCCGGGATCAGCTGCTGACCGCCATGGAACATGCAGCCGGTGTGCCGGCGGTGGTCGAGGCGGTCCGGGTCTCCAGCATCCGCGATGCGGTCGCGGCGACCGGCTGGCCACCGCTGCGCTGGGTGCAGAAGCTGCGGGCGGACCCGCTGGCGACGCTCGGTCTGCGACCTTCCCCGGACCAGGGGGCATCGACCACCGAGGACCTGGCTGAGCTGCGCCGTACCTCCCTGCCGACGGCCTCCCCGGCGGTCACCGCACAGATCGCGACGGCTGCCCGGGGTTACGTTGCGGCGGCCTCGGCCAGTCTGCCGCCGGCCCTCGGGGAACAGGTCAATGCCCGGGTCGTCGCCGCCACCGGGTCGGTCGCCGATGCGCTCGATTCCACCGTGGCCCGCTCGGTGCGGATCCGGCGGGCGCCCTGGTGGCCGGTGGCGGGTGCGTTCCAGTGGCTGTTCTTGGCCGTGGCGGTGCTCGGCGGGCTCTGGCTGGGTGGTCTGGCGCTGTTGGACTACCTGCGGTTCGACATCGGTGACGGCGCCCTGCCGCTGGTCCAGGTCGGTGAGTTCGGCATTCCCGTACCGACTCTGATGCTGGTGGGTGGGGTGCTGGCCGGTCTGTTGCTGGCCCTGATCAGCCGATGGTGCGCCGGGATCGGCGCCGCACGACGCGCCCGGCGGGTACGCCGCGAGCTGCGTCGAGGGGTCGAGGAGGTCGCCTCGCGGCTGCTGCTGGGTGAGGTGGAGAC
The DNA here is from genome assembly GCF_004364645.1 of Naumannella halotolerans. Lineage (NCBI taxonomy): Bacteria > Bacillati > Actinomycetota > Actinomycetes > Propionibacteriales > Propionibacteriaceae > Naumannella > Naumannella halotolerans. The sequence goes on along the minus strand of NZ_SOAW01000001.1, from coordinate 2,099,099 downwards.
CGAGCTGACGGCACTGCAGACCGCACGCGCTGCGGCGGTCCGAGCCGCCCGCTGAGCGGTGGTCGCCGACCAGTAGCATGGGCGCTGGGTACGGAGGCGCCGTACCGCCCGCGATCCGACGGAGTGACCAGCTGATGTCCGAGACTGCCGACGTGTACCAGCACCCCGACCGCAACCTCGCCCTGGAGCTCGTCCGGGCGACCGAGGGAGCGGCGATCCGTGCCGTGCCGTTCATCGGCAAGGGGGACAAGAACGCTGCCGACGGTGCGGCGGTCGATGCCATGCGCAAGTTCCTCGCCACGGTCAACTTCCGCGGCACCGTGGTGATCGGCGAGGGGGAGAAGGACGAGGCCCCGATGCTGTACAACGGCGAGGTCGTCGGCAACGGCGAGGGCCCCGAATGTGACATCGCCGTGGACCCGATCGACGGCACCTCGCTGACCGCCGCCGGCCGGCCGAATGCGATCTCGATGATCGCCGCCTCCGACCGCGGGACCATGCTGGACGCTTCCTCGGTCTTCTACATGGACAAGCTGGTCTGCGGCGCCGCCGGGATCGGCGTGGTCGACATCCGGCAGCCGGTGGGGGAGAACCTGCGGGCGCTGGCCAAGGCCCTGGACAAACCGGTCGGGGAGCTGAAGGTGGCGATCCTGGACCGGCCGCGGCATGCGGGGCTGATCGCCCAGGTGCACGAGGCCGGTGCCGGGACCAGCCTGTTGCTCGACGGCGACGTCGCCGGCGGTATCGATGCCGCCAGCCGCGACGGCCAGTTCGACATGTGCCTGGGCATCGGCGGCAGCCCCGAGGGAGTGGCCACCGCCTGCGCGGTGAAGGCGCTGGGCGGATTGATCCAGACCGTGCTCGCGCCGAAGGACGACGAGGAGAAGCAGCACGGCATCGATGCCGGGCTGAAGTTCGACCACGTCTACACCGCCGACGAACTGGTCGGGGGCGACAACACCTTCTTCGTCGCCACCGGGGTGACCGACGGCAGCCTGGTCTCCGGGGTGCATCAGCTGGGCCCGATCATCCGTACCGAGAGCATCATCCTGCGCGGTCGCTCGGGCACCATCCGGCGGGTCAGCGCCGACCACCTGGTGGAGAAGTGGCTGGGCTGAGACAGGTACGGGTCCGGGCTCGGTGCCCGGACCCGCAGCCGATCCTCGCTCAGCTGATCAGTGAGTCCAGGCGGGCATAGACCGCCGAGTCGCCCTTCAGCATCACCGAGCGCTCGCCGCCGATCGAGACCGGGACGTCGCCGGAGACGGTGATCCGTCGCATCTCCCGCGGGCAGGTGTCGAAATCGGCCACCGCATAGTGCTGGGTGGCGCGGTTGTCCCACATCGCCACGTCGCCGGGCTGCCACTGCCAGCGGATGGTGTTCTCCAGCTTCTGGATCCGGTTCTGCAGCAGGTTGAACAGCTGCACCGACTCGGTGTGGTTGAAGCCCTCGAAGCCCTTCACGAAGTTGCCCAGCAACAGCGCCCGCTCGCCGGTCTCGGGGTGCACGTGGACGACCGGATGACGGGTCTCCAGCGGCGTCGCGGCGAAGTCGGCGCGGGAGTAGTTGGCGTCGGGTTCGTCATGCTCCTCGTCGCGCTGGGCGTAGTCGTAGGAGTTGGTGTGCACCGCCCACAGGTTGTCCACCAGGGCCTTCAGCGGCGCCGGCAGGGCGTCATAGGCGGCGACGGTGTTGGCCCAGACGGTGTTGCCGCCGTACTCGGGCAGGGTGACCGGCCGGAGCACGCTGATCGCCGGCACGCGATCGACGAAGGAGACGTCGGTGTGCCAGGCATTGGCCGCCATACCCCGGTTGGCGGTGACCCGCAGGACCTTCGCGCTGCCGGTGTTGACCGTCGGATGGGCGGTGGTGAGGGTGCCGAGCAGTTCGGCGAAGGTGGCGTGGGAATCGTCGTCGAGGTGATGCTGACCGCGGAAGAACACGACCTTGTGCTGCAGCAGGGCGGCACGGATCGCGGCGACCGTGGCCGGGTCCAGGTCACCGCTCAGGCGAACGCCGCTGAGGGATGCACCGATCCGGCCGTTCAGCTGCTGTACCGACAGGGTGTCACCGGTGGTGCGGGCGAGGGGTTCGCTGGTCAGGGTCATGCTGTCTCCTTCGGTGCCTCATCTCGAAATGCACGATACGACACTGAAGAGGTTAGGTTCCTAATTCGTTGTGAGGAGTGGATTCCAGGATGTGACCGAGACCAGTCTTCTGTTCCAGGTATAGACGCTATCTATAGTTCGCCGGACTGATCGGTCTCCACAGTGCCGTAGAACTCGCGCGCCAGGGTGAGCATCGTGCGTGACCGCGGGTCGAGCTGCCCGGCTCGCCAGATCAGCGAGACGCGGGCCAGCGAAGGCGGTGCCAGCCCGACCACGGTCGCTCCCTTCTCGATCGCCGTGGCGGCCATGCCCTCGGGCAGCAGTGCCGCACCGGCACCGGAGAGCACCAGGGGCACCAGGGCCGCGAGGTGGGCGGTCTCGATCTGCACCTGACCGGAGCGGTCGGCCAGATCCAGTCGCTGGTCCAGGTGGGTGCGCAGGGCGGTCCCGGTCGGGGTGGAGATCAGGCCGATCTCGGCCAGCTCCTCGATCGTCACCGGTGTCTCACTGTCGACCGACCGGGCGTGGTTCGGTGGCAGGACCGCCAGCAGTTCCAGATCGGCCAGGTACTGACTGGCGAACCGACCGGCCGGCGGTGGACCTTCCAACAGGCCGAGATCCACCCGGCCGGTACGTACCTGCTCCAGCACGTCGTCGCGATGTTCGGGATCGGAGACGCTCACCCGGACATTCGGCATCAACCGCCGGAACTCGGTGACCAGGGGCACCAGGGGTGTCAGCGCCCACAGGGTGCTGCCGATGATCCGCAGGGTGCCGAACTCGTCGTTGTCGACCGAGCGGACCGTGCTGGCGGCGATCTCGAAGGCACGCAGGGTACGCGCGGCCGGTTCCACCAGTGCCTCGCCGGCCGGCGTCAGCGCCACCCCGCGGCCGAGACGTTCGAACAACTGCGTGCCGAGTTCGGTCTCCAGGGCCCGGATGCTGTGGGACAACGAGGGCTGGGCGATCCGCAGATGGGCCGCCGCCCGGGTCAGGCTGCCGGCATGGGCGACCGCGAGGAAATGGGTCAGCTGGCGTCGGTCCACCGACCCAGCTTCTCACCCCGGCGGGTTCTCACCGGCGTGTTCTCACCCGGCCCTGGGCAGGCGGATCAGAAGTAGGCGGCCAGGCGCCCGTGCGGGCCGTCGATCACCTGCACCGGGGTGTCGAAGATCCGGCTCAGCACCTCGTCGGTCATGATCTCCTCGGCGGTGCCGAACTCGGCGACCACACCGTCCTTCACCGCGCAGATCCAATCGGCGTAGTGGGAGGCGAAGTTCACATCGTGCAGCACCACCACGATCGTCCGGCCGAGTTCGTCGGCGGCCCGCCGCAACTGCTGCATCATCGCCCGGGCATGTTTCATGTCCAGGCTGTTCAGCGGTTCGTCGAGCAGCACGAAGGGGGTGTCCTGGGCGAGCACCATCGCCACATAGGCGCGCTGCCGCTGGCCGCCGGAAAGCTGATCGAGATAGCGATCCTGCAACTCGGCCAGATCGAGGAAGTCGATCGCCCGGTCGATGATCTGCTCGTCCTCGGTCGTCAGCCGCCCCCGGTTGTAGGGGAAGCGGCCGAAGGCCACCAGCTGCCGGATGGTCAACCGGGTGACGAAGTTGTTCTCCTGCCGGAGGATGGAGATGATCTTGGCCAGCTCCCGTGAAGGAGTGGTGCTGACGTCGTGACCGGCCACCTCCACGCTGCCGGCGTCGATGTCCAGCAGACGGCCGATCATGGTCAGCAGCGTCGACTTGCCCGCACCGTTCGGTCCGATCAGCGCGGTCACCCCGCCGGCGGGGATCGTCAGGCTGACCGGGCCGATCTCGACCTCGGAGCTGTAGCGCTTCTGCACCTCGTTGAGGGTGATCACAGGCGTCCCTTCCGCAGGATGACGATCAGGAAGACCGAGCCGCCGACCAGTTCGATGATGATCGAGACCACACCCTGGGCGTAGAAGATGTGGTTCATCACGAAGTAGGCCAGGGTCAGCACCGAGAACCCGGTGAGCAGGGCGACCGGGAAGATGTAGCGATGGTCGTAGGTGCCGGCGAACTGGTAGGCCAGGGTCGCGGCGAGGAAGCCGAAGAAGGTCATCGGTCCGACCAGGGAGGTGGAGACCGCCATCAGGATCGAGACCAGGAACAACACCTGCATGGTCTGCGTGCGGTGCCGCAGCCCCAGGTTCTGCGCGACGTCCTTGCCCAGGGCGAGCACGTTCAGGCTCCGGGCCTTCCACCACAAGGCGATCCCGGCGACCAGGCAGAGCGGGATCGCGATCGGCAGGTAGTCGGCATCGGCATTGCTGACCGAGCCGAACAACCGGGCAGCCAGCAGGTCGAACTCGCTCGGGGTCAACAGCCGCTGCATGAAGGCCGAGACCGACCCGAGGCCACCGCCGGTGATGATGCCGATCAGCAACATCACGTGCAGGTTCCCGTACCTGCCCGACAGCAGCCAGCCGTAGAGCAGCAGGGCGAAGCCGACCATCAACAACACCTGCAGGATGAACTGGGGTACGCCCTGCAGCATCGCCAGTCCGGCAGCACCGAGGAAGTAGACCGAGGCGGTCTGGATCGCCACGTAGAGCGACTCGAAGCCCATGATCGAGGGCGTGATGATCCGGTTGTTGGTGACGGTCTGGAAGCTGACGGTCGCCAGGGTCTGGCAGAATGCGACCACCGCCATCACGATCAGGTTCTCGGTCCGCAGGTTGGCGATCAACCAGAACCCGCGGGAGCCGACCGGCATCGGATTGTCCCAGGCGAGCAGGCCGAAACCGCTGAGCCCGCCGACCAGGGCCAGCGCGGTGAGGACCAGCCAGTAGCGACGGGCGGCACCCGGGGCCGAGAGGGCACCGGAACCGGGGTGGGAGACCGTCTCGGCGGTACGGGTCGACTCAGCCACGGCGACGCTGCCTCAACAACAAGGCGATGAAGACCACCGAACCGAAGATCCCCAGGATCACCGAGACCGGTACTTCGAAGGGCATGATCACCAACCGGCCGAACAGGTCACAGACGGTGACGATGGCGATCCCGGTCAGGCAGACCCAGGAAAGGTTGCTGCGCAGGTCGTCCCCGCGGACCATCGAGACCAGGTTCGGCACGATCAGGCCGAGGAACGGCAGGTTGCCGACGACCACGGTGACCACCCCGGTCGCGATCGCGATCAACCCCGTACCCAGGAAGATCACCCGGTTGTAGTTGACCCCGACATTGGTGGCGATGTCCTCGCCGAGCCCGGCGACGGTGAATCGGTCGGCGGCCAGGAAGACCACGACACCGACCGCGGCGACGATCCAGAGAAGCTCGTACTGCCCCCGCAGCACCGAGGTGAAACTGCCGGCGAACCAGACGCCGAGGCTCTGCAACATGTTCGTCTGCAGGGCCACGAAGGTGGAGATCGAACTGACGACGGCGCCGAGCATGATGCCGATGATCGGCACGATCAGGGAGAAACGCAGGGTCACCCGCCGCAGGAAGAGGAAGAAGATCATCGTGCCGACGAAGGCGAAGGCGATCGCGCCGATCATCCGCAGGTTCAAACCGGCGGTGGGGAAGGTGATCATCACCGTGAGCATCCCCAGACCGGCCCATTCCGTGGTGCCGGTGGTGGTGGGCTCGACGAAACGGTTCTGGGTCAGCAACTGCATCACCAGACCGCACATCGCCATCGCGGCGCCGGCCAGGACCAGCGCGATGGTGCGGGGGATCCGGGTGATGGCGAACATCTCACCGCCATCGGTGTTGCCGAAGATGTCATAGACCCCGGTGAACAAGGAGACGACCAGGAGGGCGGCGACGACCAGGATGCCGAGCAGCAACTTGGGGTCGAAGAGCCGCTGTTTGCGGGCGGCGGTGGTGGTGGTGATCGTCATCAGGTGGGTGTCATCGTGGCAGTGGAGTCCTGGAGCTCGGCCGTGACCGTCGTGGCACCGGCCCCCGCAACTGCGCGGGGGCCGGTGCGACGGTCATCGATCGCGGTCGACGGGTCGGGTCGGGACCACTCAGCCCTTGGCCTCGAAGGCGTCGGCGAGGCTGCTGTAGAACTCGGTGTAGGTCTGGATGCCCTCGTTGGTGTAGGTGTCATCGGGCATGTAGACGATGTTGCCCTCCTGCACCGCGGTCACGTTCTGCAGCGCCTGGGACTCCTCGATCACCTGCGCGGCGGGCTGGTAGTCCGCCTCGTCGCTGCCGACCGCTGCATCGCGGTCCATCACCAGGATCCAGTCGGGGTTGGACTCGGCAATCGCCTCCACCGAGATGTCGTCACCCTCGTGGAAGTCGGAGCCCTCGAGTTCCAGCGACGGGGTGAGGCTCAGGGTGTCGAAGACCGGCCCGAGGGTACGTCCGTTGCTCGGTGCCAGGTAACCCAGTTCACCGCCGGTGGAGTTCACCGCCATCACGGTCTCACCGGAGTCGTAGGCAGCCTGGGCACGGGCGATCGCATCGTCGAGGCCGGTGTTCAGCTGCTCGGCCTCGGTCTCCTTGCCGAAGATCTGTCCGAGCGCGGTGGTCTGCCGCTTCAGCTCGGCCTCGAAGGGCTCCCCGTCGCGCGGGTCGAGTTCCACGATCGCGGCATCGGGGGCCAGGGTGGCCAGGTCCTCCCGGTACTGGGAGAAGCGCTGACCGTTGATGATCAGATCTGGCTCGGCGGCGACGACGGCCTCCAGGTCCGGCTCCTGGTGGCTGCCCAGGTCGACGATCGATTCGTCGTTCTTGTAGGCGATGGTCTCCGGCATCAGGGCGCGCGGTGCGGCGGCCAGCTGGACGCCCCAGTCCGAGAGGGTCTCGAAGGTGCGGTTGTCGGTGGCGACCACCGAGGTGGGCGGGACGGTCACGGTCTGGGTGCCGAAGTTGTCCTCGACCTGGACCGTCGTGGTGGCGGCGGAGCTGTCACCGGCGGGGGTCTCGGTTTCACCGGAGGAGCAGGCGGTGAGCAGCGCTGCGGAGGCCGCGATGGCGGCGATGGCGGACAGGGAACGGGAACGGCGCATGGGTCGACTTTCGAACGAGTGGCGGGGGCGAACTGCTCTACCGCCACGAGTTTTCGCATGGGATCGTCAGGTAAGCGTGTCCTAACGTCGGTAACCCTAACCGGCTGTGATCGGGCTGCGCAAAGCCTGTGGCCGAGCTGTAACCGAGAACACCCGGCGCAGGTGACCGGACTCACGGGCGGGGGCTGTGCTTCGGCGGAGATGCGACGGACGCGAAAGCGGGGTTGCGGTGCGTTGCCCGGCGGTGCGTCCGCAGCCTACCGATGGCCCGATTTCATCCCGCGCGGCCGATGGGTTACGATTGACCGGTTGCGCAGGACTGTGCCCGCGGATCTCCGAGTCACATCTCACGGTGAAACGGCCGACGGGGACCTTTTCTGAGCATCGCACACAATCGTCCGTTCCATCAGGCCTGTTCGCCTCGTGCCCTTGCTGTGGTGCGTTCCCGTTCCACGCTGTGGTGGGGGTACGTGCGTGGGCGGGAACCGGTGAAACAACCAGGAGACACAACACATGATCCAGCAGGAGTCGCGACTGAAGGTCGCCGACAACACGGGTGCGAAGGAAATCCTCTGCATCCGCGTGCTCGGTGGCTCTGGTCGTCGCTACGCCGGCGTCGGTGACACCATCGTCGCAACGGTGAAGGACGCCATCCCCGGCGGCAACGTGAAGCGCGGTGAGGTCGTCAAGGCCGTCATCGTGCGGACCGTCAAGGAGCGTCGTCGCAACGATGGTTCCTACATCAAGTTCGACGAGAACGCTGCCGTCATCTTGAACACGAACGGCGAGCCCCGAGGCACCCGCATCTTCGGCCCGGTGGGTCGTGAGCTTCGCGAGAAGAAGTTCATGCGGATCGTCTCGCTCGCCCCGGAGGTGATCTGACATGAGCCTGCACGTGAAGAAGGGTGACCGGGTGAAGGTCATCGCAGGCAAGGACAAGGGTCTGGTCGGTGAGATCCTCGCCGTCGACCCCACCAACACCAAGGTGGTCGTCCAGGGCGTGAACGTGGTCCAGCGCCATGTCCGCGAGACGGCGACCCCGCAGGGCAAGCGGGTCGAGGGCGGCATCATCAGCTCCGAGGCCCCGATCCACGCCTCGAACGTCCAGTTGGTCGTCAAGGTGGACGGCGAGGAAGTCGTCAGCCGGGTCGGTTACGAGCGCCGTGAGGTGACCAAGCGTCGCCCCGACGGTTCGGAGTACGCCGCCTTCCGCAGTGTCCGGATCGCCAAGAAGACCGGAGAGGAAATCTGATGACCGCCACCACCACCGAGCGCACCCTGCCGCGTCTGCAGCAGCGTTACCGCGACGAGGTCGTACCGGCTCTGCAGAACGAGTTCAACTACGCCAACCCGATGCAGATCCCGGGCCTGGTGAAGGTCGTCGTCAACATGGGTGTCGGTGAGGCTGCTCGCGACTCCAAGCTGATCGACGGCGCCATCCGCGACCTGACCACCATCACCGGTCAGAAGCCGCAGGTGACCAAGGCCCGCAAGTCGATCGCCCAGTTCAAGCTGCGTGAGGGACAGCCGATCGGTGCCCACGTCACCTTGCGGAACACCCGGATGTGGGAGTTCGCCGACCGCCTGCTGAGCCTGGCGCTGCCCCGGATCCGCGACTTCCGCGGTCTGAACAGCCACCAGTTCGACGGCCAGGGCAACTACACCTTCGGTCTCACCGAACAGGTCATGTTCCACGAGATCGACCCCGACAAGATCGACCGGAGCCGAGGGATGGACATCACCTTCGTGACCTCGGCGACCAACGACGACGAAGGCCGGGCACTGCTGAAGAACCTGGGCTTCCCCTTCAACGACAACCCGAAGCCGGCCAAGGCTCGCCGCAGCGGCCCGGCCTACGCACGACGGAAGTGATCTACTGATGGCGAAGACCGCACTGAAGGTCAAGCAGTCCCGCAAGCCCAAGTTCGGCGTCCGCGGTTACACCCGCTGCAACCGCTGTGGCCGCCCCAGGGCCGTGTTCCGCAAGTTCGGCCTGTGCCGCATCTGCCTGCGGGACCTGGCCCATCGTGGCGAACTGCCCGGCGTCACCAAGTCCAGCTGGTGAGGCGTACCTCCCTCTAATCCAACGGAACAGGTCCCCTGATGTCCACCGCGGTGGGCCGGGAAACCATTTCGAGAAAGAAGCAACTCAGCCATGACAATGACTGATCCAATCGCAGACATGCTGACGCGTGTGCGCAATGCGAACCAGGCGCACCACGACTCCACCACCATGCCGCACTCCAAGATCAAGGCCGGTATCGCCGAGATCCTGCGGCAGGAGGGCTACATCTCCTCCTACGAGGTGAAGGAACCCGCCGAGGGTGAGGTCGGCAAGTCGCTCGAGATCACCTTGAAGTACGGCCAGAACCGCGAGCAGTCGATCTCCGGCATCCGCCGGATCAGCAAGCCCGGCCTGCGGGTCTATGCCAAGAGCACCCAGTTGCCGAAGGTCCTCGGTGGCCTCGGCATCGCGATCATCTCGACGTCCCAGGGTCTGCTGACCGACCGGGACGCCACCAACAAGAACGTGGGCGGGGAGATCCTCGCCTACGTGTGGTGACGGAAAGGTAGAGGAGGAAGAACATGTCGCGTATTGGCAAGCTCCCGATCGCCATTCCGTCCGGAGTCGAGGTCAAGCTCGACGGCCGGCAGGTCGAGGTGAAGGGCCCGAAGGGGACCCTCAGCCACGTCGTCGCCGAGCCGATCACCGTGGCCAAGAACGATGCCGGCCAGATCGAGGTGTCGCGTCCCGATGAGGAGCGCGTCAGCCGTTCGCTGCACGGTCTCACCCGGACGCTGGTGTCGAACATGGTCACCGGTGTCACCGATGGCTACGAGAAGAAGCTCGAGATCGTCGGTGTCGGTTACCGCGTGATCTCCAAGGGCCCGACCGAGCTGGAGTTCAACCTGGGCTTCTCGCATCCGGTCGTGGTGAAGGCCCCCGAGGGCATCACCTTCGCCGTCGAGAACCCGACGAAGTTCAGCGTCCAGGGCATCGACAAGCAGGCGGTCGGTGAGGTCGCTGCGAACATCCGTAAGCTCCGCAAGCCCGAGCCCTACAAGGGCAAGGGTGTGCGGTACGCCGGCGAGCACGTTCGGCGCAAGGTTGGAAAGGCTGGTAAGTGACGATGGGTATCTCACTGGATGCTGGCAAGCACACCGCACCGAAGGCTGCCGCTCGGCACCGTCGCCAGGTACGTGGACGCAAGCGGATCTTCGGCTCCGCCGAGCGTCCGCGGCTGGTGGTCACCCGCTCGAGCAAGCATGTCTTCGCCCAGGTCATCGACGACAACGCCGGTGCCACCTTGGTCTCGGCTTCCACCATGGAGGCCGACCTGCGCGGCACCACCGGTGACAAGTCCGAGAAGGCCAAGCGCGTCGGCGAACTGCTCGCCGAGCGGGCCAAGGCCAAGGGCGTGGAGGCGGTCGTCTTCGACCGGTCCGGCAACAAGTACCACGGGCGTCTGGCTGCACTGGCCGACGGTGCACGCTCCGGCGGCCTGGACTTCTGACAACACGACAATCGGAGACCGCCCCCGGGCGGTACGAGAGGAACAAGCGATGAGTGGAACCCAACGCGGCGGTGGCCGCGGGGGCGAGCGTCGCGGCCGGGACGATCGTCGTGGCCGGGACGCCGAGAAGAGCAATTTCGTAGAGCGCGTGGTGGCGATCAACCGCGTCGCCAAGGTCGTCAAGGGTGGCCGCCGTTTCAGCTTCACCGCACTGGTTGTGGTGGGTGACGGTGACGGCACCGTCGGCGTCGGATACGGCAAGGCCAAGGAGGTGCCCGCGGCGATCGCCAAGGGCGTCGAGGAGGCGAAGAAGAACTTCTTCCGCGTCCCCCGCATCCTGGGCACCGTGCCACACCCGGTCCAGGGTGAGAAGGCGGCCGGCGTGGTCATGCTGCGCCCGGCTTCGCCCGGTACCGGTGTGATCGCCGGTGGCGCGGTCCGTGCAGTGCTGGAGTGCGCAGGTATCCACGACGTCCTGGCCAAGTCGCTCGGTTCGCCGAATGCGATCAACGTGGTGCACGCCACGGTGGCGGCCCTGCAGATGCTGGAGACCCCCGAAGCCGTCGCGGCGCGCCGCGGCAAGGCGGTCGAGGATGTCACCCCGGCTGCACTGCTGAAGGCCTCGCGCGAGAAGCAGGAGGTGGCCTCCTGATGGCTCGTTTGAAGGTCACCCAGGTCAAGTCCGGTATCGGTGGCAAGCAGAACCAGCGCGACACCTTGCGGACCATCGGCCTGAAGCGCATCGGGGACACCGCCGTCAAGGAGGACCGCCCCGAGATTCGAGGAATGCTGAACACGGTCTCGCACCTGATCAGCGTCGAGGAGGTCGACTGACATGGCACTGAAGGTTCATCACCTTCGCCCGGCTCCGGGCGCCAAGACCGCCAAGACCCGTGTGGGTCGCGGTGAGGCATCGAAGGGCAAGACGGCAGGTCGCGGTACGAAGGGCACCGGCGCACGCAAGAACGTGCCCGAGGCCTTCGAGGGCGGTCAGATGCCGATGCACATGCGGGTACCGAAGCTTCGTGGCTTCAACAACCCGTTCCGTACCGAGTACCAGATCGTGAACGTGGCGAAGATCGCCCAGCTGTTCCCCGACGGTGGAGAGATCGGTGTCGCCGATCTGGTCGCCAAGGGTGCGGTGCGCGAGGGCGAACTGGTGAAGGTCCTCGGCAATGGTGAGATCTCGGTCGCGGTGCAGGTGAGCGCGCATGCGTTCTCCGGCTCGGCGAAGTCGAAGATCGAGGCCGCCGGCGGTTCGGCCACTCAGCTCTGAACCGGCGTCGACCAGGCACAGGGTCCGTTCCCCTCGGGGACGGGCCCTGTTTCGTTCCCGGGACCGTTCGGGCGAGGTGACGAACTCGCTCGGGCCGGTCCCTGTGTGCAACATGTGAAGCGGTCCCTCGATTGGGATACTGAAAAACTCTCAGTTAGACTCAGGAACGTGTGGAAGAAGACAGTCGGACTCGTTGCCGCAGGCCTGCTCACCGCCACCGGTGGAGCCGGGGCCAGCTACGCCGCCATGAACGACCAGGTGTCGTTGTCGGTCGATGGAGTGGTCAGCTCCGAAGGGACCCTGGCGCCCACGGTCGGTGCCTACCTCGAACAGAGCGGCATCGCACTCGGTGAGCGTGACGTGGTCGAACCGGCCGCTGATGCTCCGATCGACGGCGAGACCACGATCGCCATCCGCTACGCCCGCCCGCTCGACCTGACCGTCGACGGTGAGCAGTCGCAGGTCTGGTCCAATGCGCTGACCGTCTCCGAGGCGCTCGACGAGCTGGGCTACGACGAGACCGCCTCGGTCTCCCCGCTGCGGGACACCGAGATCCCGCGCGAGGGTCTGGCGCTGGAGATCGGCACCGAGAAGTCGGTCGAGGTCGTCGTTCGCGGCAAGTCGAAGACGGTGCACACGAACGGCCATGATGTGCAGGCCGCGCTGGAAGCTGCCGAGGTCGAGGCCGACGACGACGACAAGGTCGATCCGGGTGTCGACGAGGCGCTGATCGACGGGATGAAGATCACCTACACCCAGGTGGAGAAGAAGACCGAGAAGCAGAAGAAGGACATCGACTTCAAGACCGAAGAGGTCAAGAGCTCGAGCTTGGACAAGGGCGAGACCAAGGTCCTGGCCGAGGGCAAGAAGGGTCAGCGCGAACTCACCTTCGACGTCGTCTACGAAGACGGCAAGGAGGTCAAGCGTTCCGAGAAGGACTCCAAGGTGCTCACCGAGCCGGTGAACAAGCGGGTCGCCGTCGGCACTCGCGAGCAGCAGGAGGAAGAAGAGTCCTCCAGCTCGAACTCCGGCTCGGGATCGGGCAGCTCCGGATCGGGCAGCTCGGGATCGGGCAGCTCGGGATCGGGCAGCTCGGAGTCCGATTCCGATGACTCCTCCGGTTCCGGTTCGAGCAATCAGACCGACAGCGGTCCCGGTGACGACGCGGTCTGGGAACGACTGGCCCAGTGCGAATCCGGTGGCAACTGGTCGATCAACACCGGCAACGGCTTTTACGGCGGGTTGCAGTTCACCGAGCAGACCTGGAAGTCGATGGGTGGATCCGGTCTGCCGCACGAGAACTCGAAGGCCGAGCAGATCCGCTTGGGCAAGAAGCTGCAGGCCCAGGCCGGTTGGGGCCAGTGGCCGGCCTGCACCTCGAAGCTCGGTCTGCGCTGATCGACCGGTCCTGCGACAGGCGGCCCGCTCCCTCGGGGGAGCGGGCCGTTGTCATGTGCGCAGTCGGGGTGCTCGGTCGGTGGGGGCCTCTAGGCTGAACAGGTGCCGTCGGATCCAGTCGAGGTGACGCTCGCCCAAGAAGTCGAGGTGATGCTCGCCCGACAGCTGGGCGCCACGGTCCTCGAGCGCGGTCGGCGCTACCTGCACGAGGATCGGGTGGTCAGCTTGCAGGACAGCGACCGTCTGACGATGGCCGAGGTGGCCGGCAGCGGGCGGCGTCCGTACCAGGTGCTGGTGGGGTTGGCCGAGGACGGGTCGCTGCTGCACCAGGGCTGCAGCTGTCCGCTGGCCGGTGGCTGTCCCCACGTCGCGGCCGTCGCCCTGCTGAGCGCGCAGCGGCAACTGGGCCAGTGGCGCCATGAACTGGACGCGCTGCTGGACGAACGGGTGCAGCATCCCCGGCTGGGACTTCAGTTCGACCCGGGGAAGGGCACCGGGGCACAACGCCGGATCACCCTCACCCCGGTCCAGCGGGGCCGACTGGGCAATTGGGTACGGACCGGCATCGACTGGGCCGATCTGCGACACCGGCACCAGCCGGTGGCCGCCCATCCCGCGGCGCCGACCCTGAACAGCCTGCGCCAGCTGCTGGTCGACACCGGTTGGTACGACCATGCGCCGGTGGTGCTGAACGGCGATCCGGTCGCCTGGCGGCTGCTGGGTGAGATCGCCGCGACCGAGGTGGAACTGGTCTGGTGCAGGCAGGGCCATGTCGAACTGGTCGAGGAGCCGCTGCTGCTGGGGGTGGATCTGCGTGCCGAGGCCGATGGCGGCCTGTCCTTGCAGCCGGGACTGTCGACCAGCCACGGTGAGCAGGTCGTCGGGGCGGACATGATCGGCGAGCCACCGGTCGCGGTCTGGTCGACCCAGGGTGAACGGGCCAGGCTGCACCGGATCGAACGCAGTACCGACCCGGTCACCGCCGGTCTGGCGCGGCGGGGTCGCCCGCTGCGGATCCCGGCCGCGGAACGGGAAGCCTTCCGTGCCAAGTACCTTCCCCGGATCCGCCGCAGCAACCTGGTCGGCTCACTCGATGCGTCGGTGCCGCTGCCGGCCGACCCCGAACCGGCGCTGCAACTGACCCTGACCTACCTGGGCGGACACCGGATCGGGCTGGTCTGGGGACATCGGTACCGCAGTGCCGAGCTGGACCTGACCGTGGGGCTGGCGCTGGATCCCGACGACCCGCTGGCCCGCGACCATGATGCCGAGGCCGCACTGCTCCGTCGGCTGCAACGCCCGGATCTTCGGCTGCCCCGCACCGACGACGGGCACCTGGCAGCCACCGCCGAACTGGAGGGTCTGGCTGCTGCCGACTTCGTCACCGACCAGCTGCCGCTGCTCGCCGAGGCCGGGGTCGAGGTGGTGGTCATCGGCGATCTGCCCGAGTACCGCCGCAGTACCGATGCGCCGGTGGTCGAGGTCGGTGTCGGCGACCTCGGCAGGACCGACTGGTTCAGTCTGCAGGTCGAGGTCCGGGTGGCCGGCCGGGAGGTTCCGATCGGCCTGGTGATGCAGGCGGTCGGCAGCATCCAGAAGTTGGTGCTGCCCGACGGACTCGTCGTCGACACCGCCGGAGAACAGTTCGACGAGCTGCGCAGCCTGATGCTGCAGGCACGTCGGCTGGCCGATCCCGAGACCGGTGAGTTGCGCATCGGTGTCGAACAACTCGGGCTCTACGAACAACTCGTCGCTCTGGGGGTGGTCGGGCGGCAGGCCGCGGCCTGGCGCCGCCGGGTGGAACGCCTGGTGCAGGACAGTCCGCAGCCGCCACCCGACCCGCCGGCCGGGTTGCGGGCGAGCCTGCGCCCGTACCAAAAGCAGGGGTACGGCTGGCTGACGGCGCTGATGGATGCCGGCCTCGGTGGTCTGCTGGCCGACGACATGGGACTGGGCAAGACCGTACAGGCCCTGGCCGCGGTGCAGCAGCGCCGCGAGGCGGGGGAGCAGCGGCCGGTGCTGGTGGTGGCGCCGACCTCGGTGGTCGGCAACTGGGCCGCCGAGGCCGCCCGGTTCACCCCCGACCTGCGGGTACGGACGATCGAGTCCACCCTGCGTCGTCAAGGCGAGTCACTGCCGGACCTGGTTGCGGTCAACGATCTGGTCGTCACCACGTACTCGTTGCTGCGGCTGGACTCGGCCGAGTACGCCGGCATCGAGTGGTCGGTGGTGCTGCTGGACGAGGCGCAGACGGTGAAGAACCATCGGTCGAAGGGGTACCAGGCGGTCCGCCGACTCCGCGCCGACTCGGTGATCGCCATCAGCGGCACCCCGATGGAGAACCAGCTGATGGAGTTGTGGGCGTTGCTGTCGATCTGCGCGCCGGGGTTGTTCGATGATCCGGAGCAGTTCGCCGCCGACTACCAGCGTCCGATCGAACGCGACCACGATGACCAGCGGCTGGCCCAGCTGCGTGGCCGGATCCGGCCCTTCCTGCTGCGCCGGACGAAGGAATCGGTGGCCGCCGATCTGCCGCCGCGGATCGAACAGGTGGTCCGGGTGGAGCTCGCCCCGGCCCACCAACGCGCCTACCGGACCCGGTTGTCGAGGGAACGGCAGCGGGTGCTCGGGCTGCTCGACGATCCCCAGGGCAATCGGATGCAGATCTTCGCCGCACTCACCCGGCTGCGGCAGCTCGCACTGGGTCCGCAACTGATCGACGACGGGCTGGCCGGCGTACCGTCGGCGAAGATCGACACCCTGCTCGGCCGGGTCCGGGAGCTGGCTGCCGAGGGGCATCGGGCCCTGGTGTTCTCCCAGTTCACCCGCTTCCTCGCACAGGTCGCCGAGCGGCTGTCGGCCGAGGGCATCGCCCACGCCTACCTCGACGGTGCGACGAAGAACCGGGCGGCGGTGATCGAGGCCTTCCGCGAGGGTGAGGCGCCGGTGTTCCTGATCAGCCTGAAGGCAGGCGGAGTGGGACTGAACCTGACCGAGGCCGACTACTGCTTCCTGCTGGATCCGTGGTGGAATCCGGCGACCGAGGAGCAGGCGATCGACCGTACCCACCGGATCGGGCAGCAGCGGCCGGTGATGGTCTACCGGCTGATCTCGGCCGGGACGATCGAGGAGCGGGTGCTGGCGCTGCAGCAGAGCAAACGCGACCTCTTCACCCAGGTGATCGGTGGCCGGTCCGGATCGGCGAACCGACTCGATCCCGACGAGCTGCGCAGTCTGTTCACCGGTTGAGCACACGAGCGGTCGGCTCGGCCCGGAGCAGGATTACGGCAACTGAGAATCGGTTGATAGTCTCTCGTGGTTGCCGTATGCGTACATGCGGTGGCGCCGTGCGAGCGGCGTCCGACAACGACGGATTTACGAGGAGAGGGCTCGGTGCTATCAGCCTTCGGGAACGCGTTCAGGTCACCCGAACTTCGGATGAAGATCCTGTTCACGCTCGGCATTGTCGCCATCTTCCGTCTGGGGTCGGTCCTGCCGTCACCCAATGTGAACGCCCAGCGGGTCAACGAGTGCCGACAGCTCGGTATGACCGGTGGCATCGGCGGCGACGGCGGCCAGCAGATCTACTCGCTGATCAACCTCTTCTCCGGCGGCGCACTGCTGCAGTTGTCCATCTTCGCGCTCGGCATCATGCCCTACATCACCGCCTCGATCATCCTGCAGTTGATGACCGTGGTGATCCCGCGGCTGGAGGCGATCAAGAAGGAAGGCGCCTCCGGTCAGGCGCAGATCACCCAGTACACCCGCTACCTGACGATCGTCCTGGCGGTGCTGAACTCCACCGCCTTCGTCTCTCTGGCCGTCTCCGGCCAGCTCTTCCCCGGCTGTGACGGACTGGTCTACGACACCTCGCTGTTCCCGATCGTGGTGATGGTGCTGACCATGACCGCCGGCACCGGTGTGGTGATGTGGCTCGGCGAGCTGATCACCGAGAAGGGCATCGGCAACGGCATGTCGATCCTCATCTTCACCCAGGTCGCGGCCACCTTCCCCGGCGCCCTGTGGGGCATCAAGCAGGCCCAGCCGGGCCAGGCCGGATGGGTCACCTTCTTCCTGGTCATCGCCGTCGGTCTGCTGGTCATGTCGGCAGTCCTCTACATCGAGCTGGCCCAGCGCCGGATCCCGGTGCACTATGCGAAGAAGACCGTCGGTACCCGGGTCTTCGGCGGCAGCTCGACCTACATCCCGATCAAGGTCAACCAGGCCGGTGTGATCCCGGTGATCTTCGCCTCCTCGATGATGTACATCCCGGTGCTCTACAGCCAGTTCGATCCCGAGAGCCCGGTCTCCAGCTGGATCCAGAACAACCTGGTGCAGGGCAACCACCCGGTCTACATGGTGACGTTCTTCCTGCTGATCATCGCCTTCGCGTTCTTCTACGTCTCGATCACCTTCAACCCCGACGAGGTGGCCGACAACATGAAGAAGTACGGCGGCTTCATCCCCGGCATCCGGGCCGGCAACCCGACCGCGCGCTATCTGGCCCATGTGCTGAACCGGCTGACCACGCCCGGCTCGCTCTACCTGGGCCTGATCGCCCTGTTGCCGACGATCGCCTTCGCCTTCCTGCCCGGGGCGAACCAGAACTTCCCCTTCGGCGGCACCTCGCTGCTGATCATCGTCGGTGTCGGCCTGAACACGGTGCAGCAGATCGAGAGCCGGCTGCAGCAGCGCAACTACGAGGGATTCCTGCGCTGATCGGTACGCCCCGGCGCCACAGGTGATCTGCGACACTCGGTAGTACTTTCCTGCGGGATCCGCCCGACCGGAGGGGACCGTAACGGCGGGCAGACGCTAGAGTCGGACCGTCCACAGACTGGTGAGGCTCGAAGCCACACCCACGGAAGGGAGGGCGCACGGATGCGTCTGCTGATCATGGGGCCGCCCGGGGCGGGCAAGGGAACCCAGGCCAAGGGCATCGCCGAGAGGTACGGCATCCCCGCCATCTCCACCGGAGACATCTTCCGGGCCAACGTCAAGAACAAGACGCCGCTGGGGCTCGAGGTGGATCGGATCATGAAGTCCGGTGGGTACGTCGGCGACGACATCACCAATCAGATCGTGGCCGACCGGCTGGCCGAGGGCGATGCGGCCAACGGTTTCCTGCTCGACGGCTACCCCCGTACCCTCGCCCAGGTCGAGGCCCTCGACTCTGTGCTGGAGGGTCTCGGACAGTCCTTGGACGCGGTGATCTGTCTGGAGGCCGATACCGACGAGGTGGTGGCGCGGTTGGCCAAGCGGGCCGAGATCGAGGGCCGCGCCGATGACACCGAGGAGGCCATCCGGGTGCGCCAGGAGACCTATGTGAAGGAGACCGCGCCGCTGCTGGACGTCTACGCCAAGCGTGGCCAGCTGGTACGCGTGAACGGTCTCGGCTCGGTCGACGAGGTGGGTCAACGGATCGCCTCGGCCCTGGACGAGCGCGGCTGAGCGACAGTGTTCGGATCCCGTCGTCCGGAGCTGAAGACCCCGGACCAGCTCCGGTTGATGCGTCGTGCCGGACAGGTGGTCGCCCAGGCACTGGCCGCGACCAGCGCCGAGGTACGAGCCGGTATCACCACCTGCGAACTGGACGCGGTCGCCGCCGAGGTGATCGCCTCCGCCGGTGCCGAACCGTCCTTCCTCGACTACGGCGCCGACATCAACGGCGAGGGCGGTTTCCCCGGGGTCATCTGCGTCTCGGTGAACGACGAGGTGGTGCACGGCATCCCGGGGGACCGGGTGCTGCAGACCGGGGATCTGGTGTCCATCGACTGCGGGGCGATCGTCGAGGGCTGGCACGGTGACGCCGCCCGCAGCGTCTTCGTCGGGGAGCCGGGTGATCCAGCGGCGGTGAAGCTGTCCCAGGTCACCCATGACGCCCTCTGGTCCGGTATCGGAGCGGCCCGTCTCGGTGGGCGGGTGACCGACATCAGTGCCGCGATCGAAGAGTTCGTCACCGCCCAGGGGGACTACGGGATCGCCGAGGGCCTGGTCGGTCACGGGATCGGCTCGGCGATGCACATGGAACCCGACGTACCCAATGAGGGGCGTCCGGGTCGTGGGCCGCGGATCACCGAGGGTCTGGCCCTGGCCGTCGAACCCATGCTCACCCTGGGCAGCTCGCAGACCGCGACCCTGGACGACGAATGGACCATGGTCACCGTCGACGGCTCCTGGGCCGCCCACTGGGAGCACACCATCACCGTCACCGAGCACGGGCTGTGGGTGCTCACCGCCGAGGACGGCGGCGAGGAGCTGTTGGCCAAGCACGGGTTGCCGTTCGGTCCGCTCTCCGACTGAGGAGCGCCGCCTCCTCCGTACCGCAAATTGTCGGAAGTTATGGCGACTTCGGCATCGCGTCAGGTCGCCAGAGCTCCCGACGGTTTGCAGCTGGGCGAGCCGGTGGACCCGTAGCCTGTGGGGGCGCCCGGCGGCGCGTACCGACCAACCGAAAGGAACCACGCTTCGATGAGCATGCCCGGCTGGTATCACGATCCGAGCGGCAGCAGCGGACAGTTCCGGTACTGGGACGGGCACCAGTGGTCCCACGAGGTGAGCACCGACCCGTCGGTACCGCCACCAGCACCTTCGGGACCTCCCGGTGCCACCGGCCCGGCGGCCGGCCACCCGGGAAGCGATCACCCGCTGGGCGGGCAACCGGGAAGTGGTCAACCCGCCGAGGTGCCGTGGCAGCCCGCGACCGGGCCGAAGCGTTCACTGGTGCCGGTGATGCTGCTCGCCGCAGCGGCAGTGGCGCTCACCTTGGTGGTCGCCCTGGTCGTCACCCAGGTCTTCGGTGGCGGTGACGAACCGATCGAACCGACCGAACCGCTGCCACCGGTGCCGACCACCGAGACCGGCGGCACCGAGACCGGACCCGCGCCCGGCGGGGGCGAACTGAACTGCCTCGGTGGTAATGGACGCTCCGCCGACGCTCAGCAGAGCAGTTACAGCGCGGCCGGTGTCTCGGTCGATGTCCCCGAGGACTGGGGGTTCCGGTTCGACAAATCCCTGTGGGTCTTCCTCGACGATCAGGCCGCCTGGGGCAGGACGCTCGACGGTGAGGAGGTCGAGGGGATGGTCCTGGGAGGCCTGGCCGGTTACAACGGTTTCGACGCACCCGAGGAAGCGAGCGATCAGGTGATCACCTGCATCGTCGACTACGGCCCCTATGCGGGCGAGGGGTTGCAGCCCGAACCGATCGACTCGGGGTCGATCACCCTCGGTGGCCTCGACGGCTGGCAGCGGACCTTCGCGATCGACCAGGCCGGTGTGCGGACCGTGTTCGACGTGAACGTGCTGGACAGCGGTGATCCGGAGAGTCTGGCGGTGGTGGTCACCTTCGGCCCGGAGTCCTCGGCGGCGACGCTGGAGCAGGTCCGGGAATCGGTCAGCAGGCAGTGAGCCGCGTACCGGACCGCCCAGTCAGCGACGTCGGCGACTGAGCAGCCAGACCAGATAGAGGCCGCCGACCGCGGAGGTCGCCAGGCCCACCGGGATCTGGAAGGGACTGAGGATCCGCGCTGCCAGCAGGTCCGCCGAGCCGAGCAGGGCAGCGCCGAGGGCCGCGCTCCCGAGCAGGGAGATTCCCGGTGAGGCGGTCAACCGCCGGGCGATCTGCGGTGCCGCCAGGGCGACGAAACCGATCGGCCCACCGATGGCCACGCCGATCGCGGTGAACAGCACACCGGTGGCCAGCAGCATCGTACGGTCGCGAGTCACCCGTACCCCCAGGGCGGCGGCGAGGTCGTCCCCGGTCTCCAGTGCGCGCAGCGACGGCGACCACAGCCAGAGCACGAGCAGTGGCAGCCCGACGATCACCACCGGTCCGCTCAGTTGGCCCCAGCCCACCGCATTCAGGCTGCCGAACTGCCAGGCCCGGGCCGCCTCGGCGGACTCCAGATCGGCCCGGGTCAGCAGGTAGTCGTTGATCGAGGAGAGCATCGCCCCGACGGCGATCCCAACCAGGATCAACCGTTCCCCGGCCAGGCCACGGCCGACACTCAGCGACCAGACCAGCAGGGCCGTGGCGAGCCCACCGAGGGTGGCGCCGGTGGCCACCCCGCCGGGCACCGAGGCCCCCGCCACCAGGATCATCACCAGACCACCGGTGGCCGCTCCGGTGGTGAAACCGATGATGTCGGGGCTGCCCAGCGGGTTGTTGGACAGGGTTTGGAAGATCGCCCCGGCCAGGGCCAGACAGATCCCCACCACGACCGCCGCGACGGCGCGGGGTGCGCGTTGCTCCAGCACGAAGAATCGCGCCGTCGGTTCCCCACCGCCGAGCAGGATCGTGAGCAGTTCCGACGGGCTGATCGGTAGGCACCGGTACCGATGGTGAGCAGCATCAGCATCGCCACCGCGGCGACGAGTACCGAGCAGACGACCAGGGTTCGGCGATGCAGCAGGAGACTGCAACGCCCGGGCAGCCGGGCGAGCGAGAAGTCGGGGAGCGGGTCGATTCGATTCATACCCGGCTC
Source organism: Naumannella halotolerans (assembly GCF_004364645.1). Taxonomy (NCBI): domain Bacteria; kingdom Bacillati; phylum Actinomycetota; class Actinomycetes; order Propionibacteriales; family Propionibacteriaceae; genus Naumannella; species Naumannella halotolerans. Next base: position 2,077,325 of record NZ_SOAW01000001.1, on the reverse strand, counting down.
CGCGCCCGCAGGATCAGGAAGAGCAGCACCGGTGCGCCGATGAAGGCGGTGACGATGCCGACCTCCAGCTCACCGGGGCGGACCACCACCCGACCGATGATGTCGGCGGCCAGCACCAGGATCGGTCCGACCAGCAGCGACAGTGCCAGTACCGCCCGCTGATCGACTCCGACCAGCAGGCGGACGGTGTGCGGGACGACCAGGCCGACGAAACCGATCGGCCCGGCAGCGGCGACCGCGCAGCCACAGAGAATCGTGATCAACAACAGGCCGAGCAGGCGTACCCGGGTCACCCGAACCCCCAGGCCACTGCCGACCTCGTCACCCAATGCCATCGCGTTGAAATGTCCGGCCAGCAACAGGGCGCCGACCACGGCCACGGTCACCGCCGGGGCGAGCCCGAGTACGGTCGGCAGATCGGCGCCGGAGAGGGCGCCGACCATCCAGAACCGATAGGTGTCGAAGGCGTCACTGCGAAACATGGTGATCACCCCGACCACGGCCGACATACTGGCCGACAGTGCGACCCCGGCCAGCACCAGATGGGTCACCTCGGTACCGGCATTGCGCATGCCGAGCCAGTTCACCACCAACGCCGCCAGCCCGGCGCCGAACAGGGCGAACCAGAGCCAACCCGAGGCATCGGTCACGCCGAAGACCGCGATCCCGAGGACGACCGCCAGTGAGGCGCCGGCATTGACCCCGAGCAGTCCGGGCTCGGCCAACGGGTTGCGGGTGATCACCTGCATCACCACACCGGCGATGCCCAGTGCGACACCGACCAGCAGGCCGAGCAGGGTACGGGGGAGACGGAGTTCGCGGATGATGATGCCGGCCCGGGTCTCGGCGCCACCGGGGGCGAAGACCGCCTGCCACACCTCGGCGAGGCTGAGCTCGCGGGCACCGATCGCCAGGCTCGCCAGGGTCAACAGCCCCAGAGTCAGGGTGCAGACGATCAGCGAAACGCCGATCCGGCCCCACTGCAGGGAACTGCGGCCAAGATCACGCGGCCATGTGTTGAGCAGCACCACAAGGTAACCCTAACCTTACGCGCATGAACCAGCGTGCAGTTTTCGGTGCCGGCACCGCGGTCCTGGTCAGTTTGCTCCTGGCGTTCAGCGGCTGCAGCGCCGCCGGATCCGAAGGAGAGCCGAGTGTGGATCCGGTGAGTTCGGCGCCGGCCACGGAGAAGGTCGCCCCGAACACGATGGCCGAGGGCAAGGGCAGTGATGCCGCCGACGGTGAGTTCCCCCGGACGGTCGTCCACTTCGCCGGTGAGACCGAGATCCCGGCGCAACCGCAACGGGTGGTGGTGATCGCCACCGGTCAGCTGGACGTCTCGGTCACCCTAGGCGTGGTCCCGGTCGGCGCCGCCGCGGGTGACGGGGCCGAGGCGGTCCCGTCGTACCTGCCGGAGAGCTTCCCCGAGCTGGCCGAGGAGTTGGCCGCGATCAGTCCGGTCGGTCAGCGTACCGAACCGAACATCGAGGCGATCGGGGCGCTCGAGCCCGACCTGATCCTGATGAACTCACGGGGTGACAACAAGGAGCAGACCTATGAGGCGCTGAGCCAGATCGCGCCCACGATCTCCACCGAGGGCGCCGGAATCAACTGGAAGCCCGACATGCTGCTGGTCGCCGATGCGCTGGGCAAGCGGGAGCAGGCAGAAACCTGGTTGAGCGACTTCGAGACCGAGGCGGCCACCTTCGGCCAGACTGTCGACCCGGCCACGACGGTGTCCTTCACCCGGCTGAACGGTGACCGGCTGCGGATCTTCCAGATCGCCTCCTTCCCCGGTTCGATCGCCGAGGACGTCGGGGTGGCCCGACCGGAGAGCCAGCGTGACACCGAGGAGACCTCGGTCGACATAAGTCCGGAGGAACTCGGACCTGGCCGATGCGAGCTGGATCTTCTACGGGGTGCGGGGAGGCGATGCGGCCGAGCTGACCGACATGCCACTGTGGCCGACCCTGGTCGCGGTGGAGGAGCAGCACGCGATCCAGGTCGATGACGACCCGTTCTTCCTGAACGCGGGAACGACGGCTGCCAGGGTGGTCCTGAACCGGCTGAAGACCAGCCTTGGCAGTTGACGGCGCGGAGCCCTTCCTGGTCGCCGACGCGGTCACCCTGGCCTATGACAGTCGGACCGTCAGCGTCGGACTGGACGTCGGGATCACCGAAGGTGAGTTCACCGTCATCCTGGGGCCGAACGCCTGTGGCAAGTCGACCCTGCTGCGGGCGCTCTCCCGCTTGATCCGGCCGAGCAGCGGCCGGATCCTGCTCGACGGATCCGAGATCCACCAGCTGCCCTCGAAGGAACTCGCCCGTCGCATGGGTCTGCTGCCCCAGGGGGCGCAGGCGCCGGAAGGAATCACCGTCGGCGGACTGGTCGCCCGAGGTCGCTTCCCGCATCAGAGCCTGTTGCGGCAGTGGTCGGAGGAGGACCAGAGTGCGGTGATCTCCGCCCTGGCCCGGACCGGGATGACCGACCTGGTCGACCGGCGCCTGGACGAGTTGTCCGGGGGCCAGCGTCAACGGGTCTGGATCGCCATGGCGCTGGCCCAGGAGACCCCCATCCTGGTCTTCGGTCTGCGCTGCCGGGTGCTGCCGGATCCGTTGACCGGATCCCCGATGGTGCTGCCGGCACCCCCGCGGGACTGATCACGCCACCGAGGCGCGAGGGACGACGGCTCAGGGCTGCGGCATTGCGATCAGTTTCACCTCGAGGAACTCATCGATGCCCTCGCTGCCCCCCTCGCGGCCGAGACCGGATTGCTTGATCCCGCCGAACGGGGCCGCCGGGTTGGAGACGATGCCGGTGTTCAGGCCGACCATGCCCACCTCCATGGCGTCGCTGACCCGGAACGCACGGTTCAGGTCGGTGGTGAACAGGTAGCCGGCCAGGCCGAAGGGGGTGGCATTGGCCAGCGCGATGGCCTCCTCCTCGGTGTCGAACGGGACCACCGCCGCCACCGGACCGAAGATTTCGGTGCTCATCAGGTCGGATTCGCTGCTCACATTCGACAACACCGTCGGGTTGTAGAAGAAGCCGTCCCCCTCGGGTCGGTCACCGCCCACCTTCACCTCGGCGCCACGCTCCACGGCGTCATCGACCAGCTGCACCACCTTGTCCAGTGCCTTCTGCTCGATCAGCGGGCCGACACCGACGCCTTCGGTGGCTCCGTCGCCGACGGTCAGTGCCCTCATCTTCTCGGCCAGCCGGTTGCTGAACTCCTCAGCCACCCCCGACTGCACGTAGATCCGGTTGGCCGCGACACAGGCCTCGCCCATGTTCCGCATCTTGGCCGCCATCGCGCCGCCGATCGCCACATCCAGATCGGCATCGTCGAAGACCAGGAACGGCGCATTGCCGCCCAGTTCCATGGAGGTCCGCATGACATTGTCCGCGGCCTGCTTCAACAGCTGCTTGCCCACCGGGGTGGATCCGGTGAAGCTCACCTTTCGGGCCCGCGGATCGGTCATCCAGGCGGTGACCACGTCCCCCGGATCGGTGGTGTTCACCACGTTCAGCACCCCGTCGGGCAGTCCGGCCTCGGCCAGGATCTCCACCAGGGCCAGTGAGGTCAGCGGGGTCAGTTCGGCGGGCTTGAAGACCATCGTGCAGCCGGCGGCGACGGCCGGGCCGATCTTCCGCGTACCCATCGCCAGCGGGAAGTTCCAGGGGGTCACCAAGACGCAGGGGCCCACCGGTTGCCGCTGCACGAAGTAGCGGGTCTTGCCGTCGGGGGCCAGCAGCTGATCGCCGCTGATCCGTACCGCCTCCTCGGAGAACCAGCGGAAGAACTCCGCACCGTAGGCGACCTCACCCTTGGCCTCGGCCAGCGGTTTGCCCATCTCGGCGGTCATGATCGAAGCGATCTCGTCGGTCCGCTCGGTGATCAATTCGAAGGCGCGCCGCAGGATCTCGCCGCGTTCGCGGGGGGCTGTGGCCGCCCACTCGGCCTGTACCGCCACGGCCGCGTCCAGGGCTGCGGTCGCATCGGCCGCGGCGCCGTCGGCGACGACGGCCAACACTTCCTCGGTGGCCGGGTTGACGACATCGAAGGTGGCGCCGCTGCGAGCAGGCACCCACTGCCCGTCGATGAACAGATTGGTGTTGAGCTTGCTGACCGCTGCCGGCGTTGTCATTGATCCTCCGATTGATCGACTGCTACCCGACCACGGTACTCCGGGCCACCGTGGCCGACACCGGCGGGAGTACGGCGAACGGCCCCTCAGGCCCCGCGGAACAACCGGAGCAACCGGGCGGTCTCGGCAGCCATGGCGATACGTGCCGGACCCAGGTATTTGCGGGAGTCGACCAGGCCCGGATCCTCGCTCAGGCTCCGGCGGATCGAGGAGGTGAAGACCTGGTTCAGGTGGGTGGAGACATTGATCTTGGTCATCCCGGCTGCGATCGCCGCGACCAGGGTCGCGTCGTCCACGCCGGAGGAGCCGTGCAGCACCAGCGGTACGCCGGCCGCATCGCGTAGGCGGGTGATCAGCTCCAGGTCCAGTACCGCATTGCGTTCGGTCATCGCGTGGCGCGACCCGACAGCCACCGCCAGGGCGTCGACCCCGGTCTCGGCGACGAATACGCGGGCCTGTTCGGGGTCGGTGAGCACCCCCGGCTCATGGGCGCTGCGTCCCGGCAGGTCCTTGCCCGCGACCTCACCGAGTTCGGCCTCCACGCTCACCCCGCGCTCATGGGCCAGGGCCACCACCCGCTGGGTGGTCGCCAGGTTGGCCTCATGGGGGAGTCGGGAACCGTCGTACATCACCGAACCGAAACCGCCCTCGATCCCGGCGATTGCCAAGGACTCGTCCTCGGCATGATCAAGATGGAGTGCCACGTCGACAGCGGCCTGCCGGGCGATCTCGGAGGTGGCGGCGAGGATCGGGGTCAACTGTCCGCCATGGTACTTCACGCAGTTCTCCGAGATCTGCAGGATCACCGGCAGCCCGGCATCCTCGGCCCCCGCGACCAATGCCTCGGCCGACTCGAGGTGGATCACGTTGAAGGCGCCGATGCCCACGTTCTGCCGGGCTGCGGCATCGATCAGTTCCAGTGTGGGACGAATGGGCATGGGAACTCCTGGCTGAGATCGGTCGGCGCAGATCAGATGATCTTGTGCGGAAGGGTTTCGGTGCTGACGGTGATCGATTCCGGTTCGGCGAGTGGGCCGAGGTCTCCGGCGAGCGGGGCGAGCACCGCCGCCGACGACCACTGCACGGCGAGCCGGACCAGGGCATGATCATCGAGGCCGTCGGCCAGACCGACCGCGGCCGCGGCCACGGCGGCATCCCCGGCACCGGTGGGATTGCCGCTCAGTCGTTCCCCGGGGCGGGCGGTGGTGACGACCTCGGATCCCTTGGTGAACAAGGAGATCCCGTCCGGGCCGCGGGAGATCAGCGCCCGGGCCCGGGGATTGGGGGACAGCTGCAGCAGTGCGGTGGCGGCCGTCAGGTGATCGGTGGCATCGGTCGCCTGCATCGCTTCCTCGGCGTTCGGCTTGATCAGGTCCGCGCCCGCGCGTACCGCGTCGAGCAGGGCGCTGCCGGAGGTGTCGATGATGCACGGCGCACCGGCATCGTGGGCGTAGCGGGTGAACTGGGCGAACAATGACGAATCGGTGCCCGGCGGAAGGCTGCCGGCGATGACCACCACGGCCGGTGCGTACCGGGCGATGCAGTCGCGTACCCGCAGGTCGAGTTCCTCGGCCTCGGCCGTCGTCGGCGCGCTCCCCGGTTCGTTCAGCACCGTGACCTGATCGGCGTCGGCATCGACCAGGGCGATCGAGTTGCGGGTGTCGGCGGCCACCGCGACCAGTTCGGCTCCCACTCCGGCCTTGCGCAGTTCCTCGGCGAAGGCCGCGATCTGTGCCTGCCCGACCGGGGCCACGGCCACCGCCCGGTGCTGGTTCGCCGCCACCACCCGGGCCACGTTGAACCCCTTGCCGCCGGCACGCCGTCGCGGTGGCTCGACCCGGTGCACCTCACCGGGAACCAGGCGTACCTGATAGGTGATGTCGAGGGCCGGATTCGGCGTCACGGTGAGGATGCCGCCGAACTGGTCGCGGCCGGCCGGTGCATGGGTACGGTTCATCGTCGCCGATTCTTCCAGACCCCGATCCGTGATCGGTCACGGATCGGACCGTGGCTCAGAACTGCCTGGCCCAGACGCTTTCCACGGCGAGCGGGCGGTAGCCCAGTGACTGGTTGATCTCCAGCATCCACCGGTTCTCCTCCGCATTCCAGGTGTGCACCCGCTGCAGCCGGTCGAACGCGGCGACCGCTGCCTGATGGTTGACCAGTTTGACCGCCAGGCCGAGCCCGTGGCCGCGATGGGAGGCCAGCACGAAGGTGTCGCCCTGGTGGGCGACCTGGGGACGGGACGGGAGTTGTTCGAGCACGGTGTAGGCGGCCAGCTCGCCGTCGGCGATCCGCTCGGCGACGGTGAACAGCACCACCGAGCCGGAGTCGGCCACCCGCTGGTCGGCGCGGCGTACCCGTTCGGCGTCCCAGATCTCCCGTTCCCTCGGCAACTCACCGGTCGGTACGTCGACACTCATCTGACTGCGCAGCGCTGCCAGCGGCTCGAGCAGGTCCTCGGGGGTGAACCGGGTCCAGGTCCGGAACCGGTAACCGGCGGTGCGCTCCCCGAGCGTGGACCACAGACCCTCGATGTCCACCGGCAGGTCCAGCACCGAGTGCCGTTCGGTCTGCTCCAGCCGATGACCGGTTGCGAGGGCGAACCGGGTGCTTGCGCTGTCGGCCGGCACCCGGCCGGAACCGGTGGCCGGGATCAGTGCCTCGGGATCGCCCGGCGCGGCCTCCCGCTGGGTGCAGTAGGTCATCGCCCGGGTACGTCCGGAGCGCGCGCCGAACTCCTGCGCCGCAGCCAACAAGGCCCGGCCGATGCCGCGTCGACGGCATTCACTGCGGACCTGCAGTTCGAAGTCGAGCAGGTCGGTGTCCTCACGCAGACGCAGGGAGCACATGACGTACCCGTCGATCCGGCCGGTCGTGAGGTGGCGGGCGATCAGCACGGTTCGTTCGCGATAGGGGGTCGGTGTCAGGTTGGAGGCCCAGACGTCGAGGTCGACGGCCAGGTCGTCGGTGCCCAGCACCTCGAACCACCCCGCAGCCTCCAGGGCGACCACCTCCGCCAATCCCGCCCGGTCGGTCGGATCCAGTTCGGCGATGGCGTAACCGGCCGGGGGGATCGCGGCGGAACCGGTTCGGCCGGGGACCTCGGCCTGCTGGTCGTCGTCTGCGCGGGTGTCCATCCGTGGAGCCTGCCGGTTGTGCCGCGGCCGGGCAACGGGTTTTCCCGTTGCCCGCAAGCGCACCCGATACGCGAAACCCGGCCGCTGGTTAGGCTTGGTCCATGAGCGCAGACCTGCCGATCTCGAGCAAGTACCGGAGCACACCGGCCAAACCGGTGGACACCGAGGAGCGCGAGCGGCTCGGTCGGCAGCTGAACGACGCCTTCACCCGGGGCGAACTCGACGCCGACGACTACCAGCACCGGCTGGACACACTCTACGGCGCCTCCACCTTGGGTGAACTGGTCCCGGTGGTCAGCGGCCTGGCGCCACTGGCCACCTTCGAGGAGCCGGAGATCGTCAAACAGACCGGCCGGCCCGGCGAGGTGGGTCAACCCACCGACGGGCGCCGTTTCGGGCTGGTCCTCTTCGCCGTGCTGGCCGCGGCCGTGGTCCTGTTGGTGATCCTCGGGGTGATCTTCCTCGCCGTACTCTGAACGCTCAGCGCTGCGGCGGTGACCAGACCTCGGACTCGGAGTCGGGTCCGTACCAGTGGCCGTTCGGCAGGGTCTGCAATTCGATCAGCCCGCCCCACGGCGGCCGGACGTAGACACTGCCATTGCCCGGAGTGTCCTCATGCCGGGAGTTGTCGTGGACCTCGGACAGGGCCTGCCCGCCGGCGGCGACGGCGCGTGCGAGCACCCCTTCGATGTCGTCGACCAGCAGCGAGATGTGGTTCCAGCCGAGGTCGGAGAGCCGGGCGGCGGGATGGCGGTCGTCGACCTCGATCTCGAACACCTCCAGGCTCGGTCCGACCCCGATCTGGATCATCCTCTGGCGGATGATCCGGGCGCCCTGCGGCAGACCCAGCTGCCGTTCGGTCTCGGCCCCGCTGCGTGCCTCATCGTCCAGGGTGAGACCGTCATAGGCGACCTTGGCGCCGAAGGCCTCGGCAAGGAAACGGGTGGCGAGGTCCAGATCGGGAACGGTCAGTCCGATGTGGTTGATGCCGCGGGGCAGCGGTCCGTGCTCGTCGGCGGCGGACTGCTGGGTACTGCTGTGGGGCATTGTCGGCTCCTGGTCATCGCCTCCGAGCGGGGGCACCTCCATCCTGCTCCGGTGCCCACGCCGAACCAACTCCGACGGCAGGTACGGCGAACGGCAGGTAGGAGCTCAGGAAGTCGCGGACTCGGGCGGGGTGCGGGTCGCGGCGCCGATCAGCAGCCCCAGGTGTGGAGCGGTGGTGGTCCCGCCGGCCAGCAGCAGGGCGCCGTCCAGCGCCGTACCCTCGGCATTCGTGACCGGCTGGCCGAGTGCCCCGGCGATCTCGTCCAGATAGACCTGATGGCCGGACAGGCCGCCGGTGATCGCATACGGTCCGGGACCGGACCGTTGCAGGACCGAGGCCAGGGCGTCGGCGGCGGACCGGGTCACCTCCAGGGCCCCGGGTTCTCCGTCCTCGGCCAGGCGCAGGACATCACCGGCGAAGGCCGCCGTGCTGCGTGCCGGCGTACCGCTGGTGGCCAGGGTCTGGTGCAAGCGGTCCAGGTCTCCGTAGCGTTCGGTGGCTGCGCCGACCAGCGGCCCGAGGTCGTAGTCGGCCTCCCGGGACGCCAGCACCCGGCGGAGTGCTTCGCGGCCGAGCCAGGCGCCGGAACCGTCGTCACCGAGCCAGGGGCCCCAGTTGCCGAGCTGTCGCAGCTCACCACCGGGCGACAGGGCGATCACCTCGGCCCCGGTGCCGACATTGGCCACGCTGCCGCTGCGGCCACCCAGTGCCCCGGCATGGGTGATCACCAGATCGCTCGTCACCTGGACGGTGGTTCCGGGAAGCTCAGCCTGCAGGCGGGTGGCGAGTTCGGCCGCCAGCTCCGGTTCGGCACCGGCCCCCGCGACACCGCAGACGAGCGATCCGGCCGGATGGCGCCGTTCGGCGGGCAACTGGTCGCGGGCGGTGAGGATTGCCTGCAGTGCCGCGGTCACCACTTCACTGTGTGCACCCTCGGAGTCGACCGCGTCGATCAACGAGGCGCCGCCTTCGCTGCTCACGACCAGCGGGCGGTCATCGACGACGGCCAGTCGGCATCCGGACCTGCCAAGATCAATTCCGCAGAACACCGATCAACGGTAACAGCGCGATCGGGGCGAACTCGTGGTTTCGCGCCCCGGTGCGCCGACGTGGAATGATCGAGGTGTGAGTCCTCCGTTCGCCCAGTTGCTGCACTGGCAGCGCGGGGGTGAACCGATCACCGGGTCCGGTGGCTGGCGTTTCGCGTTCACCGGGACGGACCGGCTGCGGCGGATGGATCGCGTCTGGCAGGCGCTGTTGTCCGCGCTGCCGTACTCACCCACGGCCTTCGTCAGTGCGGCCTTCGACGACACTTCGGCCTTGCCGAGTGTGCTGCGGCTCCCGGCTCTTCTGCGGCGTGACCAGGTCGAACTCGAACAGTCCGTCCCCTCGGAGCTTGCGGCGCAGCTGCTGGCTGCGGATCCGCAACTGCGGTTGGGGGAGCAGCCGTCGATGACGGCTCCGGGCTCCACTCCCACCAGGGCGCAGCATCGCCTGCTGGTCGAGCGGGCGCTGGCCGCGATCGAACGTGACCGGGTACGCAAGGTGGTGGTGGGTCGAGACGAGTTCGTCCCCGCCGACCCCGAGGTCTGTGGTCGGGCGCTGGAGGCGCTGGCCGCGGCCTATCCCGATGTCTGGACCTTCGCTGTCGACGGCCTGCTCGGGGCCACCCCTGAACTGCTGCTGGCTCGCACCGGGGAGCGGTTCCGGACCCGGGTGCTGGCCGGTACCGCCCGGGAGCCGGGGGTGCTGGTCAGCGACGAGCGTCGGGTGAGCGAACACCGGCTGGCGGCCGATCCGGTGTTGACCTCCCTCGGTGAGGTGGCGGTCCTGGACGAAGTGCATCCCGAACCGCACCTGTTGGAACTGCCGAACCTGTGGCATCTGGCCACCGACATCGCCGGACGGGTCCTCGACCCGGCCGTCAGTCCGCTGGCGCTGGTCGACCGTTTGCACCCGACACCAGCGGTGGCCGGCGTGCCGCAGCAACCCGCGGTGGCCTTGATCGAGGAACTGGAGTTCCGCGATCGCGGCCGCTACGCCGGGCCGGTCGGCTGGTTGGACGGTGAGGGCAATGCCGAGATCTGCCTGGCCCTGCGCTGCGGACAGCTCGAACCCGGTGGGGTGCGCCTGTATGCGGCAGGCGGGATCGTCGCCGGCGCCGATCCGGAGTGGGAGTACACCGAGACCGAGGCGAAGCTGGAGCCGATGCTGGACGCGCTGCGCCCCGGACGATCCGATTCCTGAGCGGATTCTGCCACTCGATCGCTCAAGCGGCCCGTCGGCGGCCGATTCGCTCATCGAGTGGCGGATTCTGCTCGCGAACGCCGTCCGAATGACCCGCTGCCGAGGTCGGGCCGGCTGTGACTGAGGTAACCCTAAGACGCGGTCGGAGGTCGACTACAGTCGGTGGCATGGCACGCCGCCGGATCACCGACACGATTTTGATGGACCACGTGAGCAAGTTGGGCGATGAGCATCCGCCGATCCTGTTGGAGACCGTGGATCGGACGGTGAAGCGACCGGAACTGGTCGCCCGGGACTACGGGCACATCTTGGACTACCTCGCCCGGGTCGAGCTCGAGGTCGACCGCAATGTGTTGGAACTGCTGGTGCTGCTGCCCGAGGTCAGCGAGGTCGACCGCTACTTCTACGCCGACGTCTGGCAGCCCCAGGAGATTCAGCACGGGCTGATCCTGGACCGGCTGCAGACCGATCTCGGTCTGCAGCCGTCGGAGCCGATGTTGGAGGTGCAGATGAGCATGAAGATGCTCGGCGCACTGGCCCACATCGAGCCGATCCAGGAGGTGGCCCGGATGATGTACTACCTGACCGGAGCGGCCACCGAGCGGCAGGCGGTGCTGGCCTACAACGCCATGACCAAGGGGATGCAGCACCTCGGTGAGGAGGCGATCGCCGACACGATCATCGGTCAGATCAAGCGCCAGGAGCCGGGCCACTTCGCCTTCTACAAGATGTCGGCGGAGCTGATGGTGCAGGACGAGGTGTTGAAGCCGTGGCAGTTGTGGCTGATCCGGCAGCTTCGTCGCTACTCCTACGGAGTCGTCGGGACCAACCAGAAGAAGCAGTACGCCGCCGATGCCGGCGGTCTGATGGTCGGGTTGGGCTTCGCCGATGACATGGAGGCCTATGCCCGGGAGATCTCCCGGGTGGAGAAGGCGGCGTTGTTCGCCAATGTGAAGGGCCTGGACTTCCCCTCCTATGTGCTGAAGGCGCTGCGCGAATCGGTGGAGATGTACCGGGAGCGTGGCGGTCTGGGTGAACGGGTCGTTCCCTGATCACCGGTTGACATCGATCTCCGGACGGGTCGTGCCTGGCCACCGGTGGGTCATTCCCGGATCCTGACGGCACCTGATCCTGACGGCGCCCGTCGCTCTCGGGTGGTCCGCAACCGGTGTGCCGTTCGCGAAGGTGCACAGTTCCCCCACAGCTCTCGGACAAGGGTTTCGCAGCATCGGCTGCTGCAATGGCTTGGCGTGGGAGGTCGGCCCGGTGAGCGCTGCATCCCCGTGTCCCCGCAGCAGCCCGGGTCGGCCTCCACGTGATCTTCGGCCGTTGTAGAGCCGGAGCCCCGTTTCGCACCGCGCAACGCTCGTTCCCCCTCGCGCAACACAGCCTGTTTCGCTAGAGTCGGTCCCCTCATGGACGAGAACGGCCCCCGTGTGGACCGTGGACGGGATGTGAAGATGAAGAAGGTTTTCCCGGTTCTTCTGGCCGGGGCCGTGCTCACCACCTCCGGATGTGCCGGTTTCGGCCGTCTGGGGGAGCAGGCCGGTGTCACGACGATCACCGTCGCCACGGTGAACAACTCCCAAATGCAGGACATGTCGGAGCTGATCGATGATTTCGAGGCTGCGCACCCCGACATCCGCGTGAACATGTTGTTCATGGAGGAGAACGATCTCCGGGCGGCGATCACCAAGGATGTCGCGACCGGTGGCGGGCAGTACGACGTGATGACCGTCGGCTCCTACGAGGTGCCGATCTGGGGGCAGAACGGCTGGCTTCGCGACCTCACCGATGATCTTGGAAGTGACCCCGATTACGACCTGGATGATCTGATCGGTCCGATCCGGGAGGCGGCGAGCTACGAGGACCGCCTCTACGCTGCACCGTTCTACGGCGAGTCGTCGTTCCTGATGTACCGCAAGGACATCTTCGAAGAGCTCGGACTGCAGATCCCGGACAACCCGACCTGGGACGAGGTCGCCCAGTTGGCCGAACAGGCGAACGCACCCGAGGAGGGCCGGGCGGGCATCTGCATGCGTGGCAAGCCCGGCTGGGGTGAGACCGGCGCCGTGCTCGGCTCCATGGTCAACACCTTCGGTGGGCAGTGGTACGACATGGAGTGGAATGCCACGGTGAACACCGGCGGTTTCGCCGAGGCCACCAATTTCTACGTCGATCTGGTCCGCAACGCCGGTGAGGCCGATCCGGTCTCCTACGGATTCACCGAGTGCCTGAACCTCTTCGGTCAGGGTGGGGCAGCCATGTGGTACGACGCCACCTCGGCCGCCGGGCAGTTGGAGTCCGACGATTCCCCGGTCCAGGGTGAGGTCGGATACGTACCGGCGCCGGTGGTCGAGACCGAGCAGGCCGGATGGCTGTGGTCGTGGAACCTCGGCGTGAACGCCGCCTCGACCAAGCAGGAGGCCGCAACCGAGTTCGTGAAGTGGGCGACCAGCCCCGAGTACCTGCAACTGGTCGGCGAGGAACAGGGATGGTCCAACCTGCCCCCGGGTACGCGTGAATCCACCTACGAGCTGCCGGAGTACCAGGAGGTGAGTTCGGCCTACGGTCCGCTGACCGAACAGGTGATCTCGGAGGTCGATCCGGCCCATCCGGGTGTGTTGCCGCAGCCGTGGGTCGGTGTGCAGTACGTGAGCATCCCCGAGTTCCAGGATGTCGGCAACCAGGCGACGCAGGCCTTCGCCGATGCATTCGCCGGGCGGAAGACCACCGCTGAGGCACTCGATGAGGCACAACGGATCGCCGAGCGTGGTGCCGCCCAGCAGCGACAGGAGACCGGACAGTGACAGCGACCGAGGTTGATCAACGGCCGGATTCCCGGCCGTCGACGAATGAGTCCCGCCATACCGAGGTCGAGGCCTCGCGGCGATTCGCACGCAAGCTGCTCGCCCCCTCGCTGGTGGCGTTGATCCTGATCACCCAGATCCCGTTCCTGGTGACGATCTACTACTCCTTGCAGCAATGGAACCTCTCCCGGCCCGACATCCGGGGTTTCGCCGGGCTGAGCAACTACGTCGCGGTCTTCACCAATGGCTACTTCCTGCCGTCGGTCTGGGCGACGATCAAGATCGTCGGCGGATCGGTGATCGTCTCACTGCTGCTCGGGCTGGTGATGGCGCTGCTGCTGAACCGCGAGTTCTTCGGTCGGCCGGTGGCGCGAACCCTGATGATCACCCCGTTCCTGGTCATGCCGGCGGCGGCCTCGTTGGTTTTCAAGTGGTCGCTGTTCAATTCCGAGGGTGGCATCGTCAACTGGTTCATCGGCCTGTTCGGGATCCCCCCGGTGGCATGGAACACCGACCATCCGGTGTTCAGCGTGATGATCGTGATGATCTGGCAGTACACGCCGTTCTTCATGTTGCTGTTGCTCGCCGGTCTGCAATCGCAGGACCGGGAGGTGCTGGAGGCCGCCGATGTCGACGGGGCCGGGGCGTTCCGCAAGTTCTTCTTCATGACCCTGCCGCATCTGCGTACCTATGCAGAGCTGGCGGTGCTGCTGGGCACGATCCTGATGCTGCAGTTGTTCGACCCGGTGAACATCATCACCAAGGGTGCCGGTGGTACGAAGACTCTGCCGTACCTGCTCTACGAGCGTGCCTTCATCGGTCAGCAGGTCGGTGAAGCCGCCGCCTACGGTGTGGTCACCGTCGTCCTGATCATCGTCATTGCGACCTTCGCGCTGCGGAAGGTCTTCCGTGTCTTCACCGAGGAGGAGGGCCGATGACCGCTGTCGCCGAACCCACCAGGACCAACGAGATGTCGTCTGCTTCGACTGCCCGCACCGGGCGCAAGGGCGGATTCAGGATCGGTGGTCTCGCGCTGACCGTGCTCACCTGGTTGCTGGTGCTGTTTTTCTTCTTCCCGGTCGGCTGGACGATCTTCACCTCCTTCAAGTCCGAGGCCGCGGCGGCGTCGGCGACGCCGTTGATCTTCACCCCGCTCAGCTTCGAGCAGTACGCCGAGGTGTTCCGGCGAGGAATGGGGTTGTACCTGCTCAACTCCGCCGCCGTGGCGGTGCTGTCCACCGTGGTGGTGATGGCGCTGGCGATCCCCGCGGCCTATGCCTTGTCGGTACGCAAGGTGCGGCGCTGGACCGATGCACTGTTCTTCGTGATCTCCACCCGGTTCATGCCGTTCGCCGCGGTGATCATCCCGATCTTCCTGCTCCTGCGGGAGCTCGGCCTGCTGGACAACCTGACCGTGCTCGGGGTGCTCTACGTCGGAATGAACCTGCCGCTGGCGATCTGGATGATGCGTTCGTTCTTCGACGAGGTGCCGGCGGCGATCGTCGAGGCGGCCCATGTCGACGGCGCCAGCTACTGGAAGGAACTGTGGCGGATTGCCTTCCCGATCGTCGCTCCCGGAGCGGCGGCGGCTGCGCTGATCTGCTTCATCTTCGCTTGGAACGAGTACTTCCTGGCCCTGTTGCTGACCTCGGTCACGGCAATGACCACCCCGCCCTTCCTCGGGTCCTTCGTGGACGGGCGCGGGCAGTTCCTGGCGGTGCTGAGCGCCGCGATCACAATCGCCATCATCCCGGTGATCATCGCCGGCTGGGTCGCGCAGAAGCGCCTGGTCGCCGGCCTGGCCATGGGTGCGGTCAAATGATCAACTGATCCATGCACTGGCAGGAGTGTCGGTGAGGGAGATGATGGTCCGTCGAGCGAGCGGTCGTCCCGGGTGGCGGCCGCTCGTGGCGTCTGCCCGCCGGACAGCACCAGGTCGCCCTCACCAGTCGATTCGTGACCCGAGCTGTCGCCCGGCCCGCGGCATCGGAAAGCGGCAGTTTTCGAGATTTCGGAGCGAATGGCGAACTTCTCGGGCCGAGCCGGCATCGATACTGTCACCGGCGCGGGGATGCGCCGGACGACAGGAGCGAGGTACGCGATGCGGCGAAGTCTGGTAGCGGGTCTGACGATGTGCTTTCTGGTGATGGGGGTGGGCTGGGCGCAGGCGGCGCCGTCGCCGACACCGTCGCCCCCCGTCAGCCCCACGCCATCGGTGTCGCCCACCCCGGTGCCGAGCGCGACGACCTCGGCAGGTACGCCGTCGTCGGCCACCCCGAGTGCGACGGCCACTGCCTCCGTACCCGTCAGCACCCCCTCGTCGCCGACGGCCGAGCAGACACCCTCGGTCTCTGCCTCGCCAACCGCCTCGGCTCCGACAGCTGCCCGCAAGGCCGAGGCCGAATCTGCCGCGGAGAAGGCGATCCGGGAACGCCACGCCAGACTGGGCGGGGACAAGGGGCGGTTGGGAGCCCGCGTCGGATCGACCATCTGCGGGTTGCGTGACGGCGGTTGTTATCAACGTTTCCGGAGTGGCTCGATCTATTGGACCAAGAAGACCGGTGCAGACCCGATCTGGGGTTCGATCCAGTCACGCTGGCGCGAGCTGAAGTCCGAGCACGGGCGCCTCGGCTATCCGACGGACTCTGAGAAGTGCGGTTTGCGCGATGGTGGCTGCTATCAGCGGTTCCAGGGTGGCTCGATCTACTGGAGCCAGAAGTCGGGGGCATATCCGATCTGGGGTTCGATGTATGCGCGGTGGAGTGACCTGAAGTGGGAACGGGGCCGCCTGGGCTATCCGACCGGTTCTGAGAAGTGCGGTTTGCGCGATGGTGGCTGCTATCAGCGGTTCCAGGGTGGCTCGATCTACTGGAGCCAGAAGTCGGGGGCGCAACCGGTCTGGGGTTCGATGTACTCGCGGTGGAGCAAGATGAAGTGGGAACGAGGGCGTCTGGGCTACCCGATCAGCGCCGAGAAGTGCGGGCTGCGGAACGGAGGCTGCTACCAGAAGTTCCAAGGCGGGTCGATGCACTGGAGCCAGAAATCGGGAGCGTGGCCGACTTGGGGTTCGATCGCCCGGCTCTGGGCCCGGGAAGGCTCGGAGAACGGCAACCTTGCCTACCCGACCGGGATGGAGAAATGCGGCCGTTCGAGCTGCGAGCAGAACTTCCAGAACGGCAGCATCGTTTGGACCAAGTCGAGCGACAAGTCCCGCTCCCGGTACCGACTGAACGAGTCGGTGCACCGGACACGCAGCAGCGAGGTCAAGTACACGATGAAGTCGAGCGGTTGCCCGGTCGGTCTCAGCCGGTTGCGGACCATCGAGATGAACTACCTCAATTTCGACGGTGATCTGAAACGGGGGATGATCATCGTCCGCGAGGACACCGTCGGCGCGGTCGTCGATGCCTTCCAGATCGCATTGGACAACCGCTACCCGATCGCCCGGATGGACAATCCCGACAAGTGGCGCGCCGATGACGAACCGATGATGGCGGCCAACAACACCTCGGCCTTCAACTGCCGCCATGTGACCGGCAACCCGCAGTCGATGTCACCCCACTCCTACGGCACCGCCATCGACGTGAACACGGTGCAGAACCCGTTCCGCGACTCCCAGGGGCGCTGGCTGCCCAGCAACGGACGCAAGTACGTGGGCAATGCCGGGTTGAACCGGAAGGTGACCCATCCGGCGATGTTGGTCAGCTCCAGCCCTTTGACCGATGCACTGGAGGACCGTGGCTACTTCTGGGGTGGCCGGTGGACCACCGGTCGTGACTGGCAGCACTTCGAGCGATGAGAGGTGATCGGATGCGTGTGCCGGGTTTGCCGCTGGCGTCTCGTCTGCTGCTGGGGTTGGCTGTGACGACGGCCGCGGGCTGCACCGCGTCGCCGCCGCCGGCGGCGGTCGAGCCCTCGCCGTCGGAGCGAGAGGTCTCGGTCGCGCCGCTGCCACCGGGGGAGACCCTGCCTCCGGAGTCCAGCCCGCGGGAGGCGCCGCCGAGGGAGGCCACACCGGCCGCGGTGTCCGCCGGGCCGCTCACCTCCGAGGACCTGCCGCAGCAGGTGCTCGGGTTCTCGGCACAGTTCCGCGAGCCGGCAGAGAGCGAGTACAACCCGAACGGAACCTGGACCCATGAGGTCGAGAGCACCCAGGCCGGGTACGAGGCAGTGCCGACCTGTGAGGCGAACACCGGCGGCGGATGGCCCGATCCCGAGTTCGCTCTCGCCGCCACCTATGTCGACGATCGGGGACGGCCCGGCAATGGCTTGTTGTTGCAGTTCGCCGGCGAGCAGGAGGCCGAGGACTACTACAAGACCTATCTCGACGTGCTGGAGAGCTGTCCCAGCAGTGACGGCATGCCGTCGGCCGAGGAGGTGGCCACCGGTGACGGATGGTACGGCGGACACCGTGACTACGCCGGTGGTGACCGGTGGTCGGAGGTGGTGGCGGTGAACGGTGACCGGGTGATGTTGGTGATCGTGAACGACGACGAGGGCTCCGATGCCGAGGCGCTGTCCGGACTGGGTACCGAGCTCAGCGGACGCTGAACCGTTACGGCCCGGTCGGTCGGATCGGAGCCCCGGCCCGCCGCGCGCAAGAGGGTGGCGAGCTTGGTCCCGATGCCGGAGGTTCTGATCATCGATCCACGGTGAACTCGCCGGGTCAGTGATCCAACCGGTCGAGACTCTGGCCGTGGGGGCCTGCCCAGGCGCGTGGTTCGCCGTTCACGGTGAGCAGGAAGCGACCCTCGGCAGCGTCGAGCAGACGGGCCCGACTGCCATGGTCGGGAATCAGCTGAGGGCCGAGGACCGTCGGTGCCTCGTTGGCGATCCACACCGCACCACGGTGTTCGACCGCCCACAGGGCCTGACCGACGAAGTGGGCCCGCAGTTGCGGATCGGTGACGTAGGCCAGCACGGCGCTGTGGAAGATCACCGGTGTCACCCCGGCAGGTACGTCGTCCAACAGTGTCGGCAGGTCGTCGACCAGATCTCCGGTGAACAGCCGCGGCGGATCGGCTGTCGCGACCGCCATGGCTGCATCGAGTCGCGCCTCCCGGATCGGCTGGCCGGGCCAGACCAGAGCCCGCAACCAGGCACGGTTGTCGGGCCGTCTCAAGTCGAGCGGGTTGAGGTCGAGGCCGGCGCGCCAGGCGATCTGGGGGAGCCCGGCAGGGGGCGTGATGCCGACACCGAGCCGGCAGTCCAACAAGGGCTCCTGCTCGCCGGCCAGCAGCACCGGCGCAGTGCTCCGGTCGGTGCCGGTGTAGCGGTAGCCGTACCGGTCGGGGTGCAGGCAGAGCCCGGCCGAGCAGCCGAGCTCCAGCAGCGCCAGTGGCCGATCGAGCGGCAGGTAGGGCAACAAGGTGGCGCAGCGGCCGGCCTCATTGGTCTGGGTCGAGCGGCGCAACAATTCCCGGTGGACCTGCCACCAGTGCGCCAGCACCCAGCTCCGGAAATCGGGCCAGTTCTCGACCGGGCCGCCCAGCAGCCGCGTGACGCCGAACAGCAGATTGGGTTGTCGCTGGGACTGCGGAAGGTCGCTCAGGCGCCTGAGGAGCTCCGCATCGTCGGCGACGCCCAGCGCCAGTCGTTCGTACTCCGGGCAGTACCCGCCGGCCTGCCGGGCGAACGAGCGGTAGGCCAGCGGCAGGTCGGCCTCGGTTCCGTCCACGCGCCGAGGCTATCCCGTTGTCGGGCGCCGCAGCCCGCCGGCCGTAACCGCAGTTGCGAGACCCGGCTCGTCGGTGCGGGGGAATACCGGGACAGGAGACGGCGTTGCAGGCAGTACTGGCCAGAAGGAGCCGATTTGGGGAAGTCCCGCGGCGCGGGCTAGTATTTTCCGTCGGTTACCCATGTCGGTACCGCATGTCCGCAAACAGGAGTTCCGAGCAGGAACAGTTTAGGAAACGATGGCAAAGAAGGAAGGCGCCCTCGAGCTCGAGGGAACTGTGATCGAAGCACTGCCCAACGCGATGTTCCGCGTCGAGCTGTCCAATGGTCACAAGGTGCTTGCACACATCAGTGGCAAGATGCGCCAGCACTACATCCGAATCCTTCCCTCGGACCGGGTGGTTGTCGAAGTTTCCGCCTACGACCTGACCCGCGGTCGCATCGTCTACCGGCACCGGTGACCGGGATCGAAGATTCAACCATGAGGGGCCGGTCGTCCGTACCGACCCCACAGATCGAAAAGAGAGCTCGATGAAGGTTCAGCCGAGCGTGAAGAAGATCTGCGACAAGTGCAAGGTGATTCGCCGGCACGGTCGCGTGATGGTGATCTGCGAGAACCCGCGCCACAAGCAGCGCCAGGGCTGACAGGCCCGAAGCTGCGGCCGGGCCGCAGTTCCGGCTCGCACGCAAGACGGTCCGTCAGGACCGACCACAACTGAATAACCCAACGTGAATGCAACCCGCAGCAGCGGGCACACCCCCGGTCGGAGGCCGGGGCCCGGCAGCCAGACCGGGACGCTTCACGCAGACACCTCCGATGAGTGAAAGAGACACATATGGCACGCCTGCTTGGTGTCGACCTCCCGCGTGACAAGCGCCTGGAAGTCGCACTGACCTACATCTTCGGGGTGGGACGTACCCGCGCCCTGGAGACCTTGAAGGCCACCGGGATCTCCGGCGACCTCCGCGTCCACGAGCTGAACGACGAGCAGCTCGTCGCGCTGCGCGACCACCTCGACGCGAACTACCAGACCGAGGGCGACCTGCGCCGCGAGATCGCCGCCGACATCCGCCGCAAGGTCGAGATCGGCACCTACCAGGGACGTCGCCACCGCTCCGGACTGCCGGTCCGCGGACAGCGCACCCGTACCAACGCCCGTCAGCGCAAGGGCAAGCGCAAGCCCGTCGCCGGCAAGAAGAAGTAAGGACGCACCTAGATGGCTACTGCAGGACGCAGCAGCGGCGCCAAGAAGGTGCGCCGCAAGGAGAAGAAGAACGTGGTGTCGGGCCAGGCCCACATCAAGTCCACGTTCAACAACACGATCATCACGATCACCGACCCGACCGGGGCAGTGATCGCTTGGGCCTCCGCCGGCACCGTCGGCTTCAAGGGCTCCCGCAAGTCCACCCCCTATGCCGCCCAGATGGCTGCCGAGGCCGCCGGCCGACGCGCCATGGAGCACGGCATGAAGCGGGTCGACGTCTTCGTCAAGGGCCCGGGTTCGGGCCGCGAGACCGCCATCCGCTCACTCGGTGCGGTCGGCCTCGAGGTCGGCGCGATCGCCGACGTGACCCCGGTTCCCCACAACGGCACCCGTCCGCCCAAGCGGCGTCGGGTCTGATCACCGAGACGAAAGAAAGGACTGACAGATGGCTCGTTACACCGGCCCATTGACCAAGAAGTCGCGTCGTCTCGGCACCGACCTGGTGGGCAACGACAAGGCTTTCGAGCGCCGTCCGTACCCCCCGGGTATGCACGGCCGCGGACGCACCAAGGAGTCGGAGTACCTGCTCCAGATGCGGGAGAAGCAGAAGGCCCGCTACGCCTACGGCGTGCTGGAGAAGCAGTTCCGCCGCTACTACGAAGAGGCCAACCGGGCCACCGGTCGTACCGGTGATCTGCTGCTGCAGATCCTGGAGACCCGGCTGGACAACGTGGTCTACCGCGCCGGCTTCGCCAACACCCGTCGGCAGGCCCGGCAGCTGGTCAACCACGGCCACTTCGAGGTCAACGGCAAGAAGGTCAACATCCCCTCCTACCGGGTCTCGCCGCATGACGTGATCACGGTGAAGGAGAAGTCGAAGGACCTGCACCCGCTGGTGATCGCTCGTGAGACCCACGGTGAGCGCGAGGTTCCGGGATGGCTGGAAGCCCGTACCGATCCGATGATGATCTTGGTGCATGCGCTGCCGAAGCGTGAGCAGATCACCGTCGACGTCCAGGAGCAGCTGATCGTCGAGCTCTACTCGAAGGTGAGCTGACCCTCCTCGCCGGTACGCCGCAACCGCGGCGTACCGGCGCTTCCTGTGCGGAGCCACCGCACAGGACCAACCATTCGCCGTCAAATAGCGGTCGGCGGAAAGGAAAGAGAAACACATGCTGATTGCACAGCGCCCCACCCTGAGCGAGGAGAAGGTCGACGAGTTCCGCTCGCGCTTCGTGATCGAGCCGCTGGAGCCCGGCTTCGGTTACACCCTCGGCAACTCCTTGCGTCGGACCCTGCTGTCGTCGATCCCCGGTGCAGCGATCACCAGCATCAAGATCGAGGGGAACCTGCACGAGTTCTCCACGGTCGAGGGTGTCACCGAGGACGTCACCGAGATCATCCTCAACCTGAAGTCGCTGGTCGTCTCCTCCGAGGAGGACGAGCCGGTGGTGATGTACCTGCGCAAGTCCGGTGCCGGTGCCGTCACCGCTGCCGACATCGCCCCGCCGGCCGGTGTGGAGATCCACAACCCGGAGCTGCACATCGCCACCTTGAACGACTCCGGTCGCCTCGAGATGGAACTGGTCGTCGAGCGTGGCCGTGGCTACGTCTCCGCCGTCCAGAACAAGGGGTACGAGACCGAGATCGGCCGGATCCCGGTCGACTCGATCTACTCGCCGGTGCTGAAGGTGACCTACAAGGTCGAGGCCACCCGTGTCGAACAGCGCACCGACTTCGACAAGCTGATCGTCGACGTCGAGACCAAGCCGGCCATCACCCCGCGCGATGCCGTGGCCTCGGCCGGTCGCACCCTGGTCGAGCTCTTCGGTCTGGCACATGAGCTGAACAGCGAGGCCGAGGGCATCGAGATCGGCCCGTCGCCGGTCGACGAGCAACTGGCTGCCGACCTCGCGCTGCCGGTGGAGGACCTGAACCTGACCGTTCGGTCCTACAACTGCCTCAAGCGCGAAGGCATCCACACCGTCGGTGAGTTGGTGTCGCGGTCGGAGCAGGATCTGCTCGACATCCGCAACTTCGGCTCGAAGTCGATCGACGAGGTGAAGCTGAAGCTGGCCGAGATGGGCCTGTCGCTGAAGGACAGCGCTCCTGGTTTCGATCCGCTGACCGCCATCGGTCGTTACGACGACGAGGACGGCAGCGACAACGAGTACGTCGAGACCGAGCAGTACTGACACCGAGCAGTACAGGCTCGGGCGAACATTGGAGAACTGAGAAATGCCAACCCCAACCAAGGGTCCGCGTCTGGGCGGCAGCCCCGCCCACGAGCGGATCATCCTCGACAACCTGGCCAGCCAGCTGTTCGAGCACGGTCGGATCACCACCACCGAGGCGAAGGCCAAGCGGGTTCGTCCGCTGGCCGAGAAGTTGATCACCAAGGCCAAGCGTGGTGACCTCGCTGCGCGTCGGCAGGTGCTGACCCACATCCGCGACAAGTCGGTGGTGCACGTGTTGTTCACCGAGATCGCCGAGGCGGTCGCCGAGCGGGAGGGTGGTTACACCCGGATCGTCAAGATCGGCCCGCGCAAGGGTGACAACGCCCCGATGGCCGTCCTCGAGGTGATCACCGAGGTAGTCAAGTCGAAGCCGAAGGCCGAGACCGCCGAGGAGACCAACGCCAAGGCTGCTGCGGTCGCCGCCGCCGAGGCGCCGGTGGAGGAGACCCCGGCCGAGGACACCGCCGAGATCGTGGACTACGGCGAGAATTCCTTCCGTGGCACCGAGGCCCCCGAGGGCTTCGACATCAAGGGCAATGAGGACTCGATGAAGTTCCACACCCCGGAGTCGCGGTGGTACGAGCAGACCGATGCCGAGGTCTGGTTCAACTCCGAGGAGGCTGCCGAGGCCGCCGGCTTCACCAAGGCCGGCTGAGCTCCGCACACGCTCGACAGGGCCGATGCTCCCCCAGAGGGCATCGGCCCTGTTGTCGTCTCGGGACCTCTCGTGGTTCGGGTCAGCGCTCAGCCGGGTGAGTCGACGCCCTGGGCCACCGGCGTGGGTCGGGCTCGTCGCTGCCGGGACCCGGCATCGATGACGCCGATCAACAACGCCAGGGCGATGAATCCCGAGACCGCCACCATGCCGAGGTTGTAGGCGTCGCGGTAGGCATCCAGCCCCGGCTCCCCTTGAGTGCTGTAGACCGCGGCGTAGAACAGCGACAAGGTGACTGCCGTACCGATCGCGGTACCGATGCGCTGGCCCAACTGGCCCATCGAGCCCGCCAGCCCGCCTTGGCTCACCGGTACGTCGGCCAGGGTGAGGGTCTGGTTCGGGGAGACCACGACACCGCCACCGACGCCGCCGAGCAGCATCACAGCGGCCAGCGCGAAGGGGATCAGCTGCTGCGGTACGAAATGGGCCACCAGGCTCATCCCGACCGTGCAGCAGAGCATGATCACCAGACCGCCGATCACCAGCGGGCGACCGATCCGGCCGACCAGACCGCCGCCGACATAGGAGGCGGTGGCGCTGACGATCGCGAACCCCATGCCCACCAGGCCGGCCAGCAACGGTGTCAGTCCGACCCCCTCCTGGAGGAACAAGGTGGTGGTCAGGAACATCGACGGCAGGGCCGTGAAGTAGATCGCCACCAGCAGCGTCCCGTTGCGGAACGAGGAGATCCCGAACAGCTTGAACGGGATCAGCGGACTGCGTCCCTGCGCGGCGTAGTGACGCTCCCAGGCCACCAGCGCCGCCGCCAGCAGGACGAACCCCACCAGCGACCACCAGCGGCGCGGATCGTCGTCCGAGCCACCGGTGGTCAGCAGGAACGGCAGCAGCAGGCAGAGGATGGTCCCACCCAGCAGGACCACGCCGACCGGATCGAGGTGCAGGGGCTCCTTGGTCGCCGGCCGGGTGTCGGGCAACAGGAAGATCGCCAGACCGATCGCGATCACGCACAGCGGAACATTCATCCAGAAGATCAGCCGCCATCCGTCGGGCTCGCCCCCCAGGGCGATCAGCAGACCGCCCAGGGTGGGCCCGATCGCGGTGCAGATGCCGATGGTGGCACCGAAGAGCCCGAAGGCGCGGCCACGTTCCTTGCCCTGGAACTGGGACTGGATCAGCCCGAGGACCTGTGGCATCTGAATCCCGGCGGCGATTCCCTGCAGGAGGCGGCCGATCAGCAGAACCGTCGCATTCGGCGCCAGTGCGCAGATCAGACTGGTGAGGGTGAACAGGGAGAGCCCGATGATGAACAGTGTTCGCCGTGAGCGCTGGTCACCCAGCCGTCCCATCGGAACCAGGGCAAGACCGAAGGTGAGCACGTAGCCGGAGACGATCACCTGCAGTTCGGTGGAACCGGCGCCGAGGGCTGACTCGATCGAGGGCAGGGCCACGTTGACCTTGGACAGGTCGAGGATCGTCACCCCGGCCACCGCCACGGCGACCCAGAAGGCCCGCCACTTCTTGCGCTCGTCCGTCGGATCGGTTGTCGTGCTCACGTGTGCTCACCCATTCGTCGTGGTGGGGACAGGGAAATGCGGTCACGCGCCCGGGTCGGGTGGCCGGTCTGACACTGCGGAAGGTCAGCCTGCTCAGATTAGCCCGGTGCCGGTGAGGTGCATCACCGGGTCCGCCTCGATGGATCGGTACCGGGAACCGGTACGGATCAGAGCCCGGGCAGGTGATCGGGTCCGGCCGGACCGGGTGCAGCGGCGGCGCGAAGTTCGCGGGCCACCCAGGCGGTGATCAGGGCGGTGACGAACCGCAGGTCGGCAGCTGTCAGTCGATGGCCACGGGGGAGACCGTGCAGTCGTTCCAGACAGCCGCGACAGCAGGTACCGGTCGCATGTTGGGCGCGGAAGACCGGATGACCGCCCCACGGGGTCTGCCGTCCGTCGTTGGGTGGCCGGGCAGGGGCCAGCCTGGAGGTGAGCAGATCGAGTGCATGCATTCGGATCACCGGCAGGCCCCTCGTCTGGGCGATTCGCCGCTCCGGCGGGCGCAGGTGGAACCGGGCACGGAACCGGTGTCTCGCCAGCCGGTCCAACACGGCTTCGAGATCGGTGGGGTACGCACGAGGTGCTGCTGCGGGGCCGTCCACGCCGGAGATACCAGGTCGGCGTACCGACACCGCCCGGGTCAGCGAGCCAGTGCGGAGGCGGAGAACCCGAGGGTCTCGGCTCCGTAACGTTCGACCTCGGCCGGAAGGTCGAGGGGCGCGATGGTGACACCGCGGGCGAGCACATCGGGGGTCAGCAGCTCCGGGGGCAGGAACCAGGAGACCTCGAACTCCAGCCCGTCGGGGTCGTGTCCGTACAGGGCCTTGGTGGTCGCGTGATCGGAGGCTCCCACCAGTGCGTCGGCCGAGCGCAGGCGCCCTTCGACTTCTTGCAGGCTGCCCAGGGTGTCGACCTCCCAGGCCAGGTGGTAGAGGCCGACAGTGCTCCGACCGGCGGTCGACGGGCCGAGCGGTGTGGGGGAGGCGAACAACCCCAGGTCATGGTCGTTGCTGCTGCCCTCGGCCTGCAGGAAGGCAGCCCCGTCGACCTGCTCCTTGACACGAAACCCGAGGATCTCGGTGTAGAACGCGAGGCTGCGGTCGAGGTCGCTGACGTAGAGCACGGCGTGGTTGAGGCGCTGGATGGGCATGAAAACTCCCTTGAAGTGTTGAGAGTTCAACTATATCTCGGAATCCGTCGGGTTCCGTCGCGTGCTCCGAGGAGATTCTGGCCTCATTCTCGCGGTCACTGAGGACTTCTCGGTGTTTTCCAGTATCTTCAGGCCATGAAATCCCCCCCGCTTCTCTTCCGCGCAGCGACGAGCAATGAAGTTCGGCGCTGCCCTCCTCCTCGCGCCGGCGCTGGGACTGTCCGTGGTCGGCCTGGAAACGTCCTTCGGCGCAGAGGCTGCCGTCGGTGATTCCGCCGCAGGTGGCGCCGCCGATCCGGCGGCCGGGACCGTGCCGCGCGCAGACCTGACCGCCGGTCCGGCTGCCAACGCATTGGTCGGGGCGGTACCGGAGGCGCCGGTCGATGTCGGCAGTGCGGTCGAGGACGCGGCAGCCGACCCGCTCACCTTCAACATCTACCTGGTCATGGTCGACGGCATCACACCGGGCTGGACCTCCACCGAGGATCAGGTCCAGACCGATGTCAGCGCAGCGCTGGAGAACGTGCGCCTGTAGTCCCGAGGTACGATCGCTGCCTTCGAACAGCAGGGCCCGATCGCCCACCTGCAGTCCGAGGAGGGCGTCTGCGAGCCCCAGAACGAGGACATCGAGAGGCGTATCCGTACCGAGCTGTATCCCGAGGTCGACTTCGAGTCCGGTCGTAATCGGATCATCATGGTGGTTCCGGACGACTGCGGGGTCGGCAACGCTCGCCACGGGTCCACGATCGATGCGGAGGGGACCTTCGGCATCTACATCTCGGCCGGGCGGAGCTGGCTCTACTCGTCCCTGCCGCACGAACTCGGACACACCTCGGCCTGGCCCATGCCCACAGCCAGGACTGCCCGGTGACCGACCTGGGCTGTGATCGGATCAGTGATTACGGCAACCGCTACACCCCGATGGGGTACGGCTCGAGCGGGAACTCGGCCTTCAGCTCGTTCAATGCCTTCGAGCTCAACCGTCTCGGCTTCCTGGCCGATGACGAGATCCCGACCGTGGAGCTGGCCGATGACCAGGCGACGGTGACCGAGACGATCGAACTGCGGCCCATCGGCGGGGAGGATTTCGCGAACCCGCGGGGGCTGCGGGTCGTGGCACCCGACGGCCGAGTCCTCTGGTTGGAGTATCGCGACGGGTCGGGCATCGACGCGGGGGCGCAGTACACGAACTTCCCCGAGATGTTCCCTGCCGGAGTGGTCGTCACCGAGCAGACCAGTGAGAGCGACGCCGTGGCGTTGAACTTCGTCTCCAGCGACGATCCGGAGCAGATCCAGTTCGCCGTGCCCGTGGGAGTCCCCTGGCACAGCGGCGACATCACCGCCGAGGTTGTGACGGTGGCCGGGGGTACGGCAACGGTCCGGATCACCGTCGCCGATCCCGATCGGGAGCCGACGCAGGCTCCGTCGTCGGCGCCGACGCTGGCCCCGACGTCTGCTCCGTCGTCTGCGCCGACGCAGGCTCCGACGTCTGCGCCGACGCAGGTCCCGACGTCTGCGCCGACGCAGGTCCCGACGTCTGCGCCGACGGAGGGTCCATCGTCGTCTGCTCCGACTTCGGAGCCAGGCACCCCTGAACCGACCGACGGGTCGGGCAGCAGCACCACTCCGGGCGACAACAGCTCGGGTGCCGACCACGGGTCGAGTACCGGCGGGTCGTTGACCGACACCGGTGCCGGGTCGATCGCCGTGTTGATCGCCGGGCTGGGTGCACTCGCCGGTGCCGCTCTCACCCTGCGGCGCCGCTGAGACGGGCGCGGCTCAGCGCAGTCGGCTACCGGCCGCCAGCAGCAGAGCGACCAGGGCCAGCGCGATCACCATCGCGGCGGTACCTCCCCAACCGAGAAGGAAGGCCAAACCACCGGCCCAGCCGAACAGGCTGGACCCCCCGTAGTAGGCGAGGTTGTACAACGAGGTCGCTTGGGCCGGTCCTGCCGTCGCCCGGTGCCCGACCCATCCGGCGGAGATGGAGTGGGCGGCGAAGAACCCCGTGGTCAGCACGATCAGGCCGAACAACACACTCGGTAACCAATCGGGCAAGGTGATCAGTACGCCGATGATCATCACCGCCACGGAGATCAACAGCACCGGTCGGCGTCCGTACCGTTGGGCCAGGCCGCCGGCAACCCTGGCGGAGGCGGTGCCGGCCAGGTAGGCGAGGAAGATCAACGCGATGATCGACACCGGTAGGTCGAACGGCGGGTCCTCCAGCCGGAAGGTCAGGTAGTTGTAGGTCGCGACGAATCCGCCCATCAGCAGGAAGCCCTGGGCGAACAGCACCAGCATCGAGCGGTCGCGCAGATTCGCCGACAGACCGTGCCACACGTTGTGCTGTGCCTGCGTCGGTCGGAATCCGCGGGCTCGGGGTACGGCGACCAGGAAGATCACCACCGCAAAGGCAGCCATCACCGACACGGCGACCATTCCTGCCCGCCAACCGGCAAGGTCGGCGAACGGTGCGGCGACCAATCGGCCCAGCAGACCACCGATGCTGGTTCCGGAGATGTAGGTGCTGGCGGCCACCGCCGTGTGCTCGGCGGCCACCTCCTCGTGCAGGAAGGTGACTGCCAGAGCGGGTACGCCGCCGATCGCCACGCCTTCGACGAACCGGAGAATCAACAGCGCCTCGAAGGTCGGGGCGAGCGGACTCAACAGCCCCAGGCAAGCGGCCATGATCAACGCGATCCGCATGGCCGGCAACCGGCCGATCCGGTCGGCCAGGGCCGACCAGGCGAGTACCGACAGGGCCAGCGCAAAGGTGCTGACCGAGATGGTCAGGGCAGCGCGATCGGCGCTGACCTGCAGCTCCCGGCCGATCATGGGCAGCAACCCCTGGGGTGAGTACAGCTGGGCGAAGGTCGCCAGGCCCGCTGCGCCGAGGGCGATCAGGATCCGTCGATACTCGGCGCTGCCGCGGGCGTGACCATGCCACTCACTGTCGTCGGCAACCGAATCCACACTGGCTCCTTCCGCGGGGACTCCGAGCCCGTGAGCAGTCTTGATCAACTGCTCCGAACACCCGGCAGAACCTGAAGTACTCCTCCACTCCGCCGTGACCGGACAGCACAGAAGCGGCCGGCCAAGGCCGACCGCTTCTGTGCGGGACGTCGATCGTCAACGAGTGACGGCCGCCGCGATGATCATCCGATCAGTTCTCGGGAGACTGGGCGTTCTCGAACCGCTCGGCCGCGTCGGTCCAGTTGACGACGTTCCACCACGCCTTGACGTAGTCCGGCTTCACATTCTGGTAATCGAGGTAGAAGGCGTGCTCCCACATGTCCAGCAACACGATCGGGGTCTGGTTCAGCGGAACCTGCGCCTGCTGATCACGGAGCTGGAAGATGTTCAGGCGCTTGCCCAGCTGGTCCCAGGCCAGGATGCCCCAGCCGGAGCCCTGGATGCCGGTGGCGGCAGCGGTGAACGCGGCCTGGAAGTCGGCGAAGGAACCGTAGAACTCGTCGATCGCCACCTCGAGGTTGCCCACCGGGCGATCCGGGCCGTCCGGGGACAGGTTGTTCCAGAAGATCGAGTGATTGACGTGACCACCGAGGTTGAATGCCAGATCCGTGGTGAGCTGGTTGATGGTCGCGTAGTCACCCGCCTCGCGGGCGGCGTCGAGCTTCTCGAGCGCAGTGTTGGCGCCCTTGACGTAGGTCGCATGGTGCTTGTCATGGTGCAGTTCCATGATCTTCGCCGAGATGTGCGGTTCGAGTGCGCCGTAGTCGTAGGGCAGGTCGGGAAGTTCGTAGGTCATGATTTCTCCCTCTTCTGTTGAGCCCTGATCGGACCCTCATGGACACGATCAGCAGAGTTGTTGTTCAACTCCTGACCCGTCCAGCTTAGGCGCCGGTCAAGCTTGTGTGTCAGTGGGGTCGGTCCTCGGACGGACCGTCCTCGGGCTCGCCCGAAGGCGCCTGCGTACCCTTGCGATGATCAGCTTCACTCGGCGCGGCGGCCCCCGCAGGTCCCTCGGCATCGGGATCCTCGGCGTAGCCGGATTTGGGGCGACGCGTGAGCAGGAAGCCCGCGGTGAGTACGGAGGCGCCGATCGCGACGGCGATCCCGACCACCAACGCGGGGCTGAAGCCGACGCCCTCCGCGGACTCCATGTCCGAGGTGCTGACCTCGCCACCGAGATCGGATCCACGGCTCGCGCCGAGGGTCGCGTACCCCACTCCGGCCAGGCCGAGGACACCTTGGCTGGTCGCGCGCAGATCGGACGGCCCGTCGCTCTCGGCGGGCAGGCCGCCGTCGGAATCCTGTTGTGATTCCAACCACTCCTGGGCACTGCCGATGTCCCGGCCGAGGTCGCCCAGCGCACCGGCGGCCAGACCAGTCGAGTTCACCTGGGCGTAACCGGGGAAGCTGCCGTCCTCGGCCTGTTGCGACTCCAACCAGTCGATCGCCTCGGACTGCACCTCACTGGGCGCATTGCCGGCACCGGACAGGGCCATCACCGCCATCGCCGTGCTGTCGACATCGGCGGTGAATCCGCTGCCGTCGTCGAAACCGAAGGCGCCCGAACCCTCCGGATCGACGAAACCGAGCAGGGTGTCCAGCACCGGCTGCGGTACGTCCTCGCCGATCCAGTTGTGGGCGAGGATCGCCCAGGACTGCCCGAAGGCCGACGCATACTCACCCACCTGACCGTCGACGCTGGTGCCGTCGGCCAACAGCTGGACAAGATCGACATCACCGGCGGTCGTCGGATCCTCGCCGCCGATCCGTACCAGCACGATCAGTTTGGCGATCACGGCCGGATCGAGCTCGGCGGCCTGTGCGAGCACCTGTTCCCGGATCGGATCGGCCTGATCGTGCTGGCCGGCCGCGATCATCCCCAGGGCGACATCGATCAACAACGACGGATCACCCTCGGCGGCGTCGAGATTGTCCTGCATCCAGACCGCCGCCGGTACCGGACCGGTGGTGATCGGTTCGGCAAGGGCACGGAAGGTCGGGGCGATGAAGAACAGTGAGGACAGCAGCAGGGCGATCGGCCAACGGAAAGCGGCGCGCAGGGACGACATCGACAACCTCGGGGAGACATCGGACAGGACGCGGCACACACTACGCCACGAGTTCGGCGGCCGAATGCCGCAGCGCAGACGCACAACGGCCGCCGACACCAGGTCGGCGGCCGTTGTGGCGAGTGATCAGCTCACTTCTTGTCGTTGTCGCTGAAGGAATCGGCGACGCCCGCTGCGCGGTCCTTGACGTCCTCACCGAAGTCCTTGACCTCGGCCTTGCCCTGATCGGTCTTGCCCTCGGTCTTGAGACGCTCGTCGTCGGTCAGCTTGCCGACGCCTTCCTTCACCTTGCCTGCCACCTTCTCGGCAGCGTTCTCGATGCGATCTCCAATGGCCATGGGGTCGTCCTTCCGCGAAATGGGACGCACGGTTTGCGTTGCCCTTCGTCGCCGATTCTACCGAGCGCCCGCAAAGGGCTGAATGGTGGGTGTGCTGCGTTCAACCGCCGGGTAGGACCCGGATGACCCGGAAGCCCTTGGCGCTGGCCGTCCGTTCGGCCGGGTAACCCTGGTCGATCAACCAGCGTTGCAGGGAGTCGGCACCGAGGTTCTTACCGACGACCAGCCTCGCGCTGCCGGTCGGGGCCAGTCGGGGCAGCCAGTGCAGCAACAGCTCGTGCAGGGCCGGTTTGCCGATCCGGATCGGCGGATTCGACCAGATCTCGTCATAGGTTGCGGTGTCGGCGACCTGGTCGGGAAGCATCGCCGGTACCCGCTCGGCGACCCCGGCTCGCTCGGCGTTCAACCGGCACAACTCCAGGGCCCGTTCGTTCACGTCGACGGCATCGACCCGTACCTGCTTCGAGGCGACCGCCAGGCCGATCGCGATCGGCCCCCAACCGCAACCGAGATCGAGAATCCGTCCGGAGGTGGGTGGGGCGGACTCGCGGAGCAGGATCGCCGTACCCGGATCCAGCCCGGCACCGGAGTAGACGCCGTTCGCGGTGGTGAAGCTGAGGTCGTGGCCGAAGATCGTGGTCGTCACCTCGCGGGTGCGGATCGGGCCGTCGGGGGTGTGGAAGTAGTGGTCAGCCATGACAGTTCAGTTCCCTCGGGTCGCGACGCGCCCGGGCTGTCTCGGCCCGGTCGGCGAGGTCGGCGGCAGGCGGGTAGCCGACCTCCTCCAAGGTCAGCCCACCGGCCGCCATCACCTGGATGGAGGAAGGGCGAAGCGGACTGGCCGCCACCTCCGACAGCCAGGTCAGATCGCGACGTCCCTGGCCCACTGCGACCAGCGCACCGGTCAGCGAGCGGACCATCGAGTGGCAGAACGCGTCGGCACGGACGGTCAGCTCGACCACACCGGTCTCGGTCCGGCTGGCGCTGAGCTCGGTCAGGGTACGGATGGTGCTCGCCCCTTCGCGGCGGCGGCAGAACGGTGCGAAGTCGCGCAGACCGAGCAGGCTCTGCCCGGCCGCGTTCATTGCCGGCAGGTCCAGCGGTTCGCGTACCACGGTGACCTGGTGGCGCTGCAGCGGATCGAGTGGCCGATCGGTCAACCGGTAGCAGTAGCGTCGCCAGATCGCCGAGAAGCGGGCGTCGAATCCCGGGGGCGCCGGGCCGATCGACCAGATGGTGAGGTCGGCGGGGAGTACACGCTGCAGGCGCCGGGTGAGCACCGAGGGATTGGTCTCGTCGGGGAGCTCGACATGGGCGACCTGCCCTTTGGCGTGGACTCCGGCATCGGTGCGCCCGGCCACCGTCAGCGGGGTGGGGCCGGCCAGTCGCAGTACGCGCGGAAGCCAGGTCTCGAGTTCGCCCTGGACGGTCCGCAGTCCGGGTTGGCTCGCCCACCCGGAGAAATCGGTGCCGTCATAGGCCAGGTCGATTCGGAACCTCATGGCCGCTTTCCCCTGATCATTGCCGCAATCTCGTTGGTGTCGTGCGGCAGGGCGTCGTTGTCGTGCGGCAGGGCGTCGTTGTCGTGCGGCAGGGCGTCGTTGTCGTGCGACAGGGCGTCGTTGTCGTGCGACAGGGCGTGGGTGTCGTGCGACAGGGCGTGGGTGCCGTGTGACGGCTCGTGGGTGTCATGGGACGGCTCGTCGGTTGTCGTGCGACCGATCATCGGCCTCAGGCAACCGATCATCGACGTCGGTACGACAGGTCGTGGATGTCTCGGCCGGCGCGTTCCCCGCGACCCTCGAACCGGGTGATCGGGCGACCTGCGGGCCGGGGTGCCCAACTGCCGGGATGGTCGTTGATCAACAGCGGTTCGGCGTCCAGCACCTTCCGCATCTGGGCGGCGTAGGGCGCCCAGTCGGTGGCACAGAGCAACTCACCGTTCGGGGCCAGCCGGGATGCGGCCAAGGTGGCGAAGTTGCTGTTGATCAACCTGCGCTTGTGGTGCTTGGTCTTCGGCCACGGATCGGGGAAGAAGACCCAGATGCCGAACAGGGAGCCCTCGGGGAAAAGCTGTCGAAGGCCGTGCACGCCGTTGCCTTCGATGATGCGGACATTGTCCACCCCGGCGGCGTCCAACTTGATCATGGTGGCGGCGATGCCCGGCTGGAACACTTCGAAGGCCAGGATGTCGGCATCGGGTCGTTCGGCAGCCATGGCGACCAAGGAGTCGCCGGCGCCGGAGCCGATCTCGACGATCAACTCGCCCTCCCGCCCGAAGGCAGCGGCGGTGTCCAGCGGCTCGGTGGCGGCGAGTTCACCGTGCCCGATCCCGTGAGGGACCTCGAGCAGGTAGCGCGGACCAAAGTCGGACCAGGCCCGCTGCTGGGCAGGTGTCATCCTCGCTCGCTGGCGAACGAAGGAGACCACCTCGCGGCGGTGGTCGGGTGCGGCCTCGGGTTTCATCGCCGATCAGATTAGGCGACCAGCGCCCGAACCCCGAAAGCGAAGCCTGTCGACCCGCACCGGAGCGCGGCGCCGCAACATTCCGAGCGCGGCCCCCGTGGTATCGGGGCGCAGTTGCCCGTCGGAGCGTGGAGTCGCGTGCCCGAGCGCGGAGTTGCGTGTTGGGCGTGGAGTTGCGTGTTGGGCGTGGAGCCGCGTGCCCGAGCGCGGCGTTGCTTCTTGGGGCGCGGAGTTGCGTGTTGGGCGTGGTGGTGCGTGCTCGAGTGGCGCGGCACTGGATTGGGCGAACCCGTGATCGTCGCGCAGCGGTCGTCGGTGCCGACGGACTTGGCTGCGGGCTTGGGGTGCTTGGCTGGCGGAGGGATTGCGCTCGCACCACCCCGATCACCTCATCGCCTCGGCTGCATCGTGGATAGTGACGGCTCGCCAGCAGATTCGTCCGCATCTGTGCCCCAAATCGGCGGTTTGAGCGGCGTGGGCCGTCGTTCTCCGGATAAAGCTGCGGGTGCGGGCCCGGAGGATCCGCACGACACACCGGGCCCGGGTCCAGACGCACTGATCCCCTGATCCGATGGCGTGACGTTGCGGGCACGGCAGGTGCTCCGAATCGGGGTGCCGCGGATAGTGACGGCTCGGCAACAGATTCGACCGGATCCGGGCCAGATTCGTCGGTTTGGGTGGCGTGGGCCGTCGTTCTCCGCGAAAGCCGAACGTGCTGTCGCAGGATCCTGGACCACACCCCCTGGTCCAGGCGTACTTATTCTGATCAGGCGCACCCAATCCCTGATCCGCTGGTGTGACATGGCGAGCGGGCTGGTGGTCCGGAGTCGGATTTCGGCCTTGGTGCCGGGGCTGCTCGGCGCTCGCGGTTCCCTGATCGCTTCATCGGCTTGGGCACGTGGAAACCGTGGGAAAGTGACGGCTCGCTGGCAGATTCGACCGGATCTGGGCCAGATTTCTCGGTTTGGGCGGCGTGGGCCGTCGTTCTCCGCGAAAGCCG
This sequence comes from Naumannella halotolerans, assembly GCF_004364645.1. Taxonomy (NCBI): domain Bacteria; kingdom Bacillati; phylum Actinomycetota; class Actinomycetes; order Propionibacteriales; family Propionibacteriaceae; genus Naumannella; species Naumannella halotolerans. The sequence goes on along the minus strand of NZ_SOAW01000001.1, from coordinate 2,042,585 downwards.
CGCGTGCTGGTCGCAGGATCCTGGACCACACCCCCTGGTCCAGACGTACTGATTCTGATCAGGCGCACCCAATCCCTGATCGGTTGGTGTGACGTGGCATGCACGCTGGCCGGGGTGATCCAGGGCGTGCTGCGCTGGGCACAACAGCCTCGTCCGGCGGTAGAGGGTGCCTGCGATGAGACTTGTTCGACCGTGCCGTCGGGCGGCGACACCGACGGGTGCAGTTCCGCATCGACGACCTGGCAGCGGGGCCCAGTCGCAACCGGCTGGGAACGTGCTCGCCGTCGGGTGAGGCGGAAAGCGACGGTTCGATATGAGATTTCGCCCCGAAACTGCTCGGTTCCGCGGTTGGGGGAGTGCCAGCCGTCATCTTCCGCGCTGCCCATCCCTTCCGCTCAATCCATTCCGGCTCAGTCGAGGCCGGTTCAGTCGAGGCCGGTTCAGTCGAGGCCGGCTCATTCGACGCCGGCGGGGAGCCGCGGCTCGACTCCGGCCTCCCGCAAACGACGAAGCGGGTGGCACCCAGAGGTGCCACCCGCTTCGACCGATCGGCTCAGCGCTTGTTCATCGGGACGAAGTCGCGGGTCCGGTAACCGGTGTAGATCTGCTTCGGCCGGGCGATCTTCTGCTCCGGGTCGTTGACCAGTTCCTTCCACTGTGCGAGCCAGCCGGAGGTACGGGGGATGGCGAAGAGCACGGTGAACATCTCCGGCGGGAACTGCAAGGCCTCGTAGATCAGGCCCGAGTAGAAGTCGACATTCGGGTAGAGCTTGCGCTTGACGAAGTACTCGTCCTCCAGCGCGATCTTCTCCAACTCCTGGGCGATCTTCAGCAGCGGGTTCACCCCGGTGACCTCGAAGACGTCATCGACGGCCTTCTTGATGATCGTCGCCCGCGGGTCGTAGTTCTTGTAGACCCGGTGGCCGAAGCCCATCAGCCGCTCGTCACCGTTCTTCACCCCTTCGATGAAGCCGGGGACGTTCTTCACATCACCGATCCGGCGCAGCATCTTCAGAACGGCCTCGTTGGCGCCGCCGTGCAGCGGACCGTACAGGGCGCCGATGCCACCGGCGACAGCGGTGAAGGGGTCGACCTGGGTGGAACCGATCGCCCGCACCGCATTGGCCGAGGCGTTCTGCTCGTGATCGGCGTGCAGGATGAACAGGATCTCCAGCGCCCGTACCAACCGCTCGTCGGGCTTGTACTCCGGCTCCGACATCTTCCACAGCATGGACATGAAGTTGGCGGTGTAGGACAGGTCGTTGCTCGGATACACATACGGCTTGCCCTGCACGTGGCGGTACGCGAAGGCGCCCAGCGTCGGCATCTTGGCGATCAGCCGGATGATCTGCAGTTCGGCGACCTCCGGATCCTTGATCTGGTTCGCCTCGGGGTAGAACGACGAGAGTGCGGCCACCGACGAGTTCAGCATGGACATCGGGTGCGCATCGTGACGGAAGCCCTGCATGAAGGTCTTCAGGCTCTCGTGGACGAAGGTGTGGTTGGTCACCTCGTACACCCACGGGTCCAGCTGTTCCTGGGTGGGCAGCTCGCCGTTCAGCAGCAGGTAGGCCACTTCCAGGTACGTGGAGTTCTCGGCCAGTTGTTCGATCGGGTAACCCCGGTACTCGAGGATCCCCTTCTCGCCATCGATGTAGGTGATGGCGCTCTTGCACGATGCGGTGTTGACGAATCCGGGATCGTAGGTCGCCAGCGCGCGTTCTCCGTCGACAGCGAACTGCTTCAGGTCGCCGGCCCGGATCGTGTCGTCGCTGATCGCGATCTCCTGTTCGCCACCCGTACGGTTGTCGCGGATGCTGAGCGAATCGGTCATGGGAACAAACTAGGGTGCGAGAGCACTGCTTGCCCAACCGGGTATGCGTCGAGGTGTGCGATCCCGGTCACGTCGAGGCGTGGCGGTTCGCCTGGGAACAGCCCGTCATGCGGGCCGACGGAGTTCTGGATGCAGCCCGATCAACTGAGGTGATCGACCGGAATCACCCATATCGCACGGATCCGAACAGACTCGATGGGCTGGCCAGCTGTCGTGTGACGGCACCCGGCAGCACGCCTCATGGTTCGCGGTGGCTGGCTGGATCGGGTCCGGTGGCTGGCTGGATCGGGTCCGGTGGCTGGCTGGATCGGGTCCGGCGGTTGGCTGGATCCGATCTTCCCGGCGGGGCTGGCTCGATCGGGGCACATTCCGCACGGAGAAGTTGGCAGACAACCCCCAGTGCAAGCGGACCCGACGGCTGGAGGACATTTATCACCAGAACCAGCCAGTTTGTCGACAATCTGCCATTCTGCTGGCAGTTCCCCGACCGACGGGTCTACGGTGAGGAACGACCGAGGGAGTGCCCATGACCGCAAATCAGAAGGCAAACCATGGCCCGGAGGGCCGACCGACCCGGCAGGGGGACAGTCGCCTGGAGCCCGATGACGTCATCGTCGTCGACAAGAAGAAGGTACGCACCGCGATTGGCGGCACCGTCGTCGGCAACTTCATGGAGTGGTTCGACTTCGGTATCTACGGCTACCTCGCCGTCACCTTGGCCGTGGTCTTCGTCTCCGACGTACCCGAACCCTGGGCGCTGGTGGTGACCCTGCTCGGCTTCGCCATCTCTTTCCTGGTCAGGCCGTTCGGCGGTCTGGTGCTCGGCCCGCTCGGCGACCGGATCGGGCGGCAGAAGGTGCTCTTCCTGACGATGGCGATGATGGCCGTGGCCACCGCCCTGATCGGGGTGCTGCCGACCTCGGCGCAGATCGGGCTGTGGGCGATCGTCCCGCTGTACCTGTTGAAGATGGTGCAGGGCTTCTCCACCGGTGGTGAGTACGCTGGCGCCACGACCTATGTCTCGGAGTTCTCCCCGGACAAGTCGCGTGGCTTCTGGTCTTCCTGGCTCGATGTCGGTTCCTACACCGGATTCGCCGCCGGGGCCTCGGTGGTCGCCCTGACCAGCCTGATCGTGACCAACGTCTCCGGCGCGAACGGGATGGTCGACTACGGCTGGCGGATCCCGTTCCTGATCGCCATCCCGCTGGGTGTCGTGGCCATCTGGTTCCGGTTGAAGATCCCGGAGACCCCGAGCTTCGAGAGCGCCGAGAACACCGGCCACATCAAGCTGGACAACCACGATCCGCTGGCCCGCCACGGGATCGGCGGCATCATCCGTCACCACTGGCGGGTGATCCTGATCGGCATCGCGCTGGTCTCGGCCACCAACACCGCCGGGTACGCGCTCACCAGCTACATGCCGGCGTACCTGGAGGGGGAGATCGGGATGCACTCGATCACCGCCGCGGCCGCGACTGTACCGGTACTGCTGGTGATGTCGGCCTGTCTGCCGCTGATCGGCGCGCTGAGTGATCGGATCGGTCGCCGAACCGTGTACGCGATCGCGGTCGGCTCCACCTTGGTGCTGATGCTGCCGGCGTTCTGGATGATGCACATCGGTGAGTTCTGGGCGGTGATGGTGGCCCTGTTCATGGTCGCCCTGCCGGTCGGCTTCTACGTCGCCATCTCCGCCTCCGCGCTGCCGGCCCTGTTCCCGACCGCCACCCGCTTCGGCGCGATGGCGATCGCCTACAACGTCGCCGTCTCGCTGTTCGGGGGCACCACGCCGTTGATCAGCCAGACCTTGATCAACCTCACCGGCAACGGCTACATGCCCGCCTTCTACATCATGTTCTTCGCCCTGCTCGGCGGCGTCGCCCTGCTCACCATGCGCGAATCGGCGAACCGGCCGCTGATCGGGTCGGTCCCCACCGTGGAGACCAGGGAGGAGGCCGAACAGTTGTGCCAGGAGCAGGACGACAACCCGCTGATCGACACCTCCACCATGCCGATCCAGCGCGGTTGAGGCGCGAAGGGCCTGCACGGTCGGTACGAGACGCGCTGTCCCGCCCCACCGCAACGCAGGTGGCCACGGTCGCCGCGGGCGGTGAACCGCCGGGGGGACGAGGGTCTGGGTGAGCCGGCCCGGACCGTCGCCGGTTTTGACCCTGTCCGAGCCTCGGAGTATCTTTAATCGCTGTTGCGCTCAGGCATGCCTTCAGGTGTCCCCGCTTCTGAAGAGCTCGCCGTCGACGAGGCCTACTTGGCCAGGCCGAGACGACGTGCAGCGCACGGCTCCCGTACCGCGGGAAACCACAGAACGCTACAACCATTGAGGATTAACGTGTCCACATACAGCCCGAAGCCTGGCGAGGTGACCAGGAGCTGGCATGTGATCGACGCCGAGGACATCGTGTTGGGACGGCTCGCAGTCAATGCAGCCACCCTGCTCCGCGGCAAGCACAAGCCCACCTTCGCCCCACACGTCGACGCCGGGGACTTTGTCGTCGTCGTCAACGCTTCGAAGATCGCCCTGTCCGGTGACAAGCGCACCAAGAAGATGGCGACCCGTCACTCCGGTCGTCCCGGCGGCCTGAAGCAGGTCTCCTACGGTGAACTGCTCGAGAAGGACCCGCGTCGGGCCGTCGAGCTCGCCGTCTGGGGCATGCTGCCGAAGAACAAGCTGAGCCGCAAGCAGATTCGCAAGCTCAAGGTGTACGGCGGTGCCGAGCACCCGCACACCGCGCAGCAGCCGCAACCATTCGAGATCACCCGCATCAGCCAGACCGAGGGGACTGCCAAGTGACCGAGCAGACCGCACCGCAGACCGACGTCGAGGAGACGCCGGCACCGTTCGCCGAGGACGGCCGCAACATCGCGTACCGTTCCGAGGCCGCCGGCAGCACCAGCTCCGCCGCTGAGGGGGCACGCCCCGCGATCGTCGCCCCGGCTGCCGCCACCGGCCGCCGCAAGGAGGCTGTCGCCCGCGTCCGGATCATCCCCGGAAGCGGCCAGTGGAGCGTCAACGGACGCACCCTGGAGGACTACTTCCCGAACAAGGTCCACCAGCAGCTCGTCAACGAGCCCTTCGGCACCGCCGGTGTAGAGAGCTCCTACGACGTGATCGCACGGATCGACGGTGGTGGCTCCAGCGGCCAGGCCGGCGCACTGCGTCTGGGCGTTGCCCGGGCCCTGAACGCCGTCGACGCCGAGGCCTCGCGCGCCGGGCTGAAGAAGGCCGGCATGCTCACCCGCGACGCGCGGATCAAGGAACGCAAGAAGGCTGGTCTGAAGAAGGCCCGCAAGGCGCCGCAGTACTCCAAGCGCTGATTTCGTGGCCGGAATCTTCGGCACCGACGGGGTCCGTGGTCGTGCCAACGTCGATCTGACAGCCGAGCTCGCGCTCGACCTGTCGGTCGCCGCTGCGCACGTTCTCGGCGAGATCGGTGCCTTTGAGGGCCACCAACCCGTTGCCCTGGTCGGTCGCGACCCGCGTGCCTCCGGTGAATTCCTGGAGGCCGCGGTCGTGGCCGGCCTGGCCAGCGCAGGCGTGAATGTCGTCCGCCTGGGGGTCGTACCCACGCCCGGCGTGGCGTACCTGGTGAAGTCGCGTGCCGCCGACATCGGCGTGATGATCTCGGCTTCGCACAATCCGATGCCGGACAACGGCATCAAGTTCTTCTCCCGGGGCGGGGTGAAGCTCGACGACGCGCTGGAGGCTCGGATCGAGTCGCAGCTGCGCCAGCCCTGGCAGCGCCCGACCGGGACCGATGTCGGTCGCGTGAGCGACGATCCGGCGGCGATCGGCGAGTACGTCGCGCATCTGGTCGAATCCGTCCGGCCGGTCGGTCTGGACAATCTGCAGGTCGTGTTGGACACCGCGAACGGCGCGGCCTTCGACAGCGCTCCTGCCGCCTTCCGTGAACTCGGCGCCGAAGTGACCGTGATCCACGATGCGCCGGACGGCACCAACATCAACGAGGACTGCGGTTCCACCCACATCGAGTCCTTGCAGCGCGAGGTCGTCGCGCGCGGCGCCCACGCCGGTTTCGCCTTCGACGGTGACGCCGACCGCTGTCTGGCCGTCGATGCCGAGGGCCGGATGATCGACGGCGACCAGTTGCTGGCGATCCTCGCCCTGGCGCTGTCCGAGGCCGGTGAGCTCGTCGGGGAGACCGTCGTCGGGACGGTGATGACCAACCAAGGCCTGGTGCAGGCAATGCACGAGGCCAACATCGAGGTACGCCGTACCGCGGTCGGTGACCGGTACGTGCTGGAGGCGATGAACGCCGAGGGTTTCACGCTCGGCGGAGAGCAGTCCGGTCACGTGATCCTGTCCCGGTGGGCCGGTACGGGTGACGGAACGCTGACTGCATTGCAGGTGCTCCGGCGGATGGCCGAGACCGGTAAGAGTCTGGCCGATCTGGCCTCGGTGATGCATCGGCTGCCGCAGGTGCTGGTGAACGTCGGCGGGGTGGACAAGTCGCGGGCGGGTACCGACCCGGTGTTGCTCGACGAGGTACGCGCGGCCAGCGAGAAGTTGGCAGACACCGGACGGGTGTTGCTGCGTCCCTCGGGCACCGAGAACCTGGTGCGGGTGATGGTCGAGGCCGGCACCCATGAGGAAGCCCTCGGCATCGCCGATTCCCTGGCCGCAGTGGTACGCGACCGGCTCGCGCTCTAAGACGGGATTGCTGGAAGTCGCCCCGTGGACGGGCGACGTACCCGGGTACCGAGATCACGGGCTCAATTCGGGCCCTCGCCGGTGCCGACCGCGTGCAACTCGCCGATGGGTATCTCCGACGATGCGGAGTTGGACACCTCGATGGTGCCGGACTCGCCACCAGCCTCCCAGTCGACCTGCCAGGTGTAGGTCGCGGTGGAGGTGTACACGCCGAGTTCCTGGTAGGTGTGGGAGCAAGGGCCCTTTGAACCCGGTTCAGCCGAACCGACCACGAATGGGCGTCCCTCGGTCGCACAGGTGAGCGTGGTGCCGTCGCCCATGGCGACCGACACCTCGGGGGAGTGGGCCCGCAATTCCACGGTCAGCCCCTCGACGGACTCCGCGTCCGACAACGGCGCGAGCGAATCGGGGTCGGCCGAGACCCAGACGGGAAAACCGACCGCGAGCATCTTCCATTCGTTCCGGTTCCAGTCCGGCGACAGCTCCGGTGGCACCGCGGTCAGGGTCAGATTGGCGACCGCCCGGCGCGCCGCCTCTCCCGGCGCGATGGTCGGCTCCCCGCCACCCCCGCCACCGGTGGGGCCACCACCACCGCCGCCGCCGTCACCGACATCGCACCATCCCTCATCATCGGAGCCTGCGTCCACCACGAAGCACTCGATCGGCGGGGTCTGGGAGTCACCGTTGGCGCTCCCTCCGCCTGATCCGCCACTGCCTGATCCGCCACTGCCTGATCCACCACTGCCTGATCCGCCACCGTCTGGGCGGGGGTCAGTCGACCTGTTCGAGGAGTCGCCTCCGTCGTTCGCGCCTAGATCGACAGTGGTTGAGCTTGGCCCGTTATCGTCCTCTCGCGGTGGATCGAAATACGCGAATGCCACAGGCGCAGATAGGAACGGTGAGATGCAAAAAGATAGTGACGCTGTGACGGCTAGGACCCGGTTCAGCATGAGTCCACCGCCTCGCTTGACATGACGGCCACTTTCCAACCTGAGGGATCATTGTCGTCGTAGTACAGGGTTGGGGTTTTCGAAATGAAATCTGCTGGAGCTGGTCGCTCGCCATCTGGGCCTTCGTAAACTACGGACGAGCGGTCGACGCAGGCTCGCAAAATTACGATGTGGCCACCGAGAACGCTCGGGTCGTGTTTGCTAGTGACAACCTCTAGGGACACAATTTCTGTGTCCCCCTCCACCTGGCGCTCGCCATCTCTCTTCAAACGCTGATTCGACCCGTCCACATAATCCGTTTCGTCACCCATAGTGGTGGCTAGGACGGATCTTGGACGGGCATCTTCACCGTCGTCGACAATGTCGTAACCGCCACCCCGCGCAGTTTCTGTGAGCATTTGCTGATATGCCTTGAACGCCTTGATCGCAGCCTCTGCCTCCGCTTCGTCAGGCGATGGGGTGGTGCTGGGCGACGGAACCCGAGTCGGCTCGGGGTGATCATGGGGCGGAGTCTGTGGTGTGCACCCGGCGAGTGCGCACACCAGCAACACCGAGCATGTCAACACGGTTCTGCAGCGGACCATGGGCTCACCTCGTGGGGGACGTCTCCGGTGGCCCTGATTCTTGCACCCGTATCGCCGGATTTCGCCCCCAGCGGCGAAACTTGTGGATGACCCGCCCCCTCTCGGTTGGGATGCACGTCAGTTCGCCAAGGCATGGCGGATCTGCGCAAGGAAGACATCGGGCTGGCTGGTCAGGGTTCGCCAAGTGAAGCGAAGGACTCGCCAGCCGTCGAGCACCAGCGCGTTCTGGCGTTCTCGATCGCTCTCGAACGCGTTCCGCGTCCCATGGGTCGCGTAACCGTCGATCTCCACGATCAGCCTCGCCACGGAGAAGACGAGGTCTGCGAGGTAGCGGCCGGTCGAGGTGAGGATAGGTCGGTTCGTGACCCAACCCGTCAGCTGGCTTTCCCGGAGGAGGCGGTGTGCCACCCGTTCGGCCGCCGACCACGGTTCGTCCCGGGAATCCGCCAGAATCTCCCGCCGGCGACGGTTGCCTCGACGGCCGCGAATGGATCCCATCACCCGGTGGAGACCCTCCAACTGTGCGCGGCCGAGACGAAGAGCATTGTCGATCGCTGCGCCGTTGTCCCGTGCAGCCAGGTCCACAGCGGTGCCGGCGGGCGAATGTACCCGCAGCCCGTGCAGCACCACGATGTCCTCGACCGGCACCTGTTTCTCGCTGAACCTGAACCCCTGTTGCGGACGGAGATGGCCGCTGACCGACACCTCGATCACCGCCGGCGCCGGTCCGTCGAGCACCAGCCACGCGGCGGTGTCACCGATCAGGACCGCATCGCGATGGCGTTGTTGGACAGCCGCTGCGCGCACGTCCGCTCTGGCCGCGAGCTCTGGCGTGCTCCAGATGTTGGGCAGGACCTTCACCAGCAGGTTATGGCGTGACAGATGCTCGACCGTACGCCGGAGATCGGGACGTTCTCCCAGGTCGATGAACCGTTGTGTGGCGAGGAGATGCGTGGTTTCGGCATTCATGTCGGGAGCATGGGAACTCGACCTGCTGCTGTGCCCCGATCGACGGAATCTGTGGACAAACGGGTCCGGCGACGGATCTGTGGAATCTGACGGTTGGCGGTAGGGCGGGGCGCCGCGCCCCATTTGACGGCGCGGTCCACACCACCTCTTGCGGTGACCAAACGTCGGATTCCGCAAAGACTCCGAGCGCCGACAAGACGCGTGGGTGAGCGGCATCTCCGCACTGGACCCGTCCTGAGAAGCAGCCCGCACCGGAGGCCTTGTCATTGACCGGCTGCGGACCGTGCAGGCGCCGTACGGCGTGACCGGGCCCAGGTACAGCTGATCCTGACCGTCCCCTGCGGCGGCTTCCGCCGGAGCGATCCGCGTCAGAGCTTGCGGATCCGCACCCACTCGACGCCGTGGTCGGCGCCTTTGCGGAGGATCGCGGTGGCCCGACCGCGGGTGGGTGCGATGTTGTTCACCAGGTTCGGGCCGTTGATCCGGCTCCAGATCCCGGTGGCCTCCTCGACGGCCTCCTCGGCAGTCAGCTCGGCGTACCGACGGAAGTACGACGACGGGTTCCGGAAGGCCGTCTGTCGCAACATCAGGAACCGGTCGATGTACCACTGGCGGATGTCCTCGACCGCGGCGTCGACATACACGGAGAAGTCGAAGAAGTCGCTCAGCGCCAGTCCGGAGGTGCCGTCACTACGGATGCCTGCCGGCTGCAACACGTTCAACCCTTCGACGATCAGGATGTCGGGTTGCTCGACGACCACCTTCTCGTCCGGAAGGATGTTGTACACGAGGTGGCTGTACACCGGGGCGGACACCTGCGGCAGGCCCGATTTCACGTCGACCACGAAACGTTGCAGCGCGCGCCGATCGTAGGACTCGGGGAAACCTTTGCGATGCAGGAGGCCTCGGCGTTCGAGCTCATCATTGGGATAGAGGAACCCGTCTGTGGTCACCAGGCTGACCCGCGGATGTTGCGGCAGGTCGGCCAGCAACTGCCTGAGCAATCGGGCGGTGGTTGACTTGCCGACGGCGACCGAGCCTGCGATTCCGATCACGAACGGGGTACGGCGCACCGACAACCCGAGGAACTTGTTGCTCGCGGTGTAGAGATCACCGGTGTGCTCGACGTACTTGGAGATCAGCCGGGTCAGAGGTAGGTAGACCTCGACGACATCGGTCAGGCTGGTCGGGTCGCCCTTTCCCCGAAGCTCGGCCAGGGTCTGCTCGTCGACGGTCATCGGGGTCGAGTAGGCCAAGCGCGCCCACGCCTCGCGCCGCAACTGGACGAAAGGGCTGGTAGCTCCCGATCCGGTAGGCGACGACCGGTCGGTGGCCACTTCGCTCATGAGGCCATTCTGCACCAGTGTGCACAGCACATTCGAGCGCGATGATCGGTTGGCGGGCCCTGATGCTGTGAGGTGAGTCACTGTGCACCGGCGCCTTCGGTGCCGGAACCTGGTGGGTCGCGGTGACGGACCGGTGGATCTGGTCACCGACGAGGTGATCGGTACCGGTGGCGAGGGGATCCTCACCCGGGACCTCCGGCGGCACGCGGAGAACGACGGGTGGCGGTGGTCAATCGTCGATATCGGGTGCCTGAGGCGGCGGATTGCGCGATGAAGCGTCGTTTTCCGGGAGACGCTCTTCTGGTCGAGCGCGGTCCTTCGCATCTCGGCGCAGGTGGTGATGCGGACCGCCAATCGGTTACGACCGTGGGCGGAGTCTGTCCATGACCTGACCCGATCGCTGCGGAGTGAGTGGCGTCGGTGGCTGGTGGGTGTGCAGCCGCGATCGGTAGGAGCCGGGTGCCGTCTTCGGTCGCCGCGCGTATGACGGGCCTCGCACGCGGCAGCGGTATCGGGCCCTGGGGACTGGATTACGCGGGAAACGACGGTTCGTGGTGACGGATCGTCGCTTTCTGGTGCCTGCGGGGGTGGATCGCGTCATGAGACGTCGTTTTCCGGTGATCCCGATCAGGCGGATGCCAGGGGTTTGCGCTTGTCAGCGTTGCGTTACGGGGCTCGGAGCCGGGGTGTTGGCGCGGGTGTGGGGTGTTCGGCCGCGATCGACCGACGGGCGGCATGGACTCGGCTTCGGGAGTCGTCGGACCGTTCAGCCCCGTCCCGGTCGAGGGGTAGTGAAGTCGAGGGGTAGTGAAGTCGAGGAGTACTGAACAGGTACCGGGGCCTCGGCCGAGATCATCCTGCCGAAGGCGGGTGACGCTCACGCGGGATGGGCGGTGCAGGGCGCGGGAAACGACGGGTGGTGGCGATGAATCGTCGATTTCGGGCGCTGGAGGGGGCGGATTGCGCGGTGAAGCGTCGTTTTCCGGCTCTTCACGAACGAGGGTGTAGCGCAGGCCTGAAGCCGCCGGCTTCGAGCAGCGAACGCGCGATGTAGTGGGTGAGGTTTCGGAAGCCGAGCGCGGAGCCGCGGAGGTGCTCGAGCCGGCCGTTGATCGCCTCCGTCGGCCCGTTGCTGGTTCCGGGCCGGTCGAAGAAAGCGAGGATGTCGGCGGCGCGCTGCTTCATCGTGCGGCCGAGCTTGCGTATCTCGACCAGCGTTGCGGGAACCCCGCTGGTGATCGTGTCGATCACGGCCTGCATGGCCTGCTTGGCCTTCTTCTTGTCGGGCTCACGGTAGGCGGCGACGATGCGCTGGTAGATGCCCCAGGTCGCTTCGACTTCGACATGCTCCTCGACCGCGAACACCGCGTCCAGTCGTGCCCGCTGACGGTCGGTGAGCAGGCTGGCGCCGGTGTGCAAGGTGCGGCGAGCTTTTGTAGAGAGGGTCGTTCTTCATCCCGCGGCGGCCCAACAGGTCCTGCTGAACGCGTCGTCGGCACTGGTCCAACGCGTCGCCGGCGAGACGGACGACGTGGAAGGGATCCATGACCGGGACGGCGTCGGGGAGTTCTTCGGCGGCGGCGGTCTTGAAGCCTGCGAACCCGTCCATCGCGACGACCTCGATTCGCTTCGACCAGTCCGAAGGTCGGGCGGCGAGCCACTGCTTGAACACCGCCTTCGAGCGTCCCTCGACCATGTCCAGCAGCCTCGCCGGGCCCGTCTTGTTCCTCGCGGGGGTGAGGTCGATGATCACGGTCACGTACTTGTCGCCGAGGCGGGTATGTCGCCAGACGTGCTCGTCGACACCGATCGTGGTCACCCCGTCGAACCGGGCGGGATCGTCGATGAGTCGACGCTTGCCCTCGGCGAGCACCGCAGTGTTCGCGGTGCTCCAGGACACGCCGAGGCCCGCGGCGACACGTGTCACGGCGAGGTGGTCGATGACGATGCCCCGCAGTGCCCACTCCAAGCCGAGGCGGGAGATCTTCGCTCGTGGCGCGGCGGCGCGTGTCATGTCCTGCCGCCACGTCCGTCGGCAGTGCGCGCACCGGTACCGACGCACCCGGACCAGCAGCGTGGTCGGCCGGTGCCCGAACGGCTCATGCGCGAGCCGACGCGTCACCGTGTCTCTCGGCATGCCCTCAGCCCCGCATTTCCGACACCACGGGTCTGTCTCTCCACTGGCCGGCACTCGATCGTCGCCCGGTCCGGCTCGATCAACTGGCCGACAGCGACGAGCCCGAGCTCATCAAGGCGGCAGAACGTGGTCAGGTCAGGGGTTGCGAACGTAGGGTGGAGCAAGTCGAGGTCTTTCGGGATGGCAAGCGTGAAGAACTTCCATCATCCGGGAGACCTCGACCCCTACCCCGCCACCGACGCGCGCAACCGACTACACCCTCGTTCGTGAAGAGCCCGTTTTCCGCGAGTTGCATCAGTGGATGGGCAGGTCGGGCATTGGACGGGCGGGTCGGGTACTGAACGCGCGGGTCGGGTACTGGACTCGCGGGTCGGGCATGAACAGGGGGGCGAGTGGACCAGTCGGTGGGGTGGTGGACGCGAGCAGTTGGAGTGGTACTTGCAGGGTCGGGTTGGGTGGTGAGGGATCGGATCGACGAGCGGGCGGCGGAACGGCGAAACGGACCTGCGGAACCGGGCAGACCGCGCGGGGCGGGTTGGGCCCAGCAGGTGCCCGCGGCACCGGGTACGGTATTCACGCTCGCGCCGCCGCAATCGATCGTCCACCCGTGGGCGCCGGTTGGGTCCGCGAGGTGTGGGTGCACCGAGCCAGATGGCTCGATGCACCGGATGTTCTCCGGCCGGGGGAATCGGTTCACGACCGGTCGGCCGCAATGACGAAAGGTGACGGTACGGATGGGCGATGCGAGCGGGCTGAGTCGACGGAGCCTGCTCCGTGGTGCGTTCGCCGCGCTGGCGGTGGGTGGCCTGACGGGCTGCACGCGGCTACCCGTGCCGGCACCGACGACGACGCCGACCGGCACCGAGGAACGCACCGCCGAGAATCCCTTCGGGGTGGACAAGGCCGCAGCGCTGGCCGCCGTGGTTTTCGGTACCGACCCGGCCAACTCCTATGCCGATCACCAGATCGGCATGTACAACACCTGGGCCGGCGGGCAGGTCGCGACGCTGACCGTGACGGCGAATGTCGCAGCCGATGTGCAACCGCGCTTCGACGCGGGCAATCCCCCGGATGTGGTGGAGAACAAGGCGATGTCGGAGGAGGCCGGCACCGGCATGCCGGTCGCGGCGATGTCCACCCCCGCACTGGTGGAGGCGAATCGGTTGGCCGATCTGTCGGTCCTGCTCGACGCGCCGACGATCGACGACCCGAACACCAAGGTACGCGATCAGCTGATGCCCGGAACCGAACAGCTCGGGTCCTTCGACGGGACGATGCGGGTGCTGAACTATGCCTTCCACATGTGGGGCTGGTGGTATTCGAACACCCTGTTCGCCGACAACGGGTGGTCACCGGCGAACACCTGGGACGAGTTCCTGGCCCTGTGCGACACGATCAAGTCGACCGGATTGGCGCCGATCATCCATCCGGGTCTGAACACCGAGCAGCTCGGCGTGATGGTGTTGACCGCGGCGATCAAGCACGGTGGCAACCAGGTGGCCCTGGACATCGACAACCTGACCCCCGAGAGCTGGACCAATGACAATCTGCTGCTGGCCGCCGAGCAGTTCCAGGAGTTGTACGACCAGGGCTTCCTGTTCTCCGGATCCGAGGAACTCGACCTGTCGACCAGCCGGACCGAATGGGCTCAGGGCAGGGCGGCGATGCTGCCCAGCGGCTCCTGGCTGGAGCGTGACCTCGATTCGACCGTACCGATGACCTTCGAGATGAAGGTGGCCCCGCACCCGTCCGCCGAGGACGACGAGATGCCCTACGAGACCATCTTCGGCGGTACCGGTGCCGGGTACGTGATCGGCGAGGCGGCGATGAACAAGCCGGGCGGACTGGAGTACCTGCGGATCCTGCTCAGCGAGGAGGCCAGCCAGGAGTTCACCGCCCGGACCCAGACCCTGGCCGCGGTGAAGGGCGCCTGGGAGAACCTGACCGACCCGCCGTCGGGGTTGGAATCGATGGCCAGGGCGACCCGCGCGGCCGGTGACAACATCGTCAACGTGTTGTCCACGACCGTCCCCTGGTACCCCGGGCTGCAGCAGGCGCTGCAGTCGGAGATGGCGCGGCTGACGACGGGGCAGACCAAGGCCGACGAGTTCTGCGAGGCGATGCAGGAGGCGGCCGACTCCCTGCGGACCGATGTCACGGTCACCAAGTTCGAACGCACCTCCTGATTCGGCCGGCGATTCGTCCTCGGTTGGGCCGGTGCAGGTATCCTGCCGCCCATGTGCGGAATCGTCGGTTATGTGGGCCCGCGGGCCCTTCCGGAGGTGCTCGTCGGTGGTCTGCGACGGCTGGAGTATCGCGGGTACGACTCGGCGGGCATCGCCGTCGTCGACAACGGTGAGCTGCGGTGGGCCAAGAAGGCCGGCAAGCTGGCCAACCTCGCCGAGGAACTGGAGGCGCATCCGCTGCCGTACGGTACCGCCGGGATCGGCCACACCCGGTGGGCGACCCATGGCGGCCCCACCGACGTCAACGCCCACCCGCACACCGGGATCGGCCGGGAGGGCAACGGCAACGGCCGGGTCGCGCTGATCCACAACGGGATCATCGAGAACTACGCGGAGCTGGCGGCTGAACTGGCAGCCGACGGACTGCACCCGATCTCGCAGACCGACACCGAGGTGGTGGCGCTGCTGCTCGGACGCGAGGTCTCCCGCGGGTTCAGCCTGGCCGAGGCCATGCGCAAGGTCTGCCGCCGGCTGCAGGGTGCCTACACCCTGGTGGCGCTGGACGCCGACGAGCCGAACCGGGTGGTGGCTGCCCGCCGCAATTCGCCTCTGGTGGTGGGAGTCGGTACGGGGGAGAACTTCGTCGCCTCCGATGTCGCCGCCTTCATCGAGTACACGCGGGAGGCGATCGAGCTCGGTCAGGACCAGATGGTGGAGATCACCGCCGATGAGGTGATCGTCACCGACTACGACGGAAACCCGGCACCGACCCGTGCCTATCACGTCGACTGGGATCTGACCGCGGCGGAGAAGGACGGTTACGACTGGTTCATGCGCAAGGAGATCTTCGAACAGCCGGGGGCGGTGGCGGCAACGCTGCTGGACCGGTTGAACGAGCAGGGGCGGATCAAGCTGGACGAGTCCACGATCTCGCCCGGCGACCTGCGGGAGATCAACAAGGTGATCATCATCGCCTGCGGGACGGCGAACTATGCCGGTCTGGTGGCGAAGTACGCGATCGAGCACTGGACCCGGATCTCCTGTGAGGTCGAGCTGGCGAGCGAGTTCCGCTACCGCGACCCGATCGTGGACTCCCGCACCCTGGTGGTGGCGATCTCCCAGTCCGGCGAGACCATGGACACGCTGATGGCGATCCGGCACGCACGTGAGCAGGGCGCTCGGGTGCTGGCGATCTGCAACACCAACGGTTCGACGATCCCGCGGGAGTCCGACGCGGTGATCTACACCCACGCCGGGCCGGAGATCGGTGTCGCCTCCACCAAGGGATTCCTGACCCAGGTGGTCGCCTGCTATCTGCTGGGTCTCTACCTCGCCCAGGAGCGGGGAACACTCTTCGGCGACGAGATCGCGAATGTGCTGGAGGATCTGCGAGCCACCCCGGACGCGATCGCCAAGGTGCTGAATGATCTTGGTGCGGTGATGAAGCTGGCCAGCGACCTGGTGGACGTACCCTCGGTGCTCTTCCTCGGTCGGCATGCCGGCTACCCGGTTGCGCTGGAGGGTGCGCTGAAGCTGAAGGAACTGGCCTACATCCACGCCGAGGGGTTCGCTGCCGGCGAGCTGAAGCACGGTCCGATCGCCTTGATCGAGCAGGACCTGCCGGTCTTCGTCGTGGTGCCGCCGAAGGGCCGGGATCAGTTGCACGACAAGGTGATCTCCAATGTGCAGGAGATCCGGGCCCGTGGTGCGCGGACGATCGTGCTCGCCGAGGAGGGGGACACCGAGGTGATCGGGTACGCCGACACCTTGATCACCTTGCCGAAGGTCTCGACCCTGTTGCAGCCGTTGGTGGCGACGGTGCCGTTGCAGGTGTTCGCCTGCGAATTGGCGACCCTGAAGGGCCACGACGTCGACCAGCCGCGGAACCTGGCCAAGTCGGTCACCGTCGAGTGATCATCGGTGCGACCGATGTCGGCTGATCACCAGCTGCGGGTCGGATCATGATCATCGGTATCGGTGTCGACGTTTGCCAGATCGATCGCTATGCGGCGGCCGAGCAACGCCGTCCGGGTTTCTCCGCCCGTTGGCTGACGCCGGCCGAGGTTGCGCTGCCGCTGTCGTCGCGGGCGGCCCGGTTCGCGGCCAAGGAGGCACTGGCGAAGGCATTGCTGTCCGAGGGTGGGTTGCGCTGGCATGACGCCGAGGTGACCAAGGATGACCATGGTCGGCCCAGTTTCCTGATCAGCGGTACGGTCGCGGCCCGCGCCGCCGAACTCGGTGTCGATCGGGTCCATCTGTCGATCTCCCACGACGCGGGGATCGCAGCGGCCTATGTCATCTGCGAGCGACTGGACTCCTGAGGTCTCGGGATCGATCCGGACGCTCGCCGGTCCCGGGGCACGTCGAGCCATCAGCAGGTGCAGGCCCGGAAGGTGGAGATCGTCTGGACCGGTGGGAGGTGCCGGTGGGCCGAGAGGGGTGCCGGTGGGCTGAGGGTGCCGGTGGGCCGAGAAGTGCCGGTGGGGCGAGAGGTGCCGGTGGGTTAGGTGCCGGTGGGTTCGTCGCGACCTGCAACTGTCTGATCGATCGGGGCTGACGCCCGGGCGTGCCCGGCGACCGAGGTGCCCCGCCGAGCTCGCGCATCCCCCGGGCCGTCGCCCGCCTCCCGGTTGCGCCATGGGCGAAGATGGAACGATGAGGTACGCATGGAGCGTCGCGCAGATCCGAGCCGCCGAGCAGGCGAGCCCGAAGCTGGCCACCGGCGAGTTGATGCAGCGGGCGGCCGATGCGGTGGCGAAGGCGGCCACCACGTACCTGCGCGGCGGTGATCGCGACCACCTGCCCGGAACGCAGCCTGCTGCAGGCTCTCCGACCGGGACGCTGATCCTGGTCGGCCCCGGGAACAACGGTGCCGACGGGCTCTGGGCCGGTCAGCGCCTGGCTACGGCCGGGGAGCGGGTACGTGCCTGCGCGGTGCTCGGCACCAGCGACGAGGCCGCCGGGTCCGCCTTCACCGAGGCAGGTGGAGAGTTCCTGGACGTCGATGCAGCACTGCAATGGATCGCCGGTGCTCCCGGTCTGATCATCGACGCGATGTTCGGCATCGGCGCTCGTCCGGGGTTGCAGGGTGACCCGGCCCGGCTCGCCGAAGCGGCGAACGCCGGAGCCCAGGTCGTGCTGGCCGTGGACCTTCCCTCGGGGCTCGATGCCGACACCGGTGAGCTCACCGGCACCAGCATCCGGGCGAACTCCACGGTCACCTTCGGCGGGTATCGACAATGCCACCTGTTGGGCCCGGCGGGCCCGCACTGCGGTGCGGTCGAGGTCGCCGGCATCGGTATCGACCTCCCACCGGCAGCGGCAACTCTGGCCGCCTGGACGCAGGCCGACCTGGCGAATTCCTGGCCCGTACCCGGCCCGAGCGACAACAAGTACTCCCGCGGGGTCCTGGGCATCGACACCGGGTCGCAGCGGTACCCGGGAGCGGCCGTCCTCTCTTGCATCGGCGCCACCTGGTCCGGGGCCGGGATGATCCGCTACGTCGGACGGGCCGACGGGGCGGAGATCGTCCGTGCCCTGCCCAACGTCACCCTCGGTGAGGGACGGGTGCAGGCCTGGTTGCTCGGTTCGGGATGGGGCGATCGCACCGATGCCGAGGAACGGGTCGGGCAGATCCTCGACCAGCAACTGCCGACGGTGATCGACGCCGACGCCCTGTCCGCACTTGGGCAGCGCCGGGTGCACCGCGGCGTGCTGCTGACCCCGCACGCCGGCGAACTCGCCCGGTTGCTGGACAGCGACCGGAGATCGGTGGAGCAGGACCCGATCGCCGCCGGCCGGGCGGTCGCCGACCGTACCGGCGCTACGGTGCTGCTGAAGGGCGCCAACCAGTACGTGTTCACCCCCGATGCCGACCAGGTTCACCTCGCCATCCCCGGGCCCGCCTGGACCGGCCAGGCCGGATCCGGCGATGTGCTCGCCGGGGTCTGCGGCACCCTGCTGGCCGCCGGGCTGGACCCGGCGGCCGCGGCCGCGGCCGCCGCCTCCTTGCAGGCGATCACCGCAGCTGCCCACCCTGGCCCGTACCCGCCCCAGGATCTGGCACGCTTCTTCCCCGAGACACTCACCAGGAGAGGGATCATCGATCGATGACTGCCGCACCCGTACCGAGCGAACGGACAACCGCTGCCGGCCTGATCGACCCGCGTACCGCCTCGGCGGTGATCGATCTCGACGCCCTGCGGCACAATGTGGCCGCGATCCGCGCGCTGGTGGCACCGGCGGAGACGATGGTGGTGGTGAAGGCCGACGCCTACGGCCACGGCATGACCACTGTGGCCGCCGCGCTGCGGCAGGCCGGAGTCGCCTGGCTCGGGGTGGCGACGCCACAGGAGGCGCTGGCCCTGCGGGAGGCCGGTGACACGGGCCGGATCCTGGCCTGGATCTATGGCGAGCAGACCGATCTCACCCCGTTCGTGGTCGCCGACATCGACCTGACCGTGCATCGCAGGTCCCAGCTGGACCGAGTGGCCGAGGCGGCCTCGCTGCACCGCCCGGCCCGGGTGCAGTTGAAGATCGACACCGGATTGCACCGCAACGGTTCACCGGCCGAGGAGTGGGCCTCCTTGTGCGCCGCAGCGAGGGAGCTGGAGCGCAGCGGCCGGATCGAGGTGGTCGGCATCTGGTCGCATCTGGCCAGCGGTGAACTGCCGGGAGATCGCAGCATCGCCGCCCAGACCGAGGAGTTCGAACAGGCGCTGGCGATCGCCGACCGGGCCGGCCTGCGGCCGACGTACCGACACCTGGCGAACACCGGGGGAGCCCTGGGCACCCCCGGGATCCGCTATGACCTGGTCCGACTGGGCATCGGCGCCTATGGCATCGATCCCGCCGATGGTGAGCTTGCGTCCTCGGTCGGAGTCGAGCTTCGTCCGGCGATGCGCTTGCGGGCGCAGTTGATCGCGGTGAAACCGTTGCGAGCAGGCGAATCGGTCTCCTACGGGCTGACTTGGACCGCCGACCGGGACACGACCATCGGGCTGGTCCCGCTGGGGTACGCCGACGGCATCCCGGTCGCCGGCAGTGACCGGATCCAGGTACGGGTGGGTGACCGGATCGTTCCCCAACGGGGCCGCGTCTGCATGGACCAGTTCATCGTCGACCTGGGGCCGCAGGCGAAGGAGCGTCCCGGTGACGAGGTCACCTTGTTCGGCGATCCGGCCGGTCCCAGGGCCGAGGACTGGGCTCGGCAGATCGGCACCATCGGCTACGAGATCGTCACCCGGATCGGGCTCCGCGTACCCCGGGTGAGCCTCGATCGATGATCATCGTGAAGGTGGCAGGAGAGGAGTCCGATGGGTGACCGCGGTGACAGGTTCGGCAAGCGCCGGCGTTCGATGCCGGTACGGCTGGTCGGAGCCTGTCTCGTCGCCGCCGGAGGCGCGGTCACCGCCGCCACCGTGATCACCCGACGGCGGTTGCGCGGATTGGACCGCTCCAGTGAGGAGTACTTCGGGCTGCACTCCGACGCGACGACGATCACCACCCCCGATGGTGTCGACCTGCATGTCGAGATCGACGAGGCCCCTCGCCACCCCGACCGACCGACGGTGGTCTGGGTGCACGGGTACGCCCTGAATCTGGACAACTGGTTCTTCCAGCGGCGACGCTTCCTCGGGAGGTATCGCAGCGTGTTCTTCGATCAACGCTCACACGGGCGATCCCAGACCTCGGCTCCGGAACTGGACCGGGTACCGCAGCTGGGTGCCGACCTGGAGCAGGTGATCACCGCCACCGCCGCCGAGCGACCGATCATCCTGGTCGGACACTCGATGGGAGCGATGGCCATCCTCCACCTGGCCAGACGTCGACCCGAATGGTTCGGACCGGGGAGGAAGGTACGCGCGGTCGGACTGCTGAACACCAGCTCCGGACAGATGGCCAAGATCTCGATCATCCCCGGTGTCCCCGGTCCGATCTTCAGCGCGGTGGTGCCGCGGCTCGCCGCGGTCCTGCGGCGGGCGCCCGGTGTGGTCACCGCAGCCCGTAGCCGAGGCAACGATGTCGCCTATCTGGCCACTCGGAGGATCGGTTTCGGTACCGACCGGGTGCCCGAGCGCAAGATCGAGTTCGTGAACGCGATGATGCAGCGGTTCCCGTTGGAGAACGCCGCCGACTTCTATCCCGCCTTCACCGAACTGGACGAACACGATGCGCTGCCGATCATCTGCCGGGTGCCGGTGCTGATCGTCGGCTCACGACGTGACCCGATCACGCCTTACGCCCACACCGAGGTGCTGGCCGAAGCGATTCCCGAGGCCGATCTGCTGATCTTCGACGGCGCGGGTCACCAGACCATGATCGAGAAGGACACCGAGGTGAACAACGCCCTGGAACGCCTGTTCGCCAAGGCACGCCGGACCGACTGAACACCTGCTCGACTGCTGTCGGCGAGCGTTCCGGTCCACCGGCATCTCGGCAGGCGCCGACCCTGCCGACGCCGGTGCCTGCAACGGGTCCGTCGCTGCACGGATACCCAGCCGTGCGGTCGGCTCAGCGGATCCTGGTCGAACGGTGCTCCGAGATCGCCTCGGCGTAGAAGGTGAGCAACTGCTCACACATCAGCGGCCAGGTGCGGTGTTCGACCGCCGCCCGGGCGTCGGCGCCGAAGCGCGAACGTTTGTGATCATCACCGAGCAGGTCACGGGCACGGGCGCGCAACTGGGAGAGGTCTCCGGGTTCGTAGAGCCAACCGGTACGACTGGAGTCGATCAGGTCCAACGGTCCACCACGTGCCGGGGCGATCGGTGCGACCCCACTGGCCTGGGCCTCCTGGATGGTCTGGCAGAAGGTCTCCAACTCACCGGGATGGACGAACAGGTCGAGGGAGGCCATGGCCCGGGGCAGGGCCTCACCGGTCAGCTGCCCGAGGAACCTCGCCCGCGGCAAGGCCCGCTGCAACTGTTCGCGCCGCGGCCCGTCACCGATCACCACGGTCCTCGTCCGCGGCAGATCGGCCAGCACGGCCAGATCCTCGATCTGCTTCTCGCTGGCCAGCCGGCCGACATAGCCGATCAGTCGTTCACCGTGGGGTGCGTACCGGCGGCGGAACGCCGGGTCACGTTTGCGGGGGTCGAAGCGTTCGGAGTCGACACCGCGGCCCCAGATGCCGACCCGTTGCACCCCGATGTCGGTCAGCTGTTCACGGGCGTACCGCGATGGCGCCAAGGTGAGCGTGGCGAGTTGGTGCACCGTGCGTACCCATCGCCACAACAAGGGCTCGGCCTGCGGCAGACCGTACCGGGCGGCATAGCTGGGGATCTCGGTCTGATAGATGGCGACGCTGGGCAGTCCCAGTCGCCGGGCCACCAGCAGGGCCGAGTTGCCGATCACGAACGGCGCCGCGACATGCACCACGTCGGGGGCGAAGGCGGCGAGTTCGCGCTCGAGCACCCACTGCGGGGTCGCTGCCACCCGCACCGAGGGATAGCCCGGCACCGGCACCGACGGCAACGACACGACCCGGAATCCGGCATAGCGCCGTGGGGTACGCCCGGTGGTGGCCGGGGCGAGCACGATCGCCTGGTGTCCGCGATCACGCAGGTGCTCCAGCAACCGGAGCACCGAGTGGGTGACCCCGTTGATCTGGGGGAGGAACGATTCGGCCACGATGGCAACCTTCACATCCACCACCTCACCCGACCGGATCCGACAACCGACGTCAGCCAGCCGACAGCTTCACCAATTCGAGATGACGACTCGGCAACACCGTTCAGCGCTGGGTCGTCGAGACCCGATTCTGCATCCCGTCGATGATCAGTTCCAACCCGAGGTCGAAACTGTCGCTCACCGCACCCGGGCCGGTGATCCCGAGCTCACGGAACTGCGCGCGTGACTGCCAGGCCATCGTCTGGCCCAGGGTGAAATGGAGCACCGTGTCGGCCGCGGCGACAGCGTCGCCGGCCGACATCCCGGCCGCCACCAGCAGACGACCCAGCGACGCCGCCGGCGCCAGGGCGTCGGGATGATCGGCATCCACCGGATCGGCCAGCGCCACGGCACTGGCAACCAGTTCGGCACCGTCGCGATGTTCCAGCAGCCGCGACCGCAACGACCGCGCCCACTGCCCGACAGCACTCTGCCACGGCCCGTCGAGCGGTTCGGGGTCACCGACGATGCGCCGGGCCAGCCCGATCAGCAACTGCTGCTTGTTGGCCACATGCCAGTACAGGGCCCCCGGCGCCACCCCGAGACCGGTGGCGATCCGGCGCATGGACAGGTCGCCCAGTCCGTAGCGGTCCAGGATCTCGAGGGCACTGCGCTCGATCTCATCGGCAGTCAGAGGCATTTGGCCCACATGCTGCCACGTCGGTGGCCGCGGTTCTGGTCGGCGGCTCAGCTGCGTGCAGTTTCGGGTACCTGCGGCCGCTGTTCGTACCTCGCCTGCCGGGGCTGCCGCGCGCACTACAATCGTCCGGTGCCCGAAGACAGTTCGACCACCCCGGAGATCGGCCGGTCCGGTCTGCAGATCGCCGAGGCGGTGCCGGCCGACGCCGCCGACCTGGTGTCGGTGATGCATGCCGCCTTCGCCGCCCGTGGACCGGTCGACCCGCCGCCGGCGGCGCTGTCGGAGACCCCGCAGAGCGTCGCGGCCGCCCTGGCCGAGGGCAGTGGGGTGATCGCCCGGGTCGACGGCCGTCCGGCAGGCGGGATCGTCCTGGCACCGACCCCGGAGGGCGAGGTTGTCCTCACCCGGGTCTCGGTGCACCCGCAGTTCCAGGGTCACGGCCTGGCCTCGGAGATGGTCGCCGGGGCCCAGGGCCTGGCCGCCCGGGCGGGGTTCCGCTCTGCCCGGTTGTTCGTCCGATCCGAGTTCCCCGAACTGGCCCGATGGTGGCAGCGGCGCGGGTACCGGCTGGCCGAGGAGCACGCCGACGGCGGGGTCTGGGTGACCGACCTGCCGGTGGCGATCCGCGTACCGAATGCCGAGGCGATGAAAGCCCTGGGCCGGGAACTGGCCGATCTGGCCGAACCCGGTGACGTGATCATCGCGACCGGGGGGCTGGGTGCGGGCAAGACCACCCTGACCCAGGGGATCGGTGACCGGCTCGGTGTCGGCGAGGACGTCATCTCGCCGACCTTCGTGCTGTCCCGGATCCACCGCACCGGGCCCTCGCATCCGGATCTGGTGCATGTCGATGCCTACCGGCTGGGATCGGCGGCCGAACTCGACGATCTGGACCTGGAGGCTTCTCTCGGCAGTTCGCTGACCGTGATCGAGTGGGGACGGGGGCTGGCCGAACAGTTGGCGCCACAGCGGCTCGAGCTCGACTTCCTGGTCGAGGCCGATGACTCGCGTACCGTCCTGGCCGAACCGGTCGGACAACGCTGGGACCGGCAGCGATTGCGCGACCTGGCTGCCCGGATCGGTGAGGCCGAACATGTCTGAACCGACCGGTTCACGCCGCAGGGTCGTGCTCGGCATCGACACCTCGGTTGCGGTGGCCGTGGGGGTCGCTGTCGATGGGGAGGTACGGGCGACGCGCTGGCTCGACGATTCCCGGCAACATGTCGAACGGCTGACGCCGCTGATCGCCGAGGCGCTGGCCGAGGCCGACGTGACCGCGGCCGATCTCGACACCATCGTGGTCGGCATGGGGCCGGGGCCGTTCACCGGACTCCGGGTCGGGATCGCCACCGCCCTGGCGCTGGCCGAGGCCGTCGGCGCGCAGGTCCGCCCGGTCTGCGGACTGGATGCGGTCGCGGCCACGGTGATCGACCCGCCGGCCGATTTCCTGGTCCTGGCCGATGCCCGCCGCAAGGAGGTCTACTGGGCCCGCTACGGTGCCGACGGGGTACGCCTCGAGGGGCCTGCCGTGGGGCCGGCCGACGACCTGCGCGAATTGCCGGTGACCGGGCCAGGGACAGCACTTGCCCCACAGCGGCAACCGGTTCCGGGCGGACCGGTGAGGATCGATGCCGGGGTGCTCGCCCGGATCGGTGCCGAACTCCCCGAGGTCGGGCCCGAACCGCTCTACCTGCGCCAAGCCGATGCCGTGACCCCCACCAGTCGGAAATCGACGCTGGTCAACCGCGCCGGTCGGATCCGTCTGCGAGGTCCGCAGTGAACCCGAGCGCACCGACGAACCCGGGAGTACTGCCGAACCCGGTCGATCCACAACGGACCGGACTCGCAACCAGGGCCGTCGGCCCGAACGATCTTCCGGCCCTGATGGACTTGGAGCTCACCGGATTTCCCGCGGCCCAGCGATGGTCCGAACGTGCCTGGTCCGAGGAGGTGGACGGTGAGGACCGGCTGGTCCGCCTGGCCGAGGCCACCGGCCCGTCGGTGGCGGGGGTGATCGCCATTCGGATCAGCGATGTCGCCGAACTGAATCGGATCGTCGTCGATGTCGATCACCGACGTCAGGGCATCGCGCAGTTGTTGATCAACGAGGCGGCCGGCCGGTTGCCGGACACGGTCGACGAACTGTGGTTGGAGGTGGCCGCCGACAACCTGCCCGCCCGCAAACTCTATGCCGGGCTCGGATTCAGCGAGATCGGGAGGCGTCGCGGTTACTATCCCGGGGGCATCGATGCGGTGATCATGAACCGACCGGTGTGCGATCGAACCGGAACCGGGAGGGAACATGGGTGAGCCGCTGATCCTCGGCCTGGAGACCTCCTGCGACGAGACCGGGGTCGGGATCGTCCGCGGCGGTGAACTGCTCGCCAACGAGGTCGCCTCCTCCGTCGACGAGCACGTCCGTTTCGGTGGAGTCGTCCCCGAGGTCGCCTCCCGTGCCCATCTGCAGGCGCTGCGCCCGACACTGCAGCGGGCGCTGGCCGCCGCCGATGTCGATCTGTCCGAACTCGACGGGATCGCCGTCACCGCCGGTCCCGGTCTGATGGGTGCGCTGGTGGTGGGCATCGCCGCGGCGAAGGCGCTGGCGCTGGCCACCGGCAAACCGCTGTGGGGGGTGAACCACCTGGTCGGTCACGTCGGCGTGGACATCCTCGACCACGGTCCGCTGCCGGAACCGTCGATGGCGCTGCTGGTTTCCGGTGGCCACACTTCATTGCTGCGGGTGGACGATCTCACCCGTTCGATCACGCCGATCGGCTCGACCATCGACGATGCCGCCGGGGAGGCCTACGACAAGGTCGCCCGGGCACTGGGGCTGCCGTACCCCGGTGGTCCGGTGATCGACGCAGCCGCTGCCGAGGGTGACCTGAAGGCGATCCGGTTCCCTCGCGGCCTGACCTCGCGGCGCGATCTGGAAAGGCACCGTTTCGACTTCTCCTTCTCCGGCCTGAAGACCTCGGTCTCGCGCTGGGTGGAGACCGCCGAACTCGAGGGCAGGGAGATCCCGGTGGCCGATGTCGCGGCCGGTTTCCAGGAATCCGTTGCCGATGTGCTGACTGCGAAGGCGATCGACGCCTGCACCGAGCAGCAGATCTCCACCCTGGTGATCGGCGGTGGGGTGGCTGCCAACTCGCGGCTGCGGTCGCTGCTGGCCGAACGGGCAGCCCAGGCAGGGGTGGAGGTACGCCGGCCCCGTCCCGGACTGTGCACCGACAACGGTGCGATGATCGCCGTCGTCGGCGCCCGGCTCGCCGCCGCCGGCATCGCACCCTCCGGTCTCGACTTCGGCGCCGACCCCGGGCTGCCGGTCACCCGGATCTCCATCTGACCCGACTCGTCGCGGCGGGGCGACCGTCGGCCGACCGGGTGATGCACGGCGGGGCCGCGGTGACGGTGATCGTCGTGGCCTGGGCCGCACCCCGAGTATCACGCAGGTGAGGGGCCGGGTCGGTTCGCCGAATCCCTGTTCACAACTCGCCGGATCCATGGACACCGCGGCGTCCTCGGGGGAGACTCGATGCACCGGCGAGGGAGTCACCATGGGCAGACGCAATGAACGCGGTCTGGCGCACACGGTCGAGGCCAGCCTGCTGTTGCCGCTGCTCCTGCTGCTGGTGATCGGTCTGGTCCAGCTCGCGGCGTTCTGGCATGCGCGCAATGCCGCCCTCGCCGCCGCCCAGCTGACCGCGGAGCACAATCGCGGCCACGACGCCGCGATCACCACCTCGGCCGGTGAGCGGATCGCCGAACGCGGCGGGCTGGAACACGCCAGCATCGAGGTCCAGCGAGGGGTCACCGAGGTACGGGTCACCGTTCGGGGCGTCGCCCCGTCGGTGGTGCTGCTTCCCGGAGTGGGTGTGATCAGCGAGACCGCGACCATGCCCCGGGAACGGGTGGTCGGCCGATGACCGGCACCCGGCTCGTGCCGCGATCGAAGCGCCGTCGAACTCAGCGCGGTTTCGCCCTCTCGACCGAGGCGGTGATCCTGCTCCCGGTCCTGGTCGCGCTGCTCGCGATGGTGGTCGTCTGGTCGCGGTACGCGCTGGCCACGACGGCGGTCGAGGCCAGCGCCGGTTCGGCCGCCAGGGCGGCCTCGCTGGCCGGCAGCGCGGCGATCGCCCGGGCCGATGCGACCTCGGTGGCGCAGGCAAATCTCGCCAGTTCGGGGCTGCGCTGCGAAGGCGTCACGGTCGTCGTCGACACCTCGGGTTTCGCCGTACCGGCAGGACAACCCGCCCAGGTCCGGGTGAGTGTCGCCTGCCGCTTGCGGACCGCGGATCTCGGGCTGCCGCTGGGCACGGTGATCGTCGAGCAGCAGGGAGCCGCGGCCCTGGATCGGTACCGGGGGCGGGAATGAACCGCCGGAGCAGCCGGTGGCGACCGGTTCGGGATCAGCGCGGTATGTCGGCCAGTGTGCTGCTGGCCTCGTCGATGACGATGGTGGTGTTGTTGCTGGGGCTGGTGGTCGACGGCGGCCGGCAGCTCGCCGCCCAACAACGGGCCGAGGCGATCGCCCTGCAAGCAGCGCGAGCCGGTGCCGATGCCGGTGCGGCCGGCAGTCTGGTGGGTGCGTTCGACGCCGCGCGGGCCGGCCATGCCGCCCGGCAGGCACTCGGTGATGCCGGAGTCGAAGGCCGGGTGAGCGTCGCCGATGCCCGGATCCGGGTCGTCACCGAGGTGAGCTCACCGACGGTCTTCCTCGCTGCGATCGGTATCGGTTCGGTCAGCGCGGAAGGTCGGGCCGAGGCGGCCTTGTTGCCCCGGACCCCCTGATCGGCCGGTCACCCACGGTCGGACACTCGGAGGCTGCCCTCAGATTGGAGTGATTCCAGTTCGGGCGTACCATGGAGGGCGTGGACACAGCAGCGATTCTCCGTGACGCCGGCCTTCGGGTGACCGGTCCGCGCGCTGCCGTCCTGCAGGTCCTGCACGATCAACCTCACCAGTCGGTCGACGAGATCCTGGCCACGGTCCGTTCGCGGACCGCCGTCTCCACCCAGGCCGTCTACGACGTCCTGCGGGTGCTGCACGGTGCCCGGTTGGTCCGCCGGGTGGAACCGGCGGGTTCGCCTGCGCGGTACGAATTGCAGACCGAGGACAATCACCACCACCTCGTCTGTCGCGGCTGCGGCACGATCGTCGACCTCGACTGCGAGATCGGCACCGCACCCTGTCTGGGACCGGAACAGACCCCCGGTTTCGTGATCGACGAGGCCGAGGTGACGTTCTGGGGGTGGTGTGCCGACTGTGCCGCCGACCGAGCGGCCGCCGTCGGCTGATCACGGGCCTCGGCTGATCGCAGGCCTGAGGTCGCAGGCCCCGGGATCACAGGCTCGGATCACAGGCCTCAGATCGCGATGAAGCCACGTACCGCGGCCACCACGCCACCGATCAGGGCGATCGCGACCCCCAGCCCGCGGGCCACCGCGACCGGGGTACGGCTGTGTAGCACCCGACCGATGAACACCCCTACCGGGACGGCCGCCAGCAGGATCAGGGTCGCCCACCAGGCGGGCAGGCTGGTCAGCGGCACGGCACCGGTTCCGGCCTTGGCCACGAGTGAGGCCACGTTGGCGACCAGGAAGGTCGGTTGCAAGGTGGCGGCGAACGAGCGCTGCTCCCATTTGATCGCCAGTCCGTAGGCGGTCAGCGCCGGCGCGGCGACACCGGAGGTGGTGTTCATGAAACCGGCCGCGAAACCGGCGCCCATGGCGAGCGGGCGACCACCCCGTACCGTCGCAGTCCGTGCCATCAGGAAACTGACGAACAATGCCAGCAGCACGCTGAGCCCGACCAGCACGTCCAACCAGGCGATGCTGATCCGGTCGACCGCCAGCGTGCCGGCGGCCGTCCCGATCAACAGCAGGGGCGCCATCTGCAGCCACCGTCGCCAGTCCACGTGCTGGTGGGTCGCCAGCATCACCAGGGTCGCCGCCACCACCGCCACGGAATTGCTCATCGTCACCCCGACCAGCGGACCCAGCAACAACGTCAGCATCGGTGCGGCGACCAGCCCCATGCCCATCCCGGCGACACGTTGCAGCGCCGCGCCGAGGATCACCACGGCGCAGCAGGTGATCAACATCAGGGGACTCACCGGGTTCAGGCTAGCGGTCGCCTATCGGCTCAGGGCGGCTGCTCCGTCGGTGGCCCGGTCGTGGTGGCCCCGGTCGTGGTGGCCCTAGTCTCGGAGACATGGATCAGCCCACCGCCGAACTCCTGGTCAGCGAAGACGGCGCCCGGGCCCTGGCGGTGGCCGCCGCGCAGCCCGATCCGACGTCACTGGCTGCGGCCGCGGCCCTGCGTACCCACTTCCCCGCCGATCTGGCGGCTGCGGCATTGCAGCAGATCGCGTTGCGCCGCAAGGGCGAGACGAAACTGGGGCCGCTGGCGCAGCGGTTGTTCCTCACCGATGCGGGTCTGCAACAGGCGACCCGGCCGGTGCTGGCACGGTGGCGAGCCGGTCTGATCGCCGCTGCGGCACCGGCAGCGAAGGTGGCCGATCTCGGTTGCGGGTTGGGGATCGATGCCCTCGCGCTGCTCGATGCGGGGCTGCGGATACGCCCGGTCGAGCTGGACCCGGTGACCGCGGTCCTGGCCTCGGCCAACCTCGGGGTCGAGGTGGAACGGGCCGATGGCGCCGACCTCACCCTCACCGACGAGCTCGTCTACTGCGATCCAGCCCGACGGGCCGGGGCCCGGCGCAGCTGGCGGATCGAAGACCTGTCACCGTCGTGGGCGACGGTCACGGCCCTGCTCGACCGGGCGCCGGGCGGTTGTGTGAAGTTGGGTCCGGGGGCACCCCATGATCTGCTCGCCGACGACTGGCAGGCTCACTGGGTCGGGATCGGCAACGACGCGGTCGAGCTCACCGTCCTCACCGGGCGGCTGGCCGATCCCGGGCGGCGTGCGGTGACGCTGCTGGCCGCCGACGGTACGGCCGAGGAGTTCCGGCCAACCGCGGCCGGCCCGGCTCCGCTGTCGGCGCTGCAGGACCGGATCCATGAACCGCACCCGGCGGTGATCGCCGCCCGGGCGGTCGACAGCCTGGCTGCGGCCCACGGCTGGGCGCGCCTGTCCCCGGGCATCGCCTATCTCACCGGTGAAGGGGAGGGTCGACCCTGGGCACGCAGCTTCCAGGTACGGGAGGTGCTGCCGCTGAAGGAGAAGCTGTTGCGGTCCTGGGTACGGCAGCATCGGATCGGCACCGTGGAGATCAAGAAGCGAGGGGTGGAGGTCGACCCGGCCGAACTGCGTCGTCGATTGCGTCCCCGGGGAACGGGTGCAGCCACGCTGATCCTCACCCCGACCGCGGAGGGTGCGGTGGCGGTCGTGGTGGACCGGCTCTGACGGCTGCCCGGAATGCTTGCCGGTCGTCGATCGTTGCTCGGACGTGGGCTGTGACGAAGGACCTCGATACTTTGGCACTCGGCTTGACCGAGTGCTAATCAGGGCCTAGATTCGTAGTTGGCACTCTCCGTGGGAGTGTGCCAACAAGATCCGGTGGTGGCACCCGCGACGACATCGTCGGGTCGACAGGTAGACAGACACATTCACACCCGTGAAAGGGGTTAGTCGTGGCAACGATCAAGCCGCTCGAGGACCGCGTGCTCGTGGAGCCGCTGGAGGCCGAGCAGACCACCGCTTCAGGCCTGGTCATTCCGGACACCGCCAAGGAGAAGCCGCAGGAGGGCAAGGTCCTCTCGGTCGGTCCGGGCCGGGTCGATGACAAGGGCAACCGCATCCCGTCCGATGTCGCCGAGGGCGATGTCGTGATCTTCAGCAAGTACGGCGGCACCGAGGTCAAGTACGACGGCAAGGACCTCCTGCTGCTCAACTCCCGCGACATCCTCGCGGTCGTCAACAAGTAAGGGGAATCCCACACCATGGCAAAGACCCTTCAGTTCGACGAGGAGGCGCGGCGCTCACTGGAGCGTGGCGTCGACATCCTCGCCAACACAGTCAAGGTGACGCTCGGCCCGAAGGGCCGCTACGTCGTGCTGGACAAGAAGTGGGGCGCGCCGACCATCACCAACGACGGCGTGACCGTCGCCCGTGACGTCGAGCTCGACGATCCGTACGAGAACATGGGCGCCCAGCTGGCCAAGGAAGTCGCCACCAAGACCAACGACATCGCCGGTGACGGAACCACCACCGCCACGGTGCTCGCCCAGGCCTTGGTGCACGAAGGCCTGCGGGCCGTCGCCTCCGGCGCCAACCCGATCGCCCTGAAGCGGGGCATGGATGCCGCCCTGGCGGCTGTCACCGACGAGCTGAAGAACAATGCTCGTGAGGTGCAGACCACCCAGGACATGGCGCATGTGGCCACCATCTCGGCCCGGGACGAGAAGATCGGCGCCCTGATCGCCGATGCCTTCGACAAGGTCGGCAAGGACGGTGTGATCACCGTCGACGAGTCCCAGACCTTCGGCACCGAGCTCGAGTTCACCGAGGGTATGCAGTTCGACAAGGGCTACCTGTCGCCCTACTTCGTGACTGACACCGATCGGATGGAGGCCGTCCTGGACGATCCCTACATCCTGATCTCGCAGACGAAGATCAGCTCGATGAACGACCTGCTTCCCGTTCTGGAGAAGGTCATCGCGGCCAACGGCTCCTTGGTGATCATCGCCGAGGACGTCGAGGGTGAGGCGCTGTCGACCCTGGTCGTGAACAAGATCAAGGGCACCTTCTCCTCGGTCGCACTGAAGGCCCCGGCCTTCGGTGATCGCCGCAAGGCCATGCTCGAGGACATCGCCACCCTGACCGGCGGAACCGTGATCACCTCCGATCTCGGGATGAAGCTGGACCAGGTCGGTCTGGACTCCCTGGGGCGGGCCCGTCGGGTCATCGTCACCAAGGACGACACCACCATCATCGACGGTGCCGGCGATGCCGCTGCGGTCGAGGGACGGGTGGCGCAGCTGCGCAAGGAGATCGAGAACACCGATTCGGACTGGGATCGCGAGAAGCTGCAGGAGCGGGTCGCCAAGCTCGCCGGCGGTGTCTGCGTGATCAAGGTCGGTGCGGCCACCGAGGTGGAGCTGAAGGAGACCAAGCACCGCATCGAGGACGCGGTCTCGGCCACCCGGGCAGCCATCGAGGAGGGCATCGTCGCCGGCGGCGGCGCAGCCCTGATCCACGCTGCGAAGGTGCTGGACAAGACCGACCGGACCGGTGACGAGGCCGTCGGCGTACGGATCGTCGCCAAGTCGGTCGTCGAGCCGCTGCGCTGGATCGCCGAGAACGGTGGCGAACAGGGCTACGTGGTGGTCTCGAAGGTTGCCGAGCTGGGACCCGGTGAGGGCTACAACGCCGCCACCGGTGAGTACGGCGACCTGATCGGCTCCGGCGTCATCGACCCGGTGAAGGTCACCCGCTCGGCCCTGGCCAATGCGGTCTCGATCGCCTCCCTGCTGCTCACCACCGAGACCTTGGTGGCCGAGAAGCCGGAGGACGACGACGAACCCGCCGGGCACAGCCACTGAGCTGACCCGAAACCCGGTGATCCCGGGTGAACACGGCGCATGGCGTCGGACCGCACGGTCCGGCGCCATGCGCCTTTTCCTGTCCGGTCCCTCATCCCGTGGGCCGGCGATGTCGGTCCGGGCACGTAGGGTCGAGCCATGGATGAGCAGCGCACACTGCGGGTGGCCGTGGCCGGTGGTTCCGGCCTGATCGGGACGGCCCTGCTGCAGGCCCTGGGCCAGGCCGGGCACGAACCGGTGCAGTTGGTACGGCATCCGGCCGAGCAGCCGGGGCAGCGCCAGTGGGAGCCGGGATCGGGTTGGATCGACGGACCGGGACTGAGCGACGTCGATGCCGTCATCTGCCTGTCCGGTGCCGGTATCGCGGGCCGGCCGTGGACCGACAGGCGCCGCGAGCTGTTGCGCAGCTCGCGGATCGAGCCAGTCTCCGCAGTGGTCGCCGCACTGGCCGACGCACCCCGGTGCCAGACCTTCCTCTGCGGTTCGGCCGTCGGCTACTACGGCACCGCCGGTGACGCCGAACTGACCGAGGAGCATGTCCGGGGCGAGGGATTCCTGCCCGACCTGGTCGAGGAGTGGGAGCAGCTGGCCGCAACCGCCCCGAACGGGGTGCGGGTGGTGTCGCTGCGGACCGGCCTGGTGCTCTCCGGATCCGGCGGGCTGCTGGGCTCGCTCGCCCCCATTTTCCGGCTCGGTGCCGGCGGACGCCTGGGGTCGGGTCGGCAGTGGATGCCGTGGATCTCCCTGGCAGACCATGTCCGCGCCCAGGTGCATCTGCTCGGCTCCCAGCTCTCCGGGCCGGTGAACCTGTCCGCCCCGACGCCGGTGACGAATCGGGAGTTCACCCGTACCCTCGCCGCGGCGGTCCACCGTCCGGCGATCATCCCCACCCCGTTGTTGCCGATCCGGGTGCTGATGGGCACCGACTTCGTCGACGAACTGCTGCTGGCCTCGCAACGGGCCGTACCGGCGAAGCTGCTCGCCGACGACTTCGATTTCGGCGACACCTCGTTTGCCGAAACGGTCCGGGCAGAGGTCGGCTGAGCCGGGATCACCGCGCCTCGGCCGTTGGATCGCTCGAGGCGCTGCCGGGCTCTGCCATGATGGGCCCGATGTCCGCAGCCCAACCCCGGTCGGTTCAGCACCCGTCCCCGCCCGTCACGCCCAGCTGGGTGCCCGGTGTGCTGGTCGGTCTCCTCGGCAGTCTGGTCCTCGGGGTGGCGATGTTCACCCCGGGTTTCCTGCCGACGACCAGCCCGGTGTTCGGCCTCCTGCCCATACCCCTGCAGACCGGTCAGACAGCGGTGGTCGTCGGCGTGCTGCTGAGTGTGCTCGGCTGGCTGCTGCTACGGCCGGAGATGTGCTCGACCCGGCCGATCAACAGTTGGTCGGTGCTCGGCCTCTGGGCGCTGCCGCTGCTGTTCGTACCGCCGGTGATGTCGAACGATCCCTACCTGTACGCCGATCAGGCCTGGACCGTCCAGCAGGGAGCGAATCCCTACCTGGTCGGATTGTCCGCCCTGCCGGGTCCGTACTCCGACCAGGTGGACGGGGTCTGGCAGGGGTCGACCGCGGTCTACCCGGCGCTGCACCTGATCACCACCTGGCTGGCCGCCGGTGTGACCGGTTTCCATCCCTACTGGGGGGTGGTGGCCATGCGGCTGCCGGCAGTGCTCGGAGTCGTCCTGCTCGGTCTGTGTCTGCCGCGACTTGCACGGGCGGCCGGGGTCGCGGTGGGGCCCGCCCGATGGTTCTGCCTGCTGAACCCGATCGTCGTCGTCCACCAGCTCGGCGGTGCCCACAACGACGCCCTGATGGTCGGGTTGGTGGCCGCCGCCCTCTGGTGGGCGGTGGCCGGTCGCTGGCCGCTGCTCGGAGCGCCGGTGCTGCTGGGACTGGCCGTGGCGGTGAAACAGCCGGCCGCCCTCGCCGGTCTGGGGATCGCCCTGCTGATCGTCCAGCGGCTGCACCACAGCTCGGTCGATCCCGACTGGCGCGGCTGGTCCGCGGTCGTCGCCGACGCCCGACGCTGCCTGCTCCCGGTGGCGGTGACTGCGGCGGTGTCCATCCTGACCCTGGTGGCGGTCTCCTACGCACTCGGGTTCGGCCTCGGCTGGCTGTACTCGCTCAGCACCCCGGGTTCGGTCCCCAGTCCGGCCCCGGTGAGTGTCCTGACCCAGTTGGGGGTACCCGGTGCGGTGGCGCTGTGGCTGGGACGGTTCGTGCTGGCAGCGCTGGTGATCGGATTGCTGATCCGGTACGGATCGCGCGACCCCTGGCGGGTACTGGTGGGCACGATGCTGGCGCTGGCCCTGACCGGTGCGGTGCTGCACGGCTGGTACCTGGCCTGGGGTGTGTGCTTCTTCGCCCTGGCCCGATTCGGGCCGATGGCCGAACGCGCGCTGGTGACGGTGATGATCTTGATGTTGGTCTATCTCTCGATGGCCGAGTACATCGGGATCATTCCGCTGCTGGCCCAGGCGCTGATCGGGTTCGCCGTGGCGATCGTGCTCGTCCAGGCCGCCTATGTCTGGCCTGCCTTCGCCGGCAGGATGCCGATCTCCCCGCCCCGGGCGGACCCGGCATGATGAGCCGTGCAGCGCCGCCCAGCGCCGCGGCAAGGACCTCACGTGACAAAGGTGGTCATCGATGAATGGGACGACAACGACAGCGACACCCCGGCCCGTGGCCGGCCGACTGCAGGACAAGGTGGCGATCGTCACCGGTGCCGGATCCGGCATCGGCCGCGCCACCTGCCTGCGGCTTGCCGCCGAGGGAGCCCGGGTGGTCGCTGCGGATCGAGATCTCGCCGGTGCCGAGGCGACCGCTGCGCTGGCGGGGGAGCAGCGGGCGATCGCCAGCCTCACCGATGTCACCGACGCCGAAGCACTGGCGGCCACGGTGGAGCGGACCGTCGAAACCTTCGGCGGGGTCGACATCTTCCACAACAACGCCGGTCTGGCCCAGGCGGCCAAACCCTTGGCAGAAGTGACGCGGGGTGAGTGGGATGCGTTGATCGCGGTGAATCTGACCGCCTTCTTCCTCGGTGCCCAGGCGGTCGTCCCGGCCATGCGTCGACGCGGTGGCGGAGTGATCATCGCCACCGCCTCCACCTCGGCGGTCCACCCCCGGCCCGGGCTGTCGGCCTATGCCGCGGCCAAGAGCGGTGTCCTCGGGCTCACCCGCGAGCTGGCCCTGGAGCTGGCCACCGACCGGATCCGGGTGAATGCGATCAACCCGGTCGCGGTGAAGACGCCGATGCTGAGCGAGTTCGGGCTCGCGGCCGAGGACGAGCTGTTGGACAAGATGGCGGCGACGATCCCGCTCGGTACGGCGATCGACGCCGAGGACATCGCTGCCGCGGTGGCCTACCTGGCCTCCGACGATGCCCGCTACGTCACCGGGATCGCCCTGAACGTCGACGGGGGTCGTGACCTGTGAGCACCTTCCCCGCGATCGATCCGGCCACCGGGCAGGCTTTCGCCGAGGTGGTCGAGATGGACGCCGAGCAGATCGCTGCCGTCGTCGACGCCGCAGCTGCGGCGTACCGGACCAGCCACGAGTGGCGGTTCCCGGTGAACCGGGCTCAGGCACTGCGGCGACTGCGGGAGCTGTTGGCCGAGCATGCCGAGGAGCTCGCCCGCACCGAGACTCGCGACACCGGCAAACCACTGGCCCAGGCACGGGCCGATGTCGCGGTCAGCACGCGCTATCTGGACTTCTACGCCGGTGCCTGCGACAAGCTGGAGGGCCGCAGCATCCCGCTGGGCCCGGAGACGGTCGACTTCACGGTCCGCGAGCCCTGGGGTGTCTGCGGGCAGATCATCCCCTGGAACTATCCCCTGCAGATGATCACCCGGGTTGCCGCACCCGCCCTGGCCGGCGGCAATGCGGTGGTCCTGAAACCCTCCGAACTCGCCTCGCAGACCCCGTTGCGCTGGGCCGAACTCGCAGTGCAGGCAGGCATCCCCGAGGGGATGGTCGGCATCGTCACCGGGCACGGGCAGGCCGGCGCCGCCCTGGTGCAGCATCCCGAGATCGCCCACGTGACCTTCGTGGGTTCGGCGGCCACCGGCACGATCGTGGCCAAGGCGGCCGCCGAACGACTGGTCCCGGTGGAACTGGAACTCGGTGGGAAGTCACCGAATGTGGTCTTCGCCGACGCCGATCTCGAGCGGGTCGTACCGGCGGTGGTGAAGGCGCTGATCCAGAACGCCGGGCAGAGCTGCTCGGCCGGTTCGCGGCTGCTGGTGCAACGCGAGATCCACGACGAACTGGTGACCCGGGTGGCCGCGGCCTTCGCCGGCCTCAGCATCGGTCCGGGCCTCGAGGACCCCGATCTGGGGCCTGTGGTCGCACCCCAGCAGCTGCAGCGGGCGTTGTCGATGATCGAGACGGCCCGCACCGACGGTGCCCGGGTGGTGACCGGCGGCGGCGCGCCGGAGGCATTTCCCGACCGGTGGTACGTCGAACCGACGCTGATCACCGAGGTCACCCCGGACATGGAGATCTTCACCGAGGAGGTGTTCGGCCCGGTGCTGGCCGTCACCGCCTTCGACGACGAGGCCGCGGCGGTCACACTGGCCAATGACTCCCCCTACGGCTTGGTGGCCGGAGTGTGGACCTCCGATCTGTCCACCGCCCACCGGGTGGCCGGGGCGATCCGGGCCGGACAGGTGTTCGTCAACACCTACGGTGTCGCGGGTGGGGTGGAGATCCCGTTCGGCGGCATGAAACGGTCCGGGTACGGCCGGGGCAAGGGGATGGACGCGATCTGGGCCTACACCCAGGTGAAGAACATCTGCATCGCACTCTGAGCCGGTCCGTACCCCCCGCTCAGGAGTCGCTGGTCCCCGGCGCGCCGGTACGCAGACGTGCGACATGGGAACGCGCGTGGGCCACGGCGGCGTCCAGGCTGTCCAGCAGGTGGTTCGGGTGCCGCAGGCTGTCCAGCACCCCGACCCGGTCCAGCAGGGCACGATGCTCCGGGCGTACCCCCTTGATCAACACCGTCAGGCCGCGCGCCTCCAGCTGCTGGACCAGCTGGGCGAGGCTGTTCGCACCGGTCGCATCCAGCATCCCCAACCGGGACATGGCGATGATCACCACATCGGCGTCGGCGGCATGGGCCTGGTCGGCGATCCCGGTGGCCAGCCGGTCGGCGGCACCGAAGAACATCGAACCGTCCAGCCGGTACAGGGCGATCCGTTCATCTCCGCGATGGTGCTCACCGGGCAGTTCCTCCCGTTCCACCGTGCTCCGGCCGGCAACTCCGCGCAGGGCGAGTAAGGCGGCGATCAGGATCCCGATCTGCACCGCCTCGATCAGGTCGAAACAGACCGTCACCACGGCGGTCACCACGAAGATCAGCGCATCGGAGCGGGTGGAGCGCAGGATCTGCCGGATCGTCGTGGCCGAGACCATCCGGAACGACGTCACCATCAGTACCCCGGACAGGGCGGCCAGCGGAATCGCCGCGACCGGGCCGGTCGCCAGGTAGACCACACCGAGCAGCAACAGGGAGTGGGTCACCGCCGCGACCCGGGTACGGGCACCGGAACGGACGTTCACCGCGGTCCGGGCGATCGCACCGGTGGCCGGCATCCCGCCGAACAGCCCGGAGGCGACCGAGGCCAATCCCTGCCCGGTGAGCTCCCGGTCGGGGTCGTAGGGGCCGGTCGGTGCCATCGAGGCGGCCACCCGGGCCGAGAGCAGGGACTCGATGGCGGCCAGTACGGCGATCGCCAGGGCTGCACCGGCCAGGGACTGCACCATCACCGGATCGAAATTCGGCAGGGCCGGGGTCGACAGCTCGGTCGGCAGGGCACCGATCCGCGGCACCGGTACGGAGGCGAACTGGACGACCACGGTGACCACCACGACCGCTGCCAGGCTGGCGGGGAATCCGGCCCGGATCCGTGGCAGCACGATCATGAGCAGCGCGACTGCGGCGACCACGGCGAGGGTCCGGACGGCCAGCGACCAGTCGGCGGTGGTCACCACGTGCAAGGCTGCGGGCAGGGTACGCATCCCTGCCGGAGTGTCGACGCCGAAGGCGGCAGGAACCTGTTGCAGGAAGATGATCGCGGCGATCCCGAGGGTGAACCCCTCGATCACCGGCCAGGGGATCAAGGTGACCGCGCGGCCGAGCCGGAAGATCCCG
The DNA here is from genome assembly GCF_004364645.1 of Naumannella halotolerans. Classification (NCBI taxonomy): domain Bacteria; kingdom Bacillati; phylum Actinomycetota; class Actinomycetes; order Propionibacteriales; family Propionibacteriaceae; genus Naumannella; species Naumannella halotolerans. The sequence continues at coordinate 2,003,918 of NZ_SOAW01000001.1, read as the reverse complement.
AGCAACAGCACCAGGATGCCGGCCAGCACGGTGACCAGGGCCAGGCTGGAGATGCCGTGTTCGGCGACGATCGGGGCCAGGATCACCGCCATCGCCCCGGTCGGGCCGGAGACCTGGACGTTGGAGCCGCCGAAGATCGCGGCGATCAGCCCGGCGACGACCGCGGTGATCAGTCCGGCCGCGGCGCCCACCCCGGAGCTGATGCCGAAGGCCAGGGCCAGCGGCAGGGCGACCACGCCGACGGTGATGCCGGCCAGCACATCGGAGCGCCAGCTGCGTCGCAGCCCGGCGTAGTCGGCGCGTCGGGGCAGCAGCCGTCGCACCGCCTCGGTGCCGGTACGAACGGCTGCCGATGCCGCACGTGACGGGCTCATCGGCGATGCACCGGGGGGAGGTCGGCCAGCGCAGCGGCATCGGCGCTGCGTTCGGTCAGCAGGCTGTTCAGGAAGCTGCGGGCGGTGACCAGCAGATCGGCGATGGAGGGATCGGCCAGCTGGTAGAACACGGCATTGCCGACCCGCCGGCTGGTGACCACGTGGTGGCGCCGGAGCACTCCGAGGTGTTGGGACAGCACGGTCGCCTCCTGCCCGGTCTCGGTCAGCAATCGGCTCACCGGTAGGGGTTCGGTGGTCTCGCAGAGCAGTTCGAGGACCCGGATCCGCACCGGGTGGGCAAGGGCCTTGAACAGGTTCGCCTTGATCTCGTAGAGCGGGCGGTGGCGGGTGATGGCGATCTGGTCGGGCACGGCGGACCTTGGATTGAGGGATTGACACTTTGTGCAAGTCATCATACGGATTCCGGTGACGGGGGCAACTCGGGCCGGACTGCGGCCGAATCGGGGTCATCGGGCGCCGGGCATTACCATGAGGGGGTGTCCGACGATCAGCTTTCTCCCTCCGGCGTACCTGTGCCGTTCGCCACTCTCGGTCTGACCTTCGACGACGTTCTGCTGCAGCCGAACGAGACCGATGTGATCCCCAGCGAGGCCGACACCTCGTCGCGGGTCTCGAAGAACATCCGGGTACGGATCCCGCTGCTCTCCTCGGCGATGGACACCGTCACCGAGACCCGGATGGCCGTGGCGATGGCCCGCGAGGGAGGGATCGGCATCCTGCACCGGAACCTGTCGATCACCGACCAGGCGGCCATGGTCGACCAGGTCAAGCGTTCCGAGGCCGGGATGATCGACGAGCCGATCACCATCGGCCCCGATGCCACCCTCGGCGAGGCCGACGAACTCTGCGGCCACTACCGGATCTCCGGCATTCCGGTGGTCGACCCCGACAACCGCCTGCTCGGCATCGTCACCAACCGGGACATGCGCTTCGAGACCGACGCCTCCCGGCCGGTACGCGAGGTGATGACCCCGATGCCACTGGTCACCGGCCGCCAGGGAATCAGCCCGGACGAGGCGATGGGCCTGCTGGCCCAGCACAAGATCGAGAAGCTGCCGCTGGTCGATGGCGAGGGCCGGCTGACCGGGCTGATCACGTTGAAGGACTTCGTGAAGTCCGACAAGTACCCCGACGCCTCCAAGGACGATCAGGGCCGGCTGCGGGTGGGTGCCGCAGTGGGATTCTTCGGTGACTCCTGGGAACGTGCGATGGCACTGGTCGAGGAGGGGGTCGATCTGCTCATCGTCGACACCGCCAACGGCCACGCCCGCGGAGTGCTGGACATGATCAGCAAGCTGAAGGCCGAGCCGCTGGCCGAGGGTGTCGACGTGGTCGGTGGGAATGTCGCGACCTATGCCGGGGCCAAGGCGCTGTGCGATGCCGGGGCCGATGCGGTGAAGGTCGGTGTCGGGCCGGGATCGATCTGCACCACCCGGGTGGTGGCCGGTGTCGGCGTACCGCAGGTGACCGCGATCCACGATGCGGCCCGGGCCTGCCGGGAGGCCGGGGTGCCGGTGATCGGCGACGGCGGGCTGCAGTACTCCGGGGACATCGCCAAGGCCCTGGTGGCCGGTGCCGATGCGGTGATGCTGGGCAGTCTGCTGGCCGGTTGTGACGAGAGCCCCGGTGAGTTGACCTTCATCAACGGCAAGCAGTTCAAGACCTACCGGGGGATGGGTTCGCTGGGCGCGATGGCCGCCCGCGGGCGCAAGGCCTCGTACTCCAAGGACCGTTACTTCCAAGGTGATGTGACCAGCGACGACAAGCTGGTCCCGGAGGGCATCGAAGGACAGGTGCCCTATCGCGGTCCGCTCGGTGCGGTCGCCTATCAACTCGTCGGCGGTCTGCGGCAGTCGATGTTCTACACCGGCTCGCACACCATCCCCGAGCTGCACGCCAAGGGACGGTTCGTCCGGATCACCTCGGCGGGGCTGCGTGAGTCGCACCCGCACGACATCCAGATGACCGTCGAAGCACCGAACTACAACCGCTGAGCCAGGGGACCACTGACATGATCGACATCGGCCGCAGCAAACGCGCCCACCGTGCCTATTCGCTCGACGACGTGGCGATCGTGCCGTCGCGCCGTACCCGCGGGGCCGAGGAGGTCTCCCTGAACTGGCGGATCGATGCGCTCACCTTCGACTTCCCTCTGATCGCCGCCCCGATGGACTCGATCATGTCGCCGGCGACGGCGATCGAGATCGGACGGTTGGGCGGACTCGGGGTATTGAACCTCGAGGGGCTGTGGACCCGCTACGACGATCCCGAGCCGTTGCTGGTCGAGCTAGCCGACATCGACGACCAGTTGGCGGCCACGGCGCGGATGCAGCAGATCTACGCCGAGCCGATCAAGCCGGAGTTGATCACCGCCCGGATGAAGGAGATCCGGGAGGCCGGCGTACCGGTCGCCGGATCGTTGTCCCCGCAGAACACCCAGGACTACTACCAGGTGGTCGAGGCGGCCGCGGTCGACTTCTTCGTCATCCGCGGTACGACGGTCTCGGCCGAACACGTCTCCGGTGATCGGGAACCGCTGAACCTGAAGAAGTTCATCTACGACCTCGACGTGCCGGTGATCGTCGGCGGATGTGCGACCTACCAGGCTGCCCTGCACCTGATGCGTACCGGTGCTGCCGGTGTGCTGGTCGGTTTCGGCGGGGGTGCGGCACATACGACCGCCGATGTGCTGGGGATCGAGGTGCCGATGGCCTCCGCACTCGCCGATGTGGCCGAGGCCCGACGGGACTACCTCGACGAGTCCGGTGGGCGCTACGTGCACCTGATCGCCGACGGTTCGATCAGCAAATCCGGTCAGATCGCCAAGGCGATCGCCTGCGGCGCCGATGCGGTGATGGTCGGCAGCCCGCTGGCCCGGGCACATGAGGCGCCCGGTCGCGGATGGCACTGGGGTGCCGAGGCTTGGCATGCGGAGTTGCCGCGCGGTGAGCGGGTGCAGCGGCCGCAGGTCGGCAGCCTGGCCGAGATCCTGCACGGGCCCTCCCGGGTGCCGGACGGCACGATGAACCTGGTCGGTGCCCTGCGCCGTTCGATGGCAACCACCGGGTACACCGAGGTGAAGGAGTTCCAGCGGGTCGAGGTCGTGGTCTCTTGATCATCGGCCGCCCGGATCGTCGACGCCCCATGGTGGTTGAAGTCGGGGGAGACCGGTCATGACCGAGACGCCCTCCAATGCCGATGTGCCGGCCGAACTGCTGCGCCTGCGCGGTTCGATCGACAACATGGATGCAGCGCTGATCCACCTGCTCGCGGAGCGGTTCAAGATCACCCAACGGGTCGGTGAGTTGAAGGCCACCGAGGGACTGCCGCCGGCCGACCCCGGCCGGGAGGCCGAGCAGATCGAGCGCCTTCGGCGTCTCGCCACCGAAGCGCATCTCGACCCGGACTTCGCCGAGAAGTTGATCAACTTCATCGTCGCCGAGGTGGTCCGGCACCATGCCGCGATCGCCGAGGGGCAGTCCTGAGGCCGATCCGGGACTAGGTCACCACGGTGCGCTTCCCGCGCTGAGGCGGCTGGAGATCTCTTCCAACTCGTTCGTCCGACCGGAAGCAACGTCCATGATCAAGGCGTAGGCCTGATCATTGCTGAGCGTCAGTCGATACCCGTTGATACCCAGAAACGCGATCGTTCCGGCAAGGGCGAGTCGCTTGTTTCCGTCGACCAGGGCGTGGTTGCGTGCGGTCGAGTGAAGTAGCGCAGCCGCCTTCGTGAAGAGGCCGGGATAGGCTTCCTTCCCGAACACCGTCTGTGCCGGTCGCGCGACAGCAGAGGCAAGCAGCCCGGCGTCGCGGACGGACACGGACGGGAGTGTCCTTTCGGCCACATGCAGAAGGTCATCGATCGACAGATAGCGGATCACTGACCGAGACGCTCGAGCGCATCGGCATAGCGCGGCAGCTCAGTGTCCAGAACGGTATCGAGGCGTTCACGCCGTTCGGCGTCGTCCAAGTAACTGCGAATGGCAGCCTGCACGACCGCCTGCATTGAGCGGTTCTCGCGTTCGGCCCGTGCTCGAAGCGCAGCCGTTTCGGCCTTCGTCAGCCGCAGTGTCATCGCCATGTGGCCATGATACCGCTGTGATACCACCGGGTGGCGGTTTCCGTGCGTACGGCGGCTGACCACGGCATCGACGCAGGTCAGATGATCCATTCGGGTTCGGCCGGTGCCGCGGCGGGTTCGCGTACCTTGCCGGGTACGCCGACCACCGTGCTGTGTGCCGGAACGTCCTTGGTGACGACCGAATTGGCGCCGATGCGGGAGTAGGCGCCGACGGTCACCGGGCCGAGGATCTTGGCGCCGGCACCGGCGACCACGCCGTCCTCCAGGGTGGGGTGGCGCTTGCCCTGGGAGAGGGTACGGCCGCCCAGCGTGACCTGGTGGTAGAGCATCACGTCATCGCCGATCTCGGCGGTCTCACCGATCACCACACCGACACCGTGGTCGATGAAGAACCGGCGGCCGATGGTGGCGCCGGGATGGATCTCGATCCCGGTCAGCACCCGGGTGAGGTGCGACAGCACGCGGGCCGGGAGGCGGAGGACCTTGGTCTCCCAGAGCGCGTGCGCCACCCGATGCAGCCAGATGGCATGCAATCCGGGGTAGGCGAGCACCAGTTCGAGTCGGCTACGTGCAGCCGGGTCGTTGCGGAAGGCCGCTTCGCAGTCCTCGGCGAACCGGATACGCACCCGGTCGAGCAACGAACCGCCCTCGGATGCGGGGCGGTCGGCATCGGTGGTCACCATCGATTCCTCACTGGCAGCACCGCCGGTCGACGGTGGACGGGTCACCCCGTCCACCGTCGCGGCGCTCATCTGCCTACGTCGTTCGTCGGGCCGGGCGGCTCAGTTGAGCAGATCGGCGTACAGCGGGGTGGAGAGGTAGCGCTCGCCGAAGTCCGGGACGATCACGACGATCGTCTTCCCGGCTGCCTCCGGACGGTTGGCGATCTCGGTGGCCGCGGCGATCGCAGCACCGGAGGAGGTGCCGACCAGCAGGCCCTCCTTGGCAGCGGTCTCCCGGGCGACCTTCCAGGCGGTCTCGGCATCCTGCGGCAGGATCTCGTCGATCACGTCGCGGTCCAGCACGTCGGGCACGAAGTTCGCGCCGATGCCCTGGATCTTGTGCGGGCCGGCGGTGCCCTCGCTCAGCAGCGGAGACTCCTTGGGCTCCACGGCGATGATCTTGACGTCGGGGTTCTTCTCCTTCAGCACCTGGCCGACACCGGTGATGGTGCCACCGGTGCCGATACCGGCGACGAAGTAGTCGACCTTGCCGTCGGTGTCGGCGAGGATCTCCTGGGCGGTGGTCTCGCGGTGGATCTTCACGTTGGCCGGGTTCTCGAACTGCCGGGCCAGCACCACACCGTCCTCCTGGGCGAGCTCGGCGGCCTTGGCCACCGCACCCTTCATGCCCTCCGAGGCCGGCGTCAGCACCAGCTCGGCACCGAAGGCGCGCAGCAGGGCGCGACGCTCCAGCGACATGGACTCCGGCATCGCCAGGATCACCTTGTAGCCACGGGCCGCACCGGCCATGGCCAGCGCGATACCGGTGTTGCCGGAGGTTCCCTCGACGATGGTGCCGCCGGGCTTCAGCTCGCCGGACTCCTCGGCGGCGTCGATGATGGCCACCCCCAGGCGGTCCTTCACCGAGTTCGCCGGGTTGTAGAACTCCAGCTTCGCCAGGACCGTGGCATCGTTCTCGCCGGTCACGCGGTTCAACTTCACAAGCGGGCTGCGACCGATGAGCTTCGTCGCATCTTCAAAGATAGGCATATGAGAAGAACACCGGAGAAGTAGACATGATTCCCTCCGTCTCGGATAGTGAAATTTCAATCGTGTTCAACTTCTTTGTCTCGTGAGATCGCCGGCGGCCTCCCGCGCCACGACAACCGAGCCATACCTGCTCCCCGGGGGCGAGGTGGGGACTCCGATTTCTCACTAGACTCCGGGCCATGAGTTCAGATTCACCGGTGGCACCCGATCCCGAGCGCGACCATGACGTGGTCCTGGTCGTCGACTTCGGCGCCCAGTACGCGCAGTTGATCGCCCGCCGGGTACGGGAGGCGAATGTCTACTCCGAGATCGTCCCGCACACCATGAGTGCGGCCGACATGCTGGCCAAGCAGCCGAAGGCGGTGATCCTTTCCGGAGGCCCCGCCTCGGTCTACGCCGAGGGGGCACCGCAGGTGGACCCGGCGCTCTTCGGTGCCGGCACCCCGGTCTTCGGGATCTGTTACGGCTTCCAGGCCATGGCCGCAGCACTCGGCGGTACGGTCGCCCAGACCGGGCGCAGCGAGTACGGCCGTACCCCGCTGAAGGTGGCCGGTGGAGGTCGCCTGCTGGCCGACCTGCCGAGCGATCTGTCGGTCTGGATGTCGCACCGCGACGCCGTCTCGGCGGCCCCCGCGGGCTTCGAGGTGCTGGCGGGTACGACCGACACCCCGGTCGCTGCCTTCGAGGATCTCTCGGTCGCCCTGGCCGGTGTGCAATGGCATCCCGAGGTGCTGCACTCCCAGCTGGGCCAGCAGGTGCTGGAGAACTTCCTGTTCGACATCGCCGGAGTGAAACCGGACTGGACGGCGGCCAACATCGTCGACGACACCGTGCGCGCCGTCCGCGAGCAGGTCGGTGACAAACGTGTCCTGTGCGCACTCTCCGGTGGCGTGGACTCGGCGGTCGCGGCAGCCCTGGTGCAGCGGGCGATCGGTGATCAACTCACCTGTGTCTTCGTCGATCATGGTCTGCTCCGCAAGGGCGAGGCCGAACAGGTGGAGCGTGACTTCGTCGCCGCAACCGGTGTCGACCTGAAGGTCAGCGATGCCACCGATCGCTTCCTGGGTGCGCTTTCGGGAGTGATCGACCCGGAGGAGAAGCGCAAGATCATCGGCCGCGAGTTCATCCGTACCTTCGAGGCCGCTGCCCGTGAGGTGCAGGCCGAGGGGGAGGTGGAGTACCTGGTCCAGGGCACTCTCTATCCCGATGTGGTCGAGTCCGGTGGTGGTGAGGGAGCTGCCAACATCAAGAGCCATCACAATGTCGGTGGTCTGCCCGAGGACCTGAAGTTCACCTTGATCGAACCCCTGCGGGCGTTGTTCAAAGACGAGGTACGAGCCGTCGGCGAGGAACTCGGCCTGCCCTCGGCGATGGTCTGGCGACAACCGTTCCCGGGCCCGGGGCTGGCGATCCGGATCGTCGGTGAGGTCAACCCGGCGCGACTCGACCTGCTGCGGGAGGCCGATGCGATCGCCCGCGAGGAGTTGACCAATGCCGGGCTGGACCGTGACGTCTGGCAGTTCCCGGTGGTCCTGCTCGCCGATGTGCACTCGGTCGGTGTGCAGGGCGACGGCCGTACCTACGGCCACCCGGTGGTACTGCGCCCGGTGAGTTCGGAGGACGCGATGACCGCCGACTGGTCACGCCTGCCGCATGAACTGCTGGAGCGGATCAGTACCCGGATCACCAACGAGGTGCCGCAGGTCAACCGGGTGGTGCTGGACATCACCAGCAAGCCGCCGGGCACCATCGAGTGGGAGTGATCTCGCTGAGCTGAGCTGCCGGGGCGGTGTCGGCCTGGTGGCCGGCGCCGATCGGCGAGCAACGATGCAGGTGATGCTCCCTCCGGGCGGGTCGACTCGCGCGGGGACAACGACCCGGCCCGCCGGTGCGTACCGGTCGGCCGGGTCGTTGCTCATCTCGTCACTGCGAGGTCAGCGCAGGTCGTCGGGGTTGTGCGGTGCCGGCGCGTCGGTGGTGGAGTTCTTCCGGCTGCGGATCTCGTCGGTGACCCAGGTGATGCCCGATCGGGAGGTCTCGTCCGGCAGCAGGAACCAGGCGCCGAGGTAGAGGAACGGGCCGATCCCGGTCAGCAGGACGATCGCCAGGGTGATCAACCGGGTCAGCCCGGTGTCCACGCCGAGGTACTGGGCGACGCCGCTGCAGACACCGCCGAGGAGTTTGTCGTTGGTGTTACGGGTCAGTTGCTTGGCCATGGGAATGGTCCTTTCGGTTGGTTCGGGTTCTGGGCGATCGAGGGGGTCAGGTACGTCTGCGGGAGGAGAACATGCCGAGCAGGCCGACCACCACCAAGGTGGCGGGTGCGCCGATGGCCACCGCATTCCACGGGACCGGTTGGTCATAGGCGATCAGCGTGACCCCGGCGGCAACCGCAAGGCCGCAGAGTCCCAGCAGCAATGAGCCCAGATGGAGTTTCATCCGATCACCTGCACCGTGCCGACGTCAACGGTCAGGTTGACCCGTACCTGCGGCGCCGACGGGTCGGTGACGTAGGTCTTGGTGCCGCTCAGCTCGACCCCTGATTCGGTCAGGCCGGGACCGGTGACCGAACCGGCATCGACGCGATAGACGACGATCAGGTTCCGTTCCTCCTCGGGCAGGTGCAGGCGCAGCGTCCCGGCCTCGACCGAGTAGGAGTAGGCCCGGGGGGCATCGGTACGCAACGCCGTCAGGTCCACGTCGAGGGTGCCGAGGTCCAGATCCCGGCTGGTCGGGGCAGCTGCCTCGGCCGAATGCGTCAGCTGGGTGTACGGGGTGGCGATCGAGGATGCCTGCCCCGCCAGCGCGGCGATCGAGGTGACGATCACCAGTGCCACGGTGGCGATGCCGAGACCGCGTGGCCGGCCGACGAAGGCGCCGATCACCAACATCAGGCTCAACGCCGCCGTGGGGGCTGCCAACCACACCAGGGCGGGAACCTGCAGCCCATTGGCGTTCAGGATTCCCAAGGTCAACAAGGCCAGTCCGGCCAGGATCAGCCCGGTCCAGCGCAATGCCCTGCCGATCGGGGTGGTTTGCGTTCGCCGTCGCGCACGGGTCGTGGCCGCGGCCTGTCGAACCGGCGGCGCGATGGGGACGAACCGGGCGTCACCGGCCGCTGGGCTCGGGCGGTCGGGGTCGCTGACCGGATCGTTCGCTGCCGCCTGCGGGGAGTAGCTCGGCCAGGCACCGGCGGTGTCGGATCCGCCCCAGCGGTCGAGTTCGGCGATCCGTGCACGCCAGGCGGCCGCGGCCCGGCCGAACTCGGTGTCGGGCAGGACCGGGGGGTCGATCCTCACCGGCGGAGGCAGCGGCTGGCGGTGGTTCGTCCGCCGATGCCGCGACCGGTGGTATCCGAAGTACCAGACAGCAGCCAGCACCACCGCCGGCATCACCCCGAACGGAAGAACCGGCCCCAGGACGGCGGCGACCACGATGCAGGCGAGGACGGTGAAGATCGCCCAGACCCAGGCCGGCCAGGACGAGGCGCCGGGGAGGTAGCGCTCGACCGGGGCCTGTTCGCCCTCGCGGGGGAGCAACAGGACACCGAGTCCGTACAGGACCAGCCCGACACCCCCGCTGAGCGCGAGCAACACCGCCGCCAACCGGACCAGCGTGGGATCGATCCGGTACCGGTCGGCGACGCCGCGACAGACGCCGGCGACCACACCACCGTCACGGCGGCGACGAAGGACCGGTTGACTCATGAGGCCCATCCTTACCCACGTGCCGGCCCCGCGGTATCGGGGCTGTCCCCCATATCCGGGGCCATCGGGCCGCTGGTGCTTCAGGGCAGACTGGGGGATGGAAATGGTGGCACGCCCGCGTGTGCCGTGTGAGGCTGGGGACGATGAGTGCCGAGGTGCGAGGAGACAGTGATCCGGTGCAGCCGGACGCTGCGGCGCGCCCGCCCGTACCCACCGGTCCACCGAGGTACGACGAACCCACCGGTCAGCACGACGACGGGCGGTCCACCGAGCAGCCGGCCGAACCCCAGCCGAAGGCCGAACGGCGGGCCGAGGACGCCTGGTTCGCCGGCGTCTGCTCCGGACTGGCCTATCACCTGCGGGTGCCGGTGCTGGCGGTCCGTCTGGGCTTCGTCGGGCTGACCCTCTTCCAGTTCCTCGGCCCGTTGATCTACGGGGTGTTGTGGCTGCTGATGCCGCCACAGGCCGATCCGCGCCAGGCGCCCGGGCTGGCGGCCAACGACCGGGCCGGCAACCGGACGGTGGTGCGGGCCCGCCGCAAACGGGATCTCGGTGCGGTGGTCGCCCTGGGCCTGTTCGCGGTCGGTGCGATGTGGCTGTCCCAGGTTCTCGGCCTCGGTTACGCCCCGCAGTTCTTCTGGCCGCTGGCGATCGCCACCGCCGGGGTGGCGCTCGTCTGGCGTACCGCCGACCCGGTGAAGAAGGACCGCGGGAGTGTCCGCGCGCCGACCTTCCTGCAGCCCTTCGTCGCCTCCGGCAGGGCGCTGTCGGTGATCCGGGTGATCCTCGGTATCGGCCTGGTGGGCTGTGCCATCGTCTGGGTCACCGCCGCCGAGCTCGGCGTCGGTGTCGTCCCCGGGGTGCTCGCGGTCAGCGCGCTGGCGCTGGCCGGTGTGGCGATCATCGCCGCGCCGTGGATCCACTCCTCGCGACGCGCACTGATCGATGCCCGGGAGGAGAAGGTACGCGCCGAGTTGCGTGCCGACATGGCAGCCCATCTGCACGACTCGGTGCTGCAGACCCTGGCGCTGATCCAGCGCCAGGCGGCCGACCCGAAGGCGGTGCAGACCCTGGCCCGGCGGCAGGAGCGTGAGCTGCGCACCTGGCTGTACGACGAGGAGACCGCCGAGACGACCTTGAAGGCCGGGTTGCAGCAGGCCGGTTCGGAGGTCGAGCTCGAACGCGGTGTTCCGGTCGAGGTGGTGGTGGTCGGTGACACCGACCTGACCGAAGCCGGTCAGGCGCTGGTGCGCGCGGCCCGCGAGGCGATGGTGAATGCGGCGAAGCACTCCGGTGCGGACAAGATCGACGTTTACGCCGAGGCCTTCGACGACACGATCGAAGTCTTCGTCCGCGACCGCGGATGTGGCTTCGACCCCGCGGCGGTCGATGAGGACCGGCTGGGACTGAAACAGAGCATCACCGGTCGGATGGAACGACATGGTGGCACGGCCCGGATCCGATCCGCGCCGGGTGAGGGAACCGAAGTGAGACTGGAGCTGAAGCAATGACCGAACCGACCGAGCCCGTCGAGACGAACCCGGCCCCGACCGGCCCCCTGCGGGTGGTGGTGGTCGATGATCACGCCATGTTCCGGGCCGGGGTTCGCAGTGAGATCGACCGCGGGGTGCAGGTGGTGGCCGAGGCCGCCGATGTGCCGAGTGCGGTGAAGGCGATCACGCAGACCCGCCCCGATGTCGTCCTGCTCGATGTGCACATGCCCGGCGGCGGCGGCGTGGAGGTGATCAAACAGGTGCTGCAGGTGCTGCCGGAGCAGCGATTCCTGGCCCTGTCGGTCTCTGATTCCGCCGAGGACGTGATCAGCGTGATCCGGGTCGGCGCCCGCGGCTATGTCACCAAGTCGATCGCCGCCGATGAGCTGATCGATGCCATCCGTCGGGTCGCCGAGGGGGATGCGGTCTTCTCCCCGCGGCTGGCCGGCTTCGTGCTGGATGCATTCTCCGGTGCGATCGACGTGGCGAGTGTGGACGAGGATCTCGACCGGCTCTCCCAGCGCGAGCGTGAGGTGATGCGGTTGATCGCTCGCGGGTACGCCTACAAGGAGGTCGCCCGGGAGTTGTTCATCTCGATCAAGACCGTGGAGACCCACGTCAGCAGCGTGTTGCGCAAGCTGCAGCTCTCCAACCGGCACCAGCTGACGCGATGGGCCACCGACCGGCGCTTGGTCTGATCACGGGGTGGCCTGATCGTGGGCTGGTGTGATCGTGGGCTGGTTGATCATGGACTGGTCTGATCCCGGGCGGTTCCGTTCGCCCCGGCTGGGCCGATCGGGACTGGGAAACCGGCGGCATGAACGGTCGTGATTCGGCCACAGCTGCCAGATGCGGCAGTGATGGCCGGATGACGACCTTCGGTGCCGGTGGCCAGCCGGCGTCGAGGTGGATACCGGGTTGATCATGCGTGCCGGACACGCAGAAGACAGACGGAGGGCCCGGACAGATGTCCGGGCCCTCCGTGTCTGAGTCATCCGTGGATGGACTCAATCGACGATGATCAAGCGCGACGCTTCTGGATGAAGCCCCAGATCACGAGCACGAGGATCGCGCCGATGACCGAGGTGATCAAGCCCTGGAAGCTGAACACGTCGGTGTACTTGACGTTGAACAGCAGACCACCGAGGAACCCTCCGAGCAATGCTCCGACGATGCCGAGGATGATCGTTGCGATCCAGCCACCACCCTGCTTTCCGGGGAGAATTGCTTTGGCAATTGCCCCACCAATCAGACCGATAACGATGTAGGCGATGATAGTTCCCATGCCGGAAGCCTAGGGGTTCGGTATGAGAAACGCCATTTTACTGAGGGAAGTTTCAGGGTTGCCGGTTTCCCGGCGAGTCGGTGCCCGATCACGCCTGCTGCGGGTCTACGGTTCGGGCATGCTGTGGGCTGAGAAGTGCATCGTGCTGCTGCAGCTCGTCTCCTGGGCGCTGCTGCTGGGCAGCGCGGTCTCGCAACTGCGACTGCCATCGCCGGAGATCACCCGGATGATGCTGGTCGGATCCTTCGGTCAGTTGATCTCGTCCGCGGCCCTGATGGTGATCACCGCGGTGGCATCCGAACCGCTTCGCGTGGGCAAGCTGATCGTCACCCTGGTGCTGATGGTGGTGATCGCGGTGCTCTCGGCGCTCAACCGGCGTTTCGAGACCATCCCCCGGGGACTGCTCGGACTGCTGGCGCTGCTCAGCGTCGCGGTGATGGGGGTCGTCGTCCTGTGGGGCGAGACGTTGCAGTTCTCCTGAGGGTCAGTCTCCTGGGGGACACCCGACCGGGTGTCAGAAGAGCGGGCGCAGCGGCGCCAGGATCGCCTCGGTGGCCTTGGCCACGATCGAGCGGCGTTCCCACTCCTCCAAGGTCACCTCGACACAGTTGCCCAGGTCCTGGGAGAAGATGCCCTCCATCACCTGCGCGGTCTCGGCGCCCAAGATTTCCACGTTCAGTTCGTAGTTGAACGCCAGGGACAGATTGTCCATGTTCGCGGTGCCGATGGTGGACCAGATCCCGTCGATCGTCGCAGTCTTGGCATGGACCATCGCGTTCTGGAACAGGAACAGTCGTACCCCGCCCTCCAGCAGTCGGCGGTAGAAACCCCGGGAGAGCCAGTCGGCGACGACGTGGTTGGACGCGGCCGGAACGATGATCCGCACGTCCACCCCGCGGCTGGCGGCCGCGATCAGGGTGGAGGTCAGTCCTTCGTCGGGAATCAGGTAGGCGTGGGTCATCCAGCAGTTGCGGTTCGCCCGGTCGATCGCCTCCAGATACATCGAGCGGATCGGGAAGGTGAACAGCGACGGGATGTTGCGATGGACCCTGACCGGACTGTCCCAGGTCCGTTCGGTGACCTCCGGCAGAACCGGGCGGGCGTCGGCGTTCCAGAAGTCGATGAAGGCGTTCTCCAGCTCCGGCACCGGGGAACCGGAGAGCCGGATGTGGGTGTCGCGCCAGTCGGTGGCGTACAGGTCACCGATGTTGTACCCGCCCAGGTAGGCGACCTTGGAGTCGATGATCAGCAGTTTGCGGTGGGTACGCGCCCAGCTCGTCGGCAGCCAGGCCGGCTGCCCCCGGCGAAGCAGCGGGTGCTCGTGGACATGGATCTTCGGGTCGAGGTCGAAGAACCGGCGGGGGACGACCAGGTTGGCGAACCGGTCGTAGATCACGTGGACGTCGACACCGCGATGGGCGGCCCGGGTGAGTGCGTCCTTGACCCGTTGCCCGTACCCGTCGCTCTTCCAGATGAAGGTCTCGAAATCGATCCGGGTGGTGGCCGCATCGATGTCGGCCAACATGTCGTCGTACAGATCGGCACCGAAGGTGTAGATCCGGACGTCACCGGAGTCGTCGGCCAGGGTCTGCGGCAGGCAGTAGGGGAAGCTCGGCTGGGGCCGGAATCGCTTGCGGTAGGAGTCGATCCCGGTGAGCACTGCGATGATCAGCAGCTGGCTGCCGAAAAGGCCCAGCAGAATCCGCCGCAGCCAGGTTCCCAGACGCCTCAGATTCACGTACCCAATCATGTCAGACACTACCCAAGCCGATCCCTGGTGCTGGGGTGTCCCGACGGGTCGCCATGACGGTCCGGAGGACTACTCTTGGTCCGATGACCTCCGACCCGTTGCCCGGCCTCAGTGAACCCGTCGATCAGCGACCCGATGCTGCGGCGGATCGGTCGGCGACGGGCCCCGACGCGGCCGTCGGAACTGCGACACCGGACCGGGGGACTCCGGTCGCGAGGTCGGCTGGGGTGCCGGCAGAGGAACTGCTGGCAGGGCTGAACGGGCCCCAGCGCCAGGCCGTCACCCATACCGGTGGACCGGTGCTGGTGGTTGCCGGTGCCGGTTCGGGCAAGACCCGGGTACTCACCCGCCGGATCGCCTGGCTGGTCGGTGAGCGCAACGTCCACCCCGGTTCGATCCTGGCCATCACCTTCACCAACAAGGCCGCCGCGGAGATGCGACACCGGGTCGAGGAGCTGGTCGGCCGGCGGGCCCGGATGATGTGGGTGTCCACCTTCCACTCCGCGTGCGCCCGGATCCTGCGCTCGGAGATCTCCCACTTCGGGATGTCGTCCAGCTTCTCCATCTACGACGACGCCGACGCCAAACGACTGATGCAGTTGGTCGCTGCTGATCTTGGTCTGGACCCGAAGAAGTACCCGGTCCGGTCGCTGCTGAACTGGGTGTCGAAGGCGAAGAACGAGTTGCGCGACTTCGAGACGGCCAAGAGTCAGACGGTCGACACCGACGAGGCGGTGCAGGCCGAGGCCTACGCCGAGTACCAGCGCCGGTTGGTCGCCGCGAACGCCCTCGACTTCGACGACTTGATCATGCACACCGTGCACCTGTTCCAGGGCTTCGCCGAGGTACGGCAGAAGTACCGCAAACGGTTCGCCCATGTGCTGGTCGACGAGTACCAGGACACCAACACCGCACAGTATGCGCTGATCCGAGAGCTGTGCCTGACCGGGGCGGACGGCGAGGCCGAACCCGATCCCGATCAGGCGGCGCCGGAGCTGATGGTCGTCGGTGACTCCGATCAGTCGATCTATGCCTTCCGCGGGGCGTCGATCCGCAACATCCTCGACTTCGAGAGCGATTTCCCCGGGGCCGAGACGGTGCTGCTCGAACAGAACTACCGCTCCACGCAGAACATCCTCTCCGCGGCCAATGCGGTGATCACCCGCAATACCGGGCGGCCGGACAAGCGGCTGTGGTCCGATGCCGGTGACGGCGACCTGATCACCGGCTACGTGGCCGACACCGAGTACGAGGAGGCCGAGTTCATCTCCTCGGAGATCAGCGCCCTGCGGCGGGCCGGGAAGACGACCTGGGGTGAGGTCGCGGTGTTCTTCCGGACCAATGCCCAGTCCCGGGCGTTCGAGGAGGTGCTGATCCGCAGCGGGCATCCGTACCGGGTCGTCGGCGCCGTCCGCTTCTACGAACGCCGCGAGGTACGCGACGCCATCGCCTATCTGCGGGCGATCGCCAACCCGGCCGATGACGTCTCGGTACGGCGGATCCTGAACGTACCGAAGCGGGGGATCGGCGACCGGGCCGAGGCGGCGATCGCCGCGCTCGCCGAGCGGGAGTCGATCAGCTTCTCCGATGCCCTGGCCCGGCACACCGAGGCGCCCGGGCTGGCCACCCGGTCGGCGAAGCAGATCGCCTCCTTCGTGGAGTTCCTGGAACGGCACCGTCGGATGGCCACCGACGGCACCCCGGCCGATGAGGTGCTGTCCAGTGTGCTGACCGATTCGGGCTACCTGGAGGAACTGCAGAACAGCAGCGATCCGCAGGACCAGTCGCGGATCGAGAACCTGGCCGAACTGGTGGCGGTGGCTGCCGAGTTCGTCGCCACCGCCTCGGCGGTCGATCTGAGCGATGTCGCCGACGACGACGAGGTCGCCGACGACGATTCGGAAGAGGCCGATGACGGGGAGGCGATCGGCCTGGCCGACGGCTCGCCCGAACCCGATCCCTCCCTGTCGGCCTTCCTCGAGCGGGTGGCACTGGTCTCCGATGCCGACCAGGTGCCCGACGGTGAGGACGGGGAAGGGGTGGTCACCTTGATGACCCTGCACACCGCCAAGGGGTTGGAGTTCGACACCGTCTTCCTGTCCGGGATGGAGGAGGGACTGTTCCCCCACCAGCGGGCACTCACCGATCCCGCCGAGCTGGAGGAGGAACGCCGGTTGGCCTATGTCGGACTGACCCGCGCCCGCAAACGGCTCTACCTGACCCGCGCCGAGCGTCGCACCATGTGGGGCGCGCCGCAGTACAACCCGGCCAGCCGGTTCATCGCCGAGATCCCCGACCGGTTGTTCGACTGGCGCAAGCTCGGCGGTACGCCGCTCACCTGGGCCGGTGCCGACAGCAGCCGACGGCGCAGCGCCGGACCGTCACCGTTCAGCGCCGGTCCGAAGCAGCCGCGGCAGCGTCTGGCCAGCGTCGAGGTGGGGGAGAAGGTGCTGCACAGCGTCTTCGGTCTCGGTACGGTCGTCGCCACCTCCGGTAGTGGCGAGGAGGCCAAGGCCGATGTCGACTTCGGCTCCGCCGGGACGAAGCGGCTGGCGCTGCGCCACGCGCCGCTGGAGAAGCTGTAGCGATCCTCGGGGCCGGCCGATGGGACCCGGCCCGACCTCGTCACGTACTCCGCGGACTCTCGTTGTCGGATGATTGATCGCGGTAGGTGGCCCAGTGCTTCCAGATCCGACCGGCAAGCTCGGTGTGCCGGTTGCGCGGTCCTGCGATGTCGCTGTCGAAGAGCGTCACGAACGTCGTGTGCAGCAAAGTCAGGACGTCGTCCGGGCCGGCGGTCGGTGGCAAGCCGATCACCACGGTCTCGGCCTCGGGGAGGTACTCGTCGGTATTGGTGCCGGAGTCGAGGCCGATCGGGTCAGCGACGAACAGCATCGAGGCCAGGTCGTTCACCAGATCCCGCCGACCGGCCGTGCGTGTGTGCCGCTCAGCATTGGCCGCCTTCGCCTGCAGTACCCAGTCCTCAGCCTCCCAACCCATCCCCCGAGAGTACGGCCCCGAGAGTACGGGCAGCCCAGGCTCGGTCCAGCCGGTGGGGAGGCGTGCGCCGAGCCTCACCGAGGCCGTGGACGCAGCAATGGCCGGCCCGAGTGGGCCGGCCATTGCCGTGCAGCCCGAGGGCTGGGAACCACGGGATCAGAGCTGGACGCCCTTGGACAGCATCCACGCGTAGGGGTCGGAGCTGCTGTAGACATCGCCGGGGCTGACGCCGGCCTTGTAGTACTCGAAGTGCAGGTGCGGACCGAAGGTACGACCGGTCATGCCGACGGCGCCGATGTTCTGGCCCGCCTTGACGCTCTGGCCCGGGCTGACCGAGGTGCTGGACATGTGCGCGTAGAGCGTCGAGCTGCCGTCGGCGGCCTTGATGATCACGTGGGTGCCGGCCCAGCCACCGCCGGTGGCCGGCATCACGGTGCCGTCGACCGCTGCGCGGATCGGGGTGCCGACCGAGGCCGGCAGGTCCTGGCCGGTGTGGTAGCGCGACCAGGAGCCGACTGCACCCCAGCGGGCGCCGACCCGGTAGGAGCCCTTGGCGATCGGGCTGACGCCACCCTCACCGGACACCTCGCCACTGGCGATGCTGGTGGTCGGCGCGCTGGTGTCGTTCTGCTGGTTCTGCAAGGTGCCGGAGTCCTCGGCCTGCCTGGCCTCCTCCTCGGCCTTCTTCTTGGCCTCCTGGGCGCGGGCCTCCTCGCGGCGGGCCGCTTCGACCTCGGCCTCGAGGGCCTCGTTCCGGGCGGAGGCAACGGCCTTGCGGGACTCGCTGCCGGCGTTCTCGGCGACCTCGTCCAGGCTCTCGGTGCGGTCGGCGGCGACTTCGCTCTCGACGGCGGTGTCCAGTGCCACCCGGATGGTGCTCCGGCTCGCCCTGCCCTCGCGGTCGCGGGAGAACTGCTCCAGATCGCCGTCCTCGGCGGAGGCTTCGGCGTTCTCGGCACTGTCGGCGGCGTCGGCTGCGGCCTCGGCGTCGACGCTGCTGGTACCTTCGGCGCCTGCAGCCGGCTCGGCGCGGTTGGAGTTGGGCTGACCCGCTTCGGAGGCGACGGCGGTCTGCGATGCATTGACCGTGTTCACCGTGGAGTTCAAGGTGATGGTGGCGGCGACTGCAAGTCCGAGCGCGGAGATGGCGAGTGCTCCGATGCCCTGGGTGACGGTGGTGCGAATCGAAGAAGTGTCATCGGCGGTGTGCCCGCTGCGACTCTTCTTGAATCCCCACGCGTTCTTCGTCACGAAATCTCCTCAAAGGGCGACGTCTCTCGTCGTTCCCGCCTGCTCACGCTCCGCTCGACGATAACCAGCCGGGCACCGGAGATCAATCGGAACGTGGAAAAAACCTTAGCAATTCTCAGGGAGACTTCCAACTCCGGAGTTGCCGGTGCGTTGCCGGTACCGCCGCGGTCCCGGTTCGGCCCGCGCAGAGCCAGGCCTGGTGCGGTTGCACGGAGAGTTCCCGGGATTCCGGCGATTCCCCTCCCAGGGTCGGGAGTGACCTGAAACACATAGCGAGGAGGCGGTTCCGGCGCGTCGCAGGCGCGCACCCGGGGTTCTGTCTGAGGGGCTCTCTCAGACTGGCCGGGCGGTTGTCTGAGTGAACGGCGGGTGTCGCCTGAGAGAGCACCACGCGACCGGCCCGACCCGGCGCGCGATCCACAGCGCTGACGGGATACAGTCGCCTCTGGCGGCGGCTCGTCCGCCGCCCATTCACACAACAGGATTGGAGCGCTAGTGGATCTCTACGAATACCAGGCGCGTGACGTGTTCGAGAAGCACGGCGTGCCGGTGCTCAAGGGGCTGACCGCGACCACACCGGCCGAGGCGAAGCAGGCCGCGGAGCAGATCGGCAGCCCGGTGGTGGTCGTCAAGGCACAGGTCAAGACCGGTGGCCGCGGCAAGGCCGGCGGCGTGAAGGTCGCCAAGAGCCCGGAGGAGGCCGAGCAGAAGGCGGCAGAGATCCTCGGCATGGACATCAAGGGTCACGAGGTACGGACCGTGATGATCGCCGAGGGCGCAGACATCGCCGAGGAGTACTACTTCTCGATTCTGCTGGATCGGGCGAACCGGTCCTACCTCGCCATGTGCTCCAAGGAGGGCGGCATGGAGATCGAGCAGCTCGCCGTGGAGCGCCCCGAGGCGCTGGCCCGCGTACCTGTCGATCCGAACGTCGGCATCGACGATGCCAAGGCGACCGAGATCGTCACCGCCGCAGGATTCGAGGGTGAGGACGCGGCCAAGATCGCCGAGGTGCTGAAGACCCTGTGGACGGTCTACAACGAAGAGGACGCCACCCTGGTCGAGGTGAACCCGCTGGTGAAGACCGGTGCCGGTGACATCGTCGCCCTGGACGGCAAGGTGACCCTGGACGAGAACGCCGACTTCCGTCAGGAATCGCATGCCGAGTTCGAGGACGCGGCGGCCGCCGATCCGCTGGAGGCCAAGGCGAAGGCGCTGCACCTGAACTACGTGAAGCTCGACGGCAACGTCGGCATCATCGGCAACGGTGCGGGACTGGTCATGTCCACCCTGGACGTCGTCGCCTATGCCGGTGAGGACTACACCGGTGGCGTGGCCAAGCCGGCCAACTTCCTCGACATCGGCGGCGGTGCCTCGGCCGAGGTGATGGCGAACGGCCTGGACGTGATCCTCGGTGACGAGCAGGTGAAGTCGGTCTTCGTCAACGTCTTCGGTGGCATCACCGCTTGTGACGCGGTGGCCAACGGCATCGTCGGTGCGTTGAAGACGCTCGGTGACGACGCCACCAAGCCGCTGGTCGTCCGACTGGACGGCAACAACGTGGAGGAGGGCCGGCAGATCCTGGCCGACTTCAACCATCCCCTCGTGAGCATCGAGGAGACCATGGACGGCGCGGCCAAGAAGGCCGCCGAGCTGGCAGCGAAGTAAGGACGGACGCAACAGAATGGCTATTTTTCTGGATGACAACAGCTTGGTCATCGTCCAGGGCATGACCGGCTCCGAGGGCATGAAGCACACCACCCGGATGCTCGCCTCCGGGACCAAGGTCGTCGGCGGGGTGAACCCCCGCAAGGCCGGCACCACTGTCGACTTCCCCGACGGTGTCTCGGTGCCGGTCTTCGGTACGGTCGCCGAGGCGATGAAGGAGACCGGGGCCAATGTCTCGGTGCTCTTCGTCCCGCCGGCTTTCGCCAAGGCCGCCGTGGTGGAGGCGATCGACGCCGACATCCCGTTGGCCGTGGTGATCACCGAGGGCATCCCGGTGAAGGACTCCGCGGAGTTCTTCAACTACTCACTGGGCAAGCAGACCCGGATCGTCGGACCGAACTGCCCGGGTCTGATCAGCCCCGGGAAGTCCAATGCCGGCATCATCCCGGCCAACATCGCCGGCCCCGGCCGGATCGGTCTGGTCAGCAAGTCGGGCACCCTGACGTACCAGATGATGTACGAGCTGCGGGAGTTCGGCTTCTCCACCGCGATCGGTATCGGTGGTGACCCGATCATCGGCACCACCCACATCGACGCCCTGGAGGCCTTCCAGAACGACCCGGAGACCGATGCCATCGTGATGATCGGTGAGATCGGTGGCGACGCCGAGGAGCGGGCTGCCGACTACATCAAGGCCAATGTCACCAAGCCGGTTGTCGGCTACGTCGCCGGATTCACCGCACCGGAGGGCAAGACCATGGGTCACGCCGGTGCGATCGTCTCCGGTTCGGCCGGTACTGCGGCAGCGAAGAAGGAAGCACTCGAGGCAGCCGGGGTGAAGGTCGGCAAGACCCCCAGCGAGACCGCCGAGCGCATGCGCGAGATCATGCAGGGGTTGTCTGCCTGAGCGCAGCGTTCCCGCATGGGGTCCGGTCCGTTGGGGCCGGGCCCCATTTGCATGTCCCGGCCTGCATGTCCCGGCTCGAATGCCCGGCGTGCAGGTCATGGCTCGGGTGTTCCGGCTGGCAGTTCCGCCCGGGACGACGAACGGCCCCGGAGCAAGGCTGCTCCGGGGCCGTGTTCGGTCGTGGCTCAGACGCTGCGCTCGGCGGCGCGGGTCACCACGGCCCGCCACTGGTCGTCGGTGAAGTTGAAGTCATCGGTCACGTTGGTCGCCTGCACGAAGACGATCTTGTTGTCCACCGTCACCAGACCGAGCCGGAAGTTGGTCGCCTGCGACTCGTCGACCTTGTCCTCGGCGGTGTAGGCCGCACCGACGGCCTCGTCGTCACCGACGTCGAACTTCAGGTCGTCACCGACCTTGTCGGCCTTGGCGGTCAGTCGTGCATCGGCGCACCCTTCCAGGCTCTCGACGATGTTGTCCCGCAGCTCGTTGGCCGCATTGGCGTCCTTCAGGCTGATCACGACCTCGTCCAGACCGAAGTTGTCCGGTAGGGCGGTGTCGTCGGTGAGCAACATGGTCATCTGTTGACCCTCGGCGTCCGAGCCTCCGGCATCGGCAAGGTCCTGACCGACGCACTGGCTGGTACGCAGATCGACCGAGTCGCTGATCGCACCCTCACCCCACTGGCCGACACCCTTGCTGATCCGGGGGATGTCGGCACCGACCAGGAAGCCCTGCGGATCCGCCGGCTGCGCCGGTGCGGTGTCGGAGGCCTCCAGCTTGCCCGAGGCGCACAGCCCGCCGGCGATGTTGCACTGGCGGTTCACCGCCGGCGCCAAGGCGTCGACGATGTTCTGCGAGTCCAAGGTGTCCTTCGTCCGGGTGGCGTCCACGACCTCGACGATCCGGCCGGTACGCGAGACGACGACGCTGTGCTGCTCGTCGTCCTCGGTGGACTGGTAGGTGGCGACGGCGCCGGCTGCCTCATCGCCGAGACCGGAGATCTCGATCCCGTTGCGGAGCCAGAACGTACCCCCGCGGCTGCAGTCACCGAGCGCGGCGAGGTAGTTGTCGTAGACCTCCTCGGCCTGTTCGGCCGTGGAGTAGGCATCGGCGATGTGCAGGGCTGCGGTGCTGTCGTCACCGGTGGCCTCCAGGCTGCGCCAGTGGCTCAGCTCCGGTGCCGGCAGGTTGGGGTCCGAACCGATGCAGACCGGCTCGTAGGAACCACGGCCCGGCTGGGTGTCGCGGACGGTCCAGTCACGGGAGTCGTCGATCTTCGTCGCCTCCTCGGCGGTCATCAACGAATCGGCGTTCACCACAGCCGGCGGTGTCGGTTCCACGGTCTGCGCCGGTTCACCGGCGACCACGCCGCGCTGCGGACCGAGCGCGGCGAAGGTGACCAGCGAGATCACCGAGAGCAGCACTGCTGCCGTGGCGACGCTCAGCGCGATCACCCGGCGCCGGCGGGTCCGATCCGCACCGTCGGCCGGCGCCCAGCCGGCGCTGCGGGAGCGACGGACCTTCGGCGGTTGTGGCTCGTTGGCGTCGGCAGCCGGATCCTTCGCCGCCTGCGCCGCGGCCACCTTGGGCTGCTGGGCGGTACCCGGTGAGGCGGCCGAGGCCGAGGCCGAACCGGGACGCGCCCAGGGGTTGGGCTGGGCGGCCGCCGCAACACCGGGCGCGGTGGCTGCTTCGGCGTCGCCGGTCGTGGCCGCAGCGCCACTGCTCGCCGCCGGCTCCGGCTTGGCCAGCGGTTCCTTCACCACCGGGATGACATTGGTCGCGTCGGGGTCGTGCGAGGTCGCCGCGGCCGCCTGTTCCTTGCCGGCACCGGCACCGGCCGCGGCTGCGGACCCGGCGACCGCCGCGGCCGCCGTACCGGCAGCGGGCCTGGTGGAATCGGGGGCCGGTGAGTCGTCGGTGACCTTCGGCAGCATCACCGTCTCGGCGTTGCGCGCCTCGTCGGTCGTCGGCGACGAACTGGACCGCTGCACGCGGACCTGCCGGGCAGGACGCTGATCGGCCTGCAGCACCGGTTCCGGCAGCAGGCCCCGGCGGGCCTTCGCCGCGGCATCGACATCGCCATCGGGCGAGGACGGGGAGCCACCAGAAGTCGTCGGGGCTGCCGATGACGCATCTGCGTCGACAGCGCGGCGCCCACCTGTGGGGCTCGCGGCGTCCGTCGACGGGGTTGATCGGTCATCGTCGGAGGCTGCCCGACGGGGGCGGTTCTCCTGCCCTTCAGTCACGGGGCGACGTCCTTTCTGGTTGACAGAGACCGAACAACTTTAGCTCGGCCAGCGCGTCATCGCGATTTCCTCGCCGCTGGTGCGGAAACATGGGGCCGTATGAGCAGCTCCACCACCCGAACGCATGCGACCCCGCTGCGGTTCCGAGTGCGAGCAGAAGAACGCTCCCACGGTGAAGCGCCGAAACTCCCTTGGTGGATGCTGGCGCTGGGTGCTGCGGGGCTCACCGCGGTCGCCGGCTGGACCTTGGCCACCGCTGCGGTGGTCCTGGGGTGGCTGGCCGGGCCGACCGAGGATTTCGCCGACGCGATCGGCTACGGCACCACCGTCTGGCTGCTCGCCCACGGGGTGTCCGAACCCGGCTGGACGATCATCCCGTTGACCTTCACGGCGGCGATCATCGCCCTGTTGGGGTGGCTCAGTTCGATCGCGGTACGCGGTCGTCGGGAGGAACATCCGCCCACACCGCATCCGCAGGCCGAGGGGCCGCTCAGGAGCGCCCTGGTCGTGACCGCCACGATCACCGGCACCTATGTCGTGGTGATCACCGGTATCGCCGCGCTGGTCGGACGACCGCTGGGTGCGGCCCTGATCGGCGCCGCCGTGGTGGCGCTGATCGGCAGCGGTCTCGGGGCGGTGCGCGCGCTGCCCGCAGCGCCGGCGCTGCTCCCGGCGCCGGTGGCCGCGTTGCCGCTGGCGACCGCCACCGCGGTGGTGATCCCGGGCATCGTCGGGGCGGCATTGTTCAGCTGGAGCCTGTTCACCCACCGGGAGCAGGTGGCAGCCCTGGTCACCGGGCTGCAGGTCGGGGGACTGGCCTCGGCAGGCCTGGCGGTGGCCCAATTGGCCTATCTGGTGAACGCGGTGATCTGGGCGACCAGTTACGCCCTGGGCGCGGGCTTCGGCCTCGGCGACGCCTCGGTGGTGGCACCGGGTGGGGTGGAGCTCGGCCTGCTGCCGGGGATCCCGCTGTTCGGGGCCTTGCCGACCGAGGGAATGCCGCCGATCGCTGCCGCGGCGTGGTTCGTGGTGGCCGCACTGGCCGGGCTCGGCGCTGCCGTGATGGTCACCGGCAGGCGTCCCCAGGCATCGCTGACCGAGGCGATCGCGGTCGCCGGCACCGCCGGGCTGCTGGCCGGTGCCTGCTGGGTGCTGCTGGGGTGGTCTGCCGGCGGCGACCTGGGAACCGAGCGGTTGGTCGACCTCGGACCCCGGTTGCCGCAGCTGCTCGCCTACGTACCCGGGGCGATGGCGCTCACCGCAGCCTTCTTCGCCATGATGATCGTGGGTCTGCGGGCGAGGCGAGAACAGCAGGCGACCGGTTAGGCTGCTGCGCGTGGCGTACCGAATCGTCGTACTGGCCTCCGGTACCGGCTCCCTGTTCCAGTCCCTGATCGATGCCGTCGCCGACGGCACTCTCGAGGTGCAGATCGCCGGGCTGGTCACCGACCGTGGCGAGGCGCAGGCCCTGCAGCGTGCAGCGACGGCCGGGATCCCGACGGCGGTCGTACCGCTGGCCAAGGGTGCCGATCGTGACGAATGGAATCGGGCCCTGTGCCGCGCGGTGGAGGAGTTCGCACCCGATCTGGTGGTCAGCGCCGGGTTCATGCGGATCGTCGGGCCCGCGTTCCTGCAGCGCTTCGGCGGCGCGATGATCAACACCCACCCGTCCCTGCTGCCCTCCTTCCCGGGTGCGCATGCGGTACGCGATGCCCTCGCCCATGGGGTACGGGTGAGCGGGGCGACCATCTTCTGGGTCGACGAGGGTGTCGACACCGGCCGGATCATCGACCAGGCCGCCGTACCGGTGCAGACCGATGACACCGCCGACTCGTTGCACGAACGCATCAAGACCATCGAACGGCAGATCCTGATCGACACCGTCGGCCGGCTCGCCGAGGAGGAGAACCATGAGCAACGCCCCGTCTGATCCCGTCGAAGGCACCGGTGCCGACGGTCGCAGGCCGATCCGCCGGGCGCTGGTCTCGGTCTACGACAAGGCGCACCTGTCCGAGCTCGCCGCGGCGCTGAAGGCCGCTTCGGTGGAGGTCGTCTCCACCGGGTCGACGGCCAGGCAGTTGGCCGCCGCCGGCCTGCAGGTGACCGAGGTGGAACAGGTGACCGGCTCCCCGGAGATGCTCGACGGACGGGTGAAGACGCTGCACCCGGCGATCCACGGCGGGATCCTGGCCGATCAGCGACGGCCCGAGCATCTGGCTCAGCTCGAGGAACTGGGGATCGCGCCGTTCGACCTGGTGGTCAGCAACCTGTACCCGTTCGCCGAGACGGTCGCCTCCGGTGCCGCCCCGGCGCAGGTGATCGAGCAGATCGACATCGGCGGGCCGGCGATGGTCCGGGCCTCGGCCAAGAACCACGCCTCGATCGCCATCATCACCTCTCCCGACCAGTACCCGCAGTTGTTCGCCGCACTCGACAACGGCGGCTTCACCCTGGCCGAGCGGACCCTGCTGGCCGCCCGCGCCTACCAGCACACGGCCACCTACGACGTCGCCGTCGCCGGTTGGATGGGATCGGTGCTCACCGACACTTCCGAGGGCACCGGCTTTCCCGAATGGCGTGGGGCCACCTGGCGGCGGGCCGAGGTGCTGCGGTACGGGGAGAACTCCCACCAGGCCGCCGCGCTCTACCGCGGTCAGGAGCCGGGGCTGGCCGGCGCCGAACAGCTGCACGGCAAACCGATGTCCTACAACAACTGGGTCGATGCCGATTCCGCCCGCCGGGCCGCACTCGACTTCACCGAGCCCGCGGTGGCGATCATCAAGCATTCCAACCCGTGCGGCATCGCAGTTGCCGCAGACATCGCCGCCGCCCATCGGGCCGCCCATGCGACCGACCCCGTCTCGGCCTACGGCGGGGTGAT
The DNA here is from genome assembly GCF_004364645.1 of Naumannella halotolerans. Lineage (NCBI taxonomy): Bacteria > Bacillati > Actinomycetota > Actinomycetes > Propionibacteriales > Propionibacteriaceae > Naumannella > Naumannella halotolerans. Next base: position 1,977,539 of record NZ_SOAW01000001.1, on the reverse strand, counting down.
CGCCACCAACCGGGAGGTGGACGCGGAGATGGCCGCCCAGGTGGCCGAGGTGTTCACCGAGGTGATCGTCGCACCTGACTACAGCCCCGAGGCGCTGGAGAGGCTGCAGGCGAAGAAGAACCTGCGGATCCTGCGGTGCCCGATCACCGAACCGAGTCCGACCGAGCAGCGTTCCATCTCCGGCGGGCTGCTGGTGCAGCAGGTGGATCGGTACCAGGCCGAGGGGGACGATCCCGCCAACTGGCAGCTGGTGTCGGGCCGGGCAGCCGACGAGGCCACCCTGGCCGATCTGGCCTTCGCCTGGCGGGCGGTACGGGCGGTCAAGTCCAATGCGATCCTGCTGGCCAAGGACACCGCCGCGGTCGGTGTCGGCATGGGCCAGGTGAACCGGGTCGACTCCTGTCGCCTGGCGGTACGCCGCGCCGGTGACCGGGTCTACGGCTCGGTGGCCGCCTCCGATGCGTTCTTCCCGTTCGCCGACGGTCCGCAGATCCTGATCGATGCCGGGGTACGGGCTATCGTGCAGCCCGGTGGTTCGATCCGCGACGCCGAGACCATCGAGGCCGCCCAGGCGGCCGGGGTGACGATGTACCTGACCCAGACCCGGCACTTCTTCCACTGATGGCCTGGCTGCGCAGGCGCCGAGCGGTCGGGCCGGGAGCCCGGCCGCGGAGAGGGCGGGACAATGGCTGACAGGGGGGCTGACAGGGGCCCGGTGACCGACGACACCCAGGGCGCTCGAGGTGACCTGGTGGCGGTGCTCACGGCGTGCGCAGTGCTGCTGGCCGGTCTGCTGGTCACCGCGGTCGGGGCGTGGAGACTCGGCCTGATGATCTGCGGCGGGGCGGTCCTGCTCGCCGCCTTGTGTCGTCTGCTGCTGCCGGTTCGGCTGGCCGGACCGTTGCAGGTGCGCTCACGGGCGATGGACACCGCGGTGTTGCTGCTCAGCGGTACCGGGATCGTTGTCCTGGCCGTGGTGATCCCACCGCCGGGCCCGGGTTTCTGACCGGGCCCCGGCGGCTCAGATCAGCCCGAGTTCCTTCACCGCGGCGGCCTCCTCGCGGAGCTCGGCGACGCTGGCGTCGATCTTCGCCCGGGAGAAGTCGTTGATCTCCAGCCCCTCCACCACCGAGGTGGTGCCATCGGTCACCGTCACCGGGTAGGAGGAGATGATGCCGGAGTCGATGCCGTAGGCGCCCGAGGTCGGGATCGCCATGGAGGTCCAGTCGCTCTCCGGCGTACCCAGCACCCAGTTCTGTACGTGCTCCAAGGTGGCATTGGCCGCCGAGGCCGCCGAGGACGCGCCGCGGGCGTCGATGATCGCCGCACCGCGCTTCTGCACGGTCGGCAGGAAGGTGTTCTCCACCCAGTCGAAGTCCGATCCCAGCACCTCGAAGGCGTTCTCGCCGTTGATCCGGGCGTTGAAGACATCGGGGTACTGGGTGGCGGAGTGGTTGCCCCAGATGGTCATGTTGGTGACCGCGGAGACCGGCACACCGGCCTTCTGTGCGACCTGGGCGATGGCCCGGTTGTGGTCCAACCGGGTGAGGGCGTTGAACCGCTCGGCCGGGATGTCGGGTGCATTGCTCTGCGCGATCAGGGCATTGGTGTTGGCCGGGTTGCCGGTCACCAGCACCTTCACGTCGTCGGCTGCGTGAGCGTTCAGCGCCTTGCCCTGGGCGGTGAAGATGGCGCCATTGGCCTCCAGCAGGTCACCGCGTTCCATGCCCTTGGTCCGGGGGCGGGCGCCGACCAGCATGGCCAGGTTCACACCGTCGAAGATGGTGTTCGGGTCGTCACCGATCTCGACGGAGTCGAGAAGCTCGAAGGCGCAGTCGTCGAGTTCCATCACGACCCCCTCGAGCGCCTTCAGCGCGGGGGTGATCTCGAGCAGTCGCAATTTGATCGGCTGGTCGGTGCCGAGCATGTCCCCGGCGGCGATCCGGAACAGCAGGTTGTAGCAGATCGCGCCGGCGGCTCCGGTGACGGCGACGGTTACTGGTGACTTGCTCACGAGACTTCTCCTGATGGCAGCGGTGGCGGATCGGTGAACCGACGCTAGCACTGCGGCGGCCGGTGGCGCCGGGTGGGATCGGTCCGGGCGATCGGCCGACCCGGGCCGACCGGAACACTTGCGAGGTGGCGGTCGGCGGCTGGCCGCACGGCAGGGGAGAGCCCCGGCGGGCACCGATGGGAACGGGTCAGGCGGGACCGGCTGCTGAAGGAGCGTGTGCTCCCAGGTGAAGCGAGTCAGGAGAAGACGACCGTCCGGCGACCGTCGAGCAGCACCCGGTGCTGGGCGAACAGCCGTACCGCCTCGGTGAGGGTCCGCGACTCCGCGTCCTGGCCGATCCGGACCAGCTCACTCGGGGTGCGGGAATGGTCGACGCGGATCACGTCCTGTTCGATGATCGGTCCCTCGTCGAGCTCGCTGGTGACGAAGTGTGCGGTGGCACCGATCAGCTTCACTCCGCGTTCGTGTGCCTGCCGGTACGGGTTGGCGCCCTTGAAACCGGGAAGGAACGAGTGGTGGATGTTGATCGCCTTGCCGGCCAGATCGGCGCACAGCTCGGGGGAGAGGATCTGCATGTACCGGGCCAGCACCACCAGTTCGATGTCGTGCTCGGCGACGATCTGCCGTACCCGGTCCTCGAAGGCGGACTTGGTCTGCGGGGTCACCGGCAGGTGCTCGAACGGGACCTGGTGGAAGTCGGCCAGCTCGGCCAGGTTCGGGTGGTTGGCCAGCACCTGCGGCACCTCGATCGGCAAGGTGCCGTCACGCTGGGCGAAGAGGAGCTGGTTCAGGCAGTGGCCGGCCTTCGAGGCCAGGATCAGCGTCCGTACCTTCCGGTCGACCCGGTCCAGGTTCCAGCCGGCGTCGAAGCGGGGGGAGATCTCGGCCAGTCGGGTACGCAGGACTGCGGGGTCGTTGACCTTCGCCTGCAGCCGGAGGAAGAACTGTCCGGAGTCGGCTGAGAACTGCTGCAACTCGGTGATGTTGCCACCGGCCTCGACGACCGCACCGGTGACGGCGTGGACGATGCCGGGGCGATCGGGGCAGGTCAGCGTGAGCACCAGGTGCGACTCTGGGGTTTCGGGCAGGTTCTGCGGGGACTGCGACACCCCGGCAGGGTACCCGTCCGGCCTGCGGCGGGCCGAATGGTGAGGTCAGTTGGACAGTTGGTCAGTTGGACAATGGTCGGCCGTCGGCGTCGGTCAAGGAGCCGGTGAGGATCAGCACGAACTCGATCAGCGCCCAGATCGCGGTGAACGGCGCGAGGAACCCCAGCGACAGGACGGTGATCAGCAACTGGGCGATCCCGCGACCGGTGTGACCGAGGTAGAAGTTGTGCACACCGAACGTGCCGAGGAAGAAGGCCAGCAGGGCAGCCGCCACCTTCGACCGTGACGAGTTCGGGCGGTCGCCGAACTGGGCGTAGGGGGACGCAGCCGGGTACGGCGCGATCGCCGAACCCGGGTGGTCGTGACCGGGGCCGTAACCGTAGGGGGCGCCGTACCCGTGGTCGCTGCTGGTGGTCTGGTTGCCGTACCCGTGATCGTAGGGGCGACCGGCGGTGGCGGGGTCGAAACCGGACTGCGGCTGTCCCCAGTCCGCCGTCGGGTCCGGGGTCCGGTACGGGGCGGTCGCTTCGGCGGCCCAGGGCGGGGCATCGGCGCCTGGGGTGCCAATGCCTTGTCGAGGTGGCTCACCGGCTGCCGGGTTGGGCTCGTACCCCGTCGGGACGTACCCCTGCTCGGTGGCGTAGGGGTCTGCTGGGGAATACGGATCCGACGGGGAGGGATTGGTGTGATAACCGGGCCACTGCTGCGACATGGGGCTCCTTGTCCGTCGAACCTCCGTCGATTCTAGGCGCTCGGTCCGACATCGAGGAGGGCAGCGGCAGCAATCCCCGGGCTCATTCGGGGATCTCGACCTCACCGGCGACATCGTCGAACTCGTCCAGGAACTGCAGGGTGGCCTCGGACTGGGTGAGGTCGAAGCTGACGATGCCCTCCACCTCGTCGTCGGTGTCGAGTGTCCCGCTGCCCAGCAACGGGCCGTACCCGTCGCGTCCACCGGTGAAGGTGACCTCGCCGTCGCCGCTGTCCACCCGGAAGGCGGCGGGATTGTGGTAGCACTCGCCGTCGGCGCAGGTGATCTTCAACTTCAGCACCAGGTAGGACTTCTCCGGCGGTACGGCCTCGGCATCGGCGCCCTGCTCGTGCCAGGCGAACTCCACCACCTGCAGGGTTCCCCGGCCGGTCTGGGAGACGAACTCGGTCTCCGGCCCGGAGCGCGGCTCGACGTCGTCGGGCTCGAAGCTCGGCGTGGCACTCTCGTCGGGAAGCGGTGGCGGGCTGCCCGAGGCGATCGGTGGGGTGGTCGGTTCCGGCGCGGTGACCGTGGTGCCGCCGCAGCCGCCGGCGAGCAGGACGGTGCCGACGGCGACTCCGGCGAGAAGGCGGTTGCGCACCCGCCGATGATGCCACGATCGGCATCCGTGCCAGCTCAGGCGCGATGCGCGTCGCCGCTCAGATCCAGCCGCGGTTCGCTGCCTTCACCCCGGCCTCGAAGCGGCTGTGGGCCTCCAGGCGATCGGTCAGATCGGCGATCAACCGGCGAAGGGTGCGTACCGAGATCTGCAGCCGCCGGGCTGCGGACTCGTCGGTGTGGCCGCTGCCGAGCAGGCGCAACACCTCCGCCTCCTGGGGTGTCAGTCCGCGGCTGTTCGGGACCGGGGCGGCATCGAGTTCGGTCGAACGCTCCCAGGTGATGTCGAACAGTGCCGTCAAGGCAGTGACCACCCCCGGGCTGTGCACCTCCAGTGCGCCGAGTTGTGGTTCATCGGGATCGATCGGGATCAAGGCGACCTCGGAGTCGATCAGCACCATCTGCAGCGGCACCACCGGGGTGGTCCGCAGGCCGCTGCCGTGATCGGCCAGCCAGCGTGCGTACTCGAGTGTGCCGGGCTCATTTCGCAGACTGTCCGGGTAGATGCAGCGCATGACCACACCACGCTCCAGGGCCTGGTTGTTCAACGGACGGCTTGCCTCGATGGTGTCGGTGGACACATTGCGTTGGGGTGCCAGCGCGTCACAACTGACCTTCGCCTGCTGGCTCAGATCGACCAGCCGCATCCGGACCGCGTCGAGGGATGTCAGCTCGATGATCGCCTCGTGACTGCGGAACTCGGCGTACTCGAAGGCCATCTCGGTGATCTGTCCCCGAGCCAGATCCGCCGCGCGGAGTCGGTCCTGGGCGTCACGTTCGACCTCGCCGATCAGGCCCGCGTAACCGAGCTGCGGCGGCACCGCATGAAGCCCGCCCTGCTCATCGGCGGTGGCCAGCTTCACCGACAGGAGATTGTCGAGCGCCGAGCGGGCTTGGTCGTGGTCGATCTGCAATCGCTGCACAAGCTGTGGGAACGCGGCCCCGGGCGTCTTCAGCAGCTCCCGGTACACCAAGCGTTCGGCGTCCCCCAACTCGATCACTGACTCTCCTCCGTAATGGGCAACAAGATGCCATGCATCATCCTGCCAGTGATCTGGCGAGACATGAGGATGGTTCGGTTGCAATGATCTTGCTACGCGGCACCCGGGGTTCGATGGTCGAACTCCTCGGAGATTCGGCAGACATGTGTCCCCCCGCCAAGTCTCGGACCCCGGGCCGCGTGCCCCCCGCCTTCGTAGAAAAATCTGGCTGAGGAGTCGTGCGCGGTGACGATCAAAACGGTATTTGTGAAGGTTGCCTTGGCGACCGCATTGCTTGTGGGAGTTGCCGGAAACGCTGCGGCAGTCGCGCCCAGCACCACCGGTGACACCTCCGTGCAATCGGTCCGCGTCGCGAACGGATTCGGCTGGTAGCCGACCGGACGCGACCCATCGAAGACTCCCCCCCAGAATGAGCACCGCGCGATGCGCGGTGCTCATTTTTCTTCCCGGGACTTTGCTGCCAACGGCGCCGGTACGTGTGAGCGCGGGATACCGTCAGCGAGATACCGATCCACCGGTGATCGGAACGCTCGGCCCGTCGCCGACTCATCGGTTCCGTCACCGTGCTTCGAGATTCGTCGACAGGGGGAGCAATGAACTGGCGGATGCCTGCCGAAACCGCACCGCACCGGCGGACCTGGATGGCCTTTCCCCGCGAAGGCATCACCCTCGGTGCCGATCCTGACTCCGGTTACCACGCATGGTCGGAGGTGGCGAACGCCGTCGCCGCCTACGAACCGGTGGTGATGGTGGTCGACCCGACCGAGCTCGCCCGGGCCCGAAGTCTGCTCGACCCGCAGATCGAACTGCTGGAGGCACCGCGGATCGCCGCCGCTGCCTATGCCCGCAGCAGCTGGGCCATCGCGGCCCAACGGGCGATCGCCCTGGCCGCCCTGCGCGAGGACGGCCTGGGCCCGACGATCGACGAGCTCGGGCGTCAGTTGCAGACCTGGGTCGGGCTCTACGACGGCGCTGCCGGACTCGTGCGCAGTTCCGGACCGCTCGCGGCGGATGTGGCCGAGGAGATGGGTACACAGGTGCGGCGACTGCTCGCCCGCCGGACCAGCGCCGGCGGTGCCGCTCGGGTGGGCGAGCGGACCGTCCTGCTGCAGACCCTGGGTGCCGGAGGGATCCACCACGGGGCGCTCGCGATCGCCGCCGAACGTCTCGACAGCGAGGCCCGTGGCGTGGTCACCTCGGTGGCCGCGATGGCCGGTTTCGCCTTGCGCCAGAACGAAACCCTGGCGCGTACCCATGCCTCGCTGCGGGCCGGTGTGATCGGCGCGCTGCTCGCCGGTGACGAGACGGTGGCACGGGAGATCGCCAAGGCGGTCTGGGGCGATCTGCCGACCGGCCGGGTGCGGGTTGCCGCCACCGAACAGGCCGATGGCCTGTCCGCTCACCTGCGGCTGCACGACGGCGACCTGTTCTTCGGTGCCGGTCCGGACGGGCTGTTGTTGATCATCCCCGGTGAACGCGACGAACTGCTGAATGGGATCGCCGAGCGGTTCGGGGTGGCCATCGGAGTGTCCACCCCGACCACCCTCGGCGAATTCGACCGGGCCGTCGAGGAGGCACAACTCGCCCGGCGGCGCGGCAGCGGAGTCAACCGATTCAGCCCGATGGCGGTGGGCCTGTTGGCCGACGCCGATGCCCGAACCGTCGCCCGTGCCCGGGCACTGTTGCGTCCGCTCGCCGACCACGACACCGCTCGCGGTACCGACCTGTGCGCCACCGTCCGGACCTGGCTGCTGCATGACGCACGGATCGAGGACACCGCCCGGGCGTTGGGGACGCATCGACACACCGTCCGATCCCGGATCCGTCAGGCCGAGCAACTGCTGGGACGCGACCTGTCCTCCTTCGCCGTCCGGGCCGAGCTGTGGTACGCGCTGCTGGTGGCGGGCTGACCGGTCACGGATGGGCCCACATCACCAGGTCGGAAAAGCTGCCGTCCGGTTCCGGCTCGGTCTGCCGCAGTTCACCGACCCGTCGCCAGCCGGCCTTCTCCGCAACCCGCTGCGAGGCCCGGTTCCGCGGGTCGGCGAGCAGATGCATCGACGGCGACCAGCCCGCTGTGCGGGCGTGGTCGGTGGCGAGCCGCAGGGCCTCCACCCCGACCCCGCGTCCGCGAGCTCTCGGGTGCACCACGTACCCGACCGAGGCCCGGCGGGCGTAGTGGTCGAGATGGTTGAGGTGCAGCGCGCCCAGGCATGTGTCGGTTCCCGGATCGGCCAGGGCGAAGGCGGCCAGTCGGCGACGCGCGGCGCCGTCGCGACAGTCCTCGATGAAGCTCAGCGCATCGCTGCGGCGGTACGGGTCGGGAAGGTTCACCAGGTACTGCCGGGACTCGGGATCGGCGAAGGCCTCGGCCAACCGGTCGGCATCGTCCTCACGCAGCGGGCGCAGCCGTACCGTCCGACCGTCGAGGGTCGGGATCTGCAGCCAGGGCACCACCGGTCGGTGGAGGTCGGGCAGGCTCAGCGAGCCCATCCAGCCGTCCACCAGTCCGCTGCGCAGCGGAACCCGCAGCCGGCCCACCCCCTCGAAGATGAAACCGGCGTCGTGGGCCGCCTTCCGCGACGCCCAGTTGCCGATCGCTGCGTACCAGCGGATCACCTGCACCCCACAGGTGGAGAAGGCCCAGACGGCGACCTGACGTACCGAACGGGCCATCAGACCGCGACCGCGGGCGGTCGGGTGCAGGACGAACCCGACCTCGGCCTGTCCGGGGTCGGTGAACCGGAGGTCGACCTGGCCGCAGTATCGCCGGACACCGTCGACCTCGTCCTCGATCGCGAAACCCGCCTGCGTGCCTTCTCGCCAACCCCGGGCCTGGACCTGTTCGAGAAAGCCGCGCGCCTCGGCGATGCCGTAGGGGGCGGGCACGGTGGTCCAGCGGATCGTCTCCGGATCCCGGGACTGCTCGATCACCGCCGGTAGATCCTCCTCGGCGAGCGGGCGCAGCCGTACCCCGGTGAGGGTGTCCTGCAGCTCCGGGACACCGTCGGGGAAGCTGGTCCGTCGGCTCGCATTGTCCATGGCCGTATGCAATCGGCGACCGGTGGGCTGCCGCAAGCCGGTTTCCGCTCCACCGGGGTGGACCGATCGGTTGGCAATCGCGCACAGGCTGGTGGGAGGATCGGAGCCATGGCAAGTGAGCGCGTCCTGTCCCTGTTCCAGCCGACCGGTGATTCCTTCCACCTGGGGAACTACCTGGGTGCGCTGCGGCAGTGGGCGAGTATGCAGGGGGAGTACGAGACCTTCTTCGGCATCGCCGATCTGCACTCGCTGAACGAACAGCCCGACCCCGAGGTCTTGCGCCATCGGGTGGTGCGCAGCGCGGCGCAGATGATCGCCGGCGGCATCGACCCCGAACGCTCGGTGCTGTTCCTGCAGTCGGCGGTCCCCGAGCACACCCAGCTGATGTGGGCACTGAGCTGCTACACCGGCTTCGGGCAGGCCTCCCGGATGACCCAGTTCAAGGACAAGTCGGAGCGGCGCGGGTCGGAGACGACCAACGTCGGCCTGTTCACCTACCCCGTGCTGATGGCCGCTGACATCCTGCTCTACCAGGCGCACAAGGTCCCGGTCGGGGAGGACCAGCGCCAGCACCTGGAGTTGACCCGTGACCTCGCCGTGCGCTTCAACGGCCGGTACGGGCAGACCTTCGTGGTGCCCGAACCGCACATCGTGAAGTCGGTCGGCCGGATCGTCGACCTGCAGGATCCGACGATCAAGATGTCGAAATCGGCCTCCTCGCCGACCGGTCTGATCGAACTGCTCGATGAGCCGAAGGTGACGGCGAAGAAGATCCGTTCCGCGGTCACCGACTCGGGTCGGGAGATCGTCTACGACCCGGAGAACAAGCCCGGGGTGAGCAACCTGCTGACGATCATCGCCGCGCTGCGCGGGACCGACGTCGCGGCAGTGGCCGAGGAACTGGCCGGCGGTGGTTACGGCGACCTGAAGAAGGCAGCGGCCCAGGTGGTCGACGAACTCGTCGTACCGTTCCGCGCCCGGACCTTCGCACTGCTCGACGACCCGGCAGAACTGCAGCGGATCCTGGCCCGCGGCGCCGAGCGTGCGCGGGAGGTCGCCTCGGTGACCCAGGTCGACGTCTACCGCAAGTTGGGCCTGCTCTGATCGTCGCGTTCGGCCTGTGCTGATCCGCGGCTGGCTCACCTGCGCCGCGCAGAAGACAAACGTCACACTCGATCGCGCCGGTCCGTCGACACGCCGAGGGACCGGCACCGCCGCCGGATCGAGTGTGACGTTCGGCTAGTGCTGCTGCTCGGTGTGAACACACCTGACCACCTCTCCGGTGCCCGAACCGGTGTTGGTTAGGCTGCCGAACGTGGTGGTGCCGGGAATGACGGTCAGCTCCGACGACGGATCGGAGTTGCTGACCTCCGAGCGTGTCGGCCCGTTGCTGAGCGCCGCCGTCTCCCATGCCGGAGGCCGGCTGGTCGAGTGGCGGATCGATCACGTCGACACCCAGCCCAACCATTCGACGACCGCCACCTTCTCCACGGTGGTCGACTGGCCGCAGGGGCGGCGGACCGAGTTGTTGGGGGTGAGCGCCCGGGCGGGGCAGACCACCAGATCCGATTCCCGGGCCGAGATCTTCCACGACGGCGATCGGGAGGTGGTGGTCTGGATCCACCCGAAGGACCCCGATCTGCCGGGCTTGCGGCGACTGGCCTATCCGGCCGAGATGGCCCAGGTACTCGGCCCGCTGGTCGGGCGCGACATCTCCGCCGACGAGGTGGAGATCGAACTCCTCGGGTATCGCCCACGCCGCCGGGCGGTGGCCAGGATCGTCGTCCGCGGCCTCGGTGCCTGTTATGTGAAGGCGGTACGCACCCGGGCCGTCGGTCCGATGCGACGCCGTCACCAACTGCTGTCCGGTGCCGGTGTGCCCGCCCCGGAGGTGCTCACGATCACCGAGGACCATCTGCTGATCCTGCGTGAACTGCCCGGTGTGCCCCTGGCCTCGGCCCTCTTCGAACCGACCGCACCGTGCACCGCCGAGGACCTGATCGCCACCTTGGACGCGATGCCGCCGGCGGTGGCGGCGCTGAACTCGCGCTCGTCGTGGGTCGCCTCTCTCGATCACTACGTGGAGATGGTCAGTCGCGCGGCGCCGGACCAGGCCCGGCGACTGGACGAGATCGCGGCCATCGTCAAACAGGGGTTGGCCGGTGTTCCGGCCGGCACCGAGCCGACCCACGGCGACTTCCACGAAGGACAGGTCCACGTCTCCGGCGGCCGGGTCGTCGGATTGTTGGACATCGACACCATCGGTCCCGGACGCCGCGCCGACGACCTCGCCTGCATGGTCGCCCACCTCTCGACGGTGCAGCGGATGAACACCCGGCAGGCCGAACGGGTGCAGAACCTGCTGGCCACCTGGGTGCCGGTCTTCGACGACCGGGTGGATCCGGTGGAACTGCGATTGCGTGCCTCGGCCATCGCGATCTCCCTGGCCACCGGGCCGTACCGGGTGCAGGAGCCGAACTGGCATGCCGAGACGGTCGGCATCGTCGACGCGGCCGACACCTTGGCCCGCCGAGCCGGCTGAACCTCGCCCGCGGTGCCGACCGGCGCGGCCACGTGGCGAACGGCCGAACCATGACCGCGGCCCAAGGGCTAGGATCGAATTTCGTCATGAGAGAGGCAAACAGAACGGATATGTCCGACCCGTCAGCACCCGATCGCGCAGTGACGGCCGACCGCTCGGCGGGTACGGGAGCTGCGGCGGTCCCCAGCGAACGCGAACTCACCGAGTGGATCACCACCCGCGCAGCCGAGTTGCAGCCCGGTCTGGTCGCCGTCCGGCGCGACCTGCACGCACACCCGGAGTTGGGCCGCGAAGAGGTGCGCACCACCGAGGTGATCGCCGAACAGCTGCGGCGACTCGGGTTGCAGCCGTCGGTCCTCCGGGTTGGCACCGGCCTGACCTGCGACATCGTCCCCGACTTTGTCGACCCCGATGCGGGACTGCTCGGGCTCCGTGCCGACATCGACGCACTCCCGTTGACCGAGACCACCGGTCTGCCGTTCGCCTCCACCAACACCGGGGTGGCGCATTCGTGTGGTCACGACGTGCACACCACGATCCTGCTCGGGGTGGCCCAGTTGCTCACCGAGCTCCGCGACCAGGGAAAGCTGGCCCGCGGTGTCCGGTTGATCTTCCAGCCGGCCGAGGAGTCCTCACCCGGTGGGGCCATCGACGTGGTCGGCGACAACCGGATGCTGGGCGTGGACGAGGTCTACGCGCTGCACTGCGATCCCGGTGTCGACGTCGGCCAGATCGGCCTGCGGACCGGCCCGATCACCTCCGCGGCGGACAAGGTGACCATCGAGGTGCACGGTCCCGGCGGCCACACCTCGCGGCCCCAGCTGTCGGCCGACCTGATCGGCGGCCTGGCCGATCTGGCCAATCGGCTGCCGCTGCTGTTGTCCCGGCGGGTGGATCCCCGCGGTACGGCCTCCCTGGTCTGGGGTGTGATCGAGGCCGGCCATGCCAACAACGCCATTCCCGAGGCCGGATCCCTGAAGGGAACGCTGCGCTGCCTGGACCCGGCCACCTGGCGGGCGGCTCGCACCGCACTCCCGGGACTGGCCAAGGAAGTCGCCGCCCCCTGGGGGGAGCTGGAGGTGCAGGTCTTCCTCAGCGGGGACATCCCGCCGACGGTGAACCACCCCGCCGGTGTCACCCGGCTGACCCGCGCCGGGCAGGCTGTGCTCGGCTGGGAGGCGATGGTGGACACCCCGCAGTCGCTCGGCGGGGAGGACTTCGGCGTGCTGCTGTCGCATGCCCCGGGAGCGATGGCCCGGCTCGGTGTGCGCTCGGTCGGTGGCCACGACTGGCCCGATCTGCATCGTCCCGATTTCATGGCCGATGAGGGTGCGATCGAGGTCGGTGTGCACTTCCTGACCGCCGCCGCGGCGCTCTGAGCGTACCCGCAGGTAACAGCTCAGTATCGGCGCTGCGGAAAGTCTCACAACGCGGACTCGGCTCGGTAGTGTTCGACCCTGTCATGTGGGAGAACCCACCGATGTTCAGGAGTCGCATACATGAAGAAGTCATTCCTCGCCGCCGGTACGACGGTTGGCGCACTTGCCCTGGCGATGGCCGGATGTGCCGCACCTCCCGGGGAGACCGAGCCCGGCGGGGAGGCCACCGGCGGTAGCACCGCGGCGACGTCCGATTTCACCGCCTGCATGGTCTCGGACTCCGGCGGCTTCGACGACAAGTCGTTCAACCAGACCTCCCACAAGGGCATGACCGACGCCGCCTCGGCGCTGGGCATCGAGACCAACGAGATCGAGTCGACCAGTACCGCCGACTTCGCCCAGAACATCCAGCAGATGGTCGATGCCGGTTGTGGTGTGATCGTCACCGTCGGCTTCCTGCTGGCCGATGACACGATGGCTGCCGCGGAGGCCAACCCCGATGTCGACTTCGCGATCGTCGACGCGGCACCGGAGGGTTACGAGGACCTGGACAACCTGAAGCCGCTGGAGTTCAACACCGCCGAATCCAGCTTCCTCGCCGGATACCTGGCCGCAGGTGTCTCGCAGACCGCCAAGGTCGGCACCTTCGGTGGCCAGAACATCCCGACCGTGACCATCTTCATGGACGGCTACGCCCAGGGTGTGGAGTACTACAATCAGCAGAAGGGCACCGACGTCCAGGTACTGGGCTGGGACTCCGAGGCCCAGGACGGACAGTTCGTCCCCGGTGACACCCCGTTCGAGAACGTCCAGGGCGGACAGCAGACCGCGCAGAACCTGGCCAGCCAGGGCGCCGACGTGATCCTGCCGGTCGCTGGACCGGCCGGTGAGGGTGCGCTGCAGGTCGCCCAGCAGAGTGGCGGCGATGTCCGCGGCATCTGGGTCGACACCGACGGTTGTGAGAGCGCCGAGAGCTACTGCGACATCTTGTTGACCTCGGTCTACAAGGGCATGGACCTGGCCGTGCAGCAGGCGATCACCGATTCGTTCAACGATCAGTTCACCAACGAGGCCTATGTCGGCACCCTGGAGAACGACGGCACCGGTCTCTCGCCGTACCACGAGGCGGAGTCCACCATTCCCGAGGAGCTGAAGACCGAGATCGAGACCCTGAAGGGCCAGATCGTCGCCGGCGAGATCACCATCGAGTCCGCGGCACAGCCCCAGGGATGACCGAATCCACAACGACGACCGGGCTGGAGCTGCGAGGGATCACCAAGCGCTTCGGCCCGGTCGTTGCCAACTCCGGCATCGACCTGCTGATCCGTCCCGGCGAGATCCACTGCCTGCTGGGGGAGAACGGCGCCGGCAAGTCGACCCTGATGAATGTCCTCTACGGGCTGCTGCAGCCCGATGAGGGAGAGATCCTGATCGACGGCCGGCCGATCCGGATCGACAATCCCAAGGACGCGATGGCGCGCGGGATCGGCATGGTGCACCAGCACTTCATGCTGGTCGAGCCGTTCACCGTGGCCGAGAACCTGATGCTCGGCCGGGAGGAGAGCACCGCCGGTGTGCTGAGCGCGAATCGTGCACGCACCCGGGTCCGGGAGCTCTCCGAGCGGTACAAACTGTCGGTCGATCCCGATGCCGTGGTCGAGGACCTGCCTGTCGGTGTGCAGCAGCGGGTGGAGATCATCAAGGCACTGGCCAATGACGCCGACTACTTGATCTTCGACGAGCCGACCGCGGTGCTGACGCCGCAGGAGATCGACGAGTTGATCACCGTCATGCGCGAACTGCGGGACGAGGGCAAGGCCCTGGTCTTCATCACCCACAAACTTCGTGAGGTACGCGAGGTCGCCGACCGTACCACCGTGATCCGCCGCGGCGCGGTGGTCGGTGAGGCAGAACCGGGCGCCACCGAGGCAGAGCTCGCCGAGATGATGGTCGGTCGGGCGATCAGCCTCACCGTGGACAAGGAACCGGCGCGGCCGACCGGAGCCCGGCTGCAGATCAATGACCTGACGATGACCTCGCCCTCGGGCCTGGTGGTCGTCGACGAGGTCAGCTTCGAGGTCGAGGGCGGGGAGATCCTCGGCCTGGCCGGGGTACAGGGCAACGGACAGTCCGAACTCGCCGATGCCCTGATCGGGCTGGCGCCGGTGAACAGCGGGTCGATCGTCCTCGACGGGCGCGACATCACCCAGCTGAGCCCGAAACAGGCCATCGAGGCCGGGATCGGATTCGTGCCCGAGGACCGCAAGCACGACGGATTCGTCGGTCCCTTCTCGGTCTCGGAGAACCTGATCCTGAACCAGTTCGATCGACCGCCGTTCGCTCGCGGGTTGGCACTGAACGGTCGCGCGATCGCCGACAACGCTGCGAAGTTGATCGAGGAGTTCGACATCCGTACCGGCTCGGCAGCGACGCCGGTGCAGTCGCTGTCGGGAGGTAACCAGCAGAAGGTCGTGCTCGCCCGTGAACTCTCCCGCCCGCTGTCGCTGTTGGTGGCCTCGCAACCGACCCGCGGGGTCGATGTCGGCGCCATCGAGTTCCTGCACAAACGGATCGTCGACGAGCGCGACAAGGGGACCCCGGTCGTGATCATCTCCACCGAACTCGATGAGATCCTGGCCCTGTCGGACCGGATCGCGGTGATGTATCGCGGACGCGTGGTGGGCATCGTCCCCGGTGACACCGGCCGCGAAGTGCTCGGTCTGATGATGGCCGGTGTTCCCTACGAGGAGGCGAGCAGCAATGTCTGATCAACTCGCACCGACCGAGCCCGCGCTGACCGGCGGCGGTGCCTCGACCCCGCCGGGTGGGCGGGGAGGGCTGCGGGCCTTCCTCTCGGATGTGAACCGGCGGCGCACCTGGTACGCCGATGCGCTGACGACCTTGATCGCGATCATCCTCGCCTTCCTGGTCGGCGCGGTCCTGATGATCATCTCCGATCCGGCCGTGATCAGTCAGTACGCGTACCTGTTCACCGCGCCCGAGCTTCCCCTGGGGGCGTCGTGGGAGAAGGTCTCCGGCGCCTACTCGGCACTGGTGGCCGGTTCGATCGGCGGATTGCGGCCACTGGCCGAGACGACTGCCCAGGCGGCACCGCTGATCTGCGCCGGTCTGGGTGTGGCATTGGCCTTCCGAGCCGGTCTGTTCAACATCGGCGCCCAGGGCCAGGCCGTGGTCGGGGCGATCGTTGCCGCCTGGGTCGGTTTCTCGATCACCGGCATCTGGTACCTGGCCCTGCTGTTGGCGATCATCGGTGGTTTCCTCGCCGGTGCCCTGTGGGGCGGCATCGCCGGATTCCTGAAGGCCCGGTTCGGTGCCCACGAGGTGATCGTCACGATCATGCTCAACTACATCGCCTCCGGTCTGCTCGCCTGGCTGTTGACCACCACCGCCTTCCAGCGGCCCGGGCGTACCGACCCGATCTCGCCGATCATCGACTGGTTCGCCACCATGCCGCGGATCGAGGGGACCCGGCTGCATCTCGGATTCTTCCTGGCCGTCCTCGCGGCGGTCGGGATGTGGTGGCTGTTGGACCGTTCCACCCTCGGGTTCTCGATCCGGGCGGTCGGTGCCAACCCGCACGCCGCCGCCACCGCCGGCATCTCGGTCGCCCGGACCACCGTGCTGACGATGATGATCGCCGGTGGTCTCGGAGGTCTGGCCGGCGCCCAGGCGGCGTTGGCACCCGGTGCAGGCGGTACCGCGGTGCCGCTGAGCGCGGGCCTGGTCGGCACGGTCGGGTTCGACGCGATCACGGTGGCGTTGCTCGGTCGCTCCAAGCCGGGCGGTGTGGTCTTCGCCGGCCTGCTCTTCGGCGCACTCAAGGCCGGCGGGCTGTCGATGCAGTCGGTGGCCCAGACCCCGCTGACGCTGACCGTGGTGCTGCAGGCCCTGATCGTGTTGTTCGTCGCGGCGCCGGCGCTGGTGCGTACCGTCGCCCCGTTCATCACACTGCTGCTGCGACCCGCCGGACGACGGGGGGCACCGGCATGAGCCCGCAGGAGGAGAACCCGGAGGAGGGTCGGTCGATGGTCGACGAGTCGACGGCCGGTCCGGTGAAGCCGCACGAGTCGGTCGAGCGCCGAGGCAAGGACGGACAGAGCGTTGCTCCGCAGGCCGAGCAGGATCCGGTCCGGCTGGAGTCGGCGCAGGCCCGCAGCCAGCGTCGATCGGTCGGCGTCCTGATCGGTGTGGTGGGGGTCGTGCTGCTCGCGCTGGCCCTGACCTCCACGGCCGGTGCGGCGCACTTCGCCTTGTCGAATGCCTTCGACACGGTGCAGTTGCCGACGATCACCCTGCCCGGTCAGCCGACGGTGCTGATCTGCGGTCTGCTGCTGGTCGGGGTCGCCGTCGGCTACCTGTACGGCAAGCAGTTCCGCCGCTGGATGCGTCTGCTCGGGACGATCGCCGCGGTGGCGGTCCTGCTCGGGTTCCTCACCTGGGCTGCGGCCGGCCGTGACCTGCCGTTCCCGCTGAGCAATCAGATCAGCGGAACGTTGACCTTCGCCACGCCGCTGATCCTGGGTGCGCTGTGCGGTGTGCTGTGTGAACGAGCCGGTGTGGTCAACGTCGCCATCGAGGGTCAGTTCCTGACCGCAGCCTTCACCGCCGCACTGTGTGCCTCGATCGCTTCCGAGGCCGGCGCCTCGAATGCGGTGGCGCTGACCACGGGATTGATCGCGGCGGTTCTCGGCGGCGTCGCCATGTCGGCCCTGCTGGCGGTGTTCTCGATCAACTTCAAGGTCGACCAGGTCGTCCTCGGTGTCGTGTTGAACCTGTTCGCCTCCGGTATCACCGGATTCCTCTTCGACCAGTTGGTGCAGGAGGACACGAGCGCGTTCAACTCGCCGCCGATCATGAAGCAGATCGCGATCCCGCTGCTCTCCGACATCCCGTTCTTCGGTTCGGTGCTGTTCGAGCAGACCGCCCTGGTCTATCTCGCGGTGGCTGCGGTGATCTTCGTCTGGTTCCTGGTCTTTCGGACCAAGTGGGGCCTGCGGGTCCGGGCGGTCGGTGAACACCCCGAGGCTGCCGACACCGTCGGTGTGAACGTCAACCGGGTCCGTTGGTCGGCGGTCCTGCTGGCCGGAGTCTTCGGCGGCCTGGGTGGCGCCTTCTTCACCATCGGCTTCAGTGGCGCGTTCATCAAGGACATGACCGGTGGCAACGGCTTCATCGCCCTGGCTGCGTTGATCATGGGGCGCTGGCATCCGATCTGGGCGACGCTGATGGCGCTGTTCTTCGGCTTCGTCACCCAGCTCGCCTCGCAGGTGCAGACCCTGGGCACTCCGGTGCCGAGCCAGTTCCTGTTGATGCTGCCCTACATCGCCACGATCATCGCCGTCGCCGGGCTGGTCGGCCGGGTGCGTTCCCCGGCAGCCAGCGGCAAGCCGTTCGACAAGAGCGAGTGAGTGCCTTGGAGGTCGACTTCGAGGCACTGCGGGCGCGTGCGCGTGACCTCACCGCACGCGCCTACGTGCCTTATTCGAAGTTCCCGGTCGGGGCAGCGGCGCTGGTCGACGACGGCCGGATGGTCGCCGGGTGCAATGTGGAGAATGCCGCCTACGGGGTGACCTTGTGCGCCGAATGCGGTCTGATCTCCGAACTGGCGGCGACCGGCGGTGGACGGCTGATCGCCTTCGCCTGTGTCGACGGTGCCGGCCAGCTGCTGATGCCCTGCGGGCGCTGCCGCCAGCTGTTGTGGGAGCACGGCGGCCCGGAGCTGCTGGTCGACAGTCCGGACGGCCCGGTGCCCATGAGCAGGATCCTGCCCTATGCCTTCGGCTCCGACGATCTGGACGCCTGGGCAGAACGCGGCTGACCCCGGGGCACGATCCGGGCCGGGCATTTGTGGTCGTCATCCGGTCGCAGCTGCCGGATACGGCAGCAGTGGCCGAATGACGACCTGAAATGTCGTGGCCGTGGACGCCTGCATGCCATCGCCGACCCCGGCTGGATGCGGTAACCACCCGACGGCATGCCGTGCTACCAGGATCCTGGCCCTTGGGCAGCTCCCGGGGCCGCGGGTAGCCTCGAAGACATGGCCAATTCACGAGCACTGATTGCAGTTACCGATTTCGGCGTGGAGGAGCCTGAGCTCCTCGAGCCGGTGTCCGCGCTCACCGAGGCCGGAGTCGAGGTGAGCGTCCTGAGCACCTCGGGCAAGACGGTGCAGACCGTCACCGGCGACAAGGACTGGGCCTCCACCTACGAGCCCGACGGCAGCCTGGAGGGTGTCTCCGCCGATGGATACGACATCTTGGTATTGCCCGGTGGGACCGTCAATGCCGACACGTTGCGCGGCAACGCCGACAGCCAGCGGCTGATCAACGAGTTCGCCGACGCAGGCAAGCCGATCGCCGCCATCTGTCACGCGCCGTGGGCGCTGATCGACGCCGGTGTGGCGAAGGGCAAGACGCTGACCTCCTACGAGAGCGTCAAGATCGACCTGGAGAACGCCGGGGCCAATTGGGTGGATCAGGAGGTGAAGCGTTGCCCGGCGAACGGCTGGGTGCTGATCACCTCCCGGAACCCCGGTGACCTGAAGGCCTTCAACACCGCAGTGATCGACGAACTGAACGGCTGACCGACACGGTCCCGCGACCCCGGCCCCGGCGGACCGCACTGCGGTGCGGCCGGGATCGGTTCATCCGGGTCCGTCACTCGCGGTCGGGCTGGGATCGTCAGTCCAGATCGGGCGGGATCCGGCGGGCGGCGGAGTTGATCAACGTCTCCGGCAGCCGGCCATCGCGGAACTCCCGGTCCGGGAAGGTGACGCCCACCGTGACACCGTCGCGGTGGGCGATCGCACGTCTGCCCCGAGGGATCGACGACCCCTCGTACGGTCCGCGAAGCCCGGGTGCATCCGTGGGGAGGGGACGCAATGCGGCGTCGTACACCTCCCGCGCGGGGTCACGGTCCCAGGTGATCTCGGTCAATGGTTCGACCGTCAGGGCGTCGTAGACCGTGCAGCTGCTCGTTCCGACCTCCTGCCAGATCCCGCTGACGACGACCGGCCGATCGAACGCCGACTCGACCGGCCGGGCGATCACGTCCCGGCAGGGATCGCCGGCGGCATCACGCACGTCCCGCTGGCTGATGCCGAGCTCGGTGAGCCGCGGCACCCAGGCGTTGCCGACGGCCAGCAGGTCCTGTGCGGACAGCGGCTGGGAGACCACGGGCCCCTGCAGATCGATGTCGTAGGCGATCGCATCGGTCAGTGTCCACAAAGCGGCCCAGCTGTCGTCGATGACCAGGCCGGCCCGATCCGTGCCCGCGACCTCGACCGGCTCGGCGCCCTCCAGGTGTGAATCGTCCCGGTCGTACCTCGCGGTCAGCGTCAGCGACGAGAACCCGGCATTGGAGGTGCTTGCGAACCCGCACTGCCAGTGAAAGGTCGAGGCGCTGAATCCCTCCGCCCGTGCATCGGGGCCGAGCAGGGCACGTACCGGTTCGATCGGCAGGCTCGCACAGGCCGCCCGGTAATCGGGGTGGGTGGTGCCCATCAGACCGGGCAGGGTGAGACCGCAGACCGCGACGAACGCGAGCAGGCCGGCCAGGACCAGACCCACTCGCCGGTCGGCCGCGGTGAACCTCGGCCGGATCCGGGGGACGGGCTGCGGTTTCCACGAGCCCTCGCGAACGGCCGTCCGGGAGCCGCTGGTCGGTTCGTCCAGCAACTCCCAGTTGCGCTCGGCCGGCGGCTGTCGGTCAGTGCACTCGTCGGCCATCGGCTGCGGTCCGGGTGGGCAGCTCGGCGATCGGACGGTCCATGTGCCGAGGCTATCCCGCCGCGCTGCGGACCCCCGGTTACAGTCAACATGGGAGGGCGTCGTCTCGAACCGGGAGACGGTCCACCATCTACACAAACTCGATCAATAGACTCGTGTTCATGGTTGATCATGTACCGACCCGCCTCGGAACGACCCGATTCCACTGGTTCCTGCCGACTCGCGGCGACGCCTCGACCCCCGGAGTCGTTCCGGCATTCCGGTCCGGACCGCGGGCCGGCGCCCGGGAGGCCGACCTGAGCTACCTGACCGAGGTGGCACAGGCGGCCGAGCGTGGTGGTTTCCACTCCGCGCTGACCCCTGTCGGCATCGGCTGCCCGGACCCGTGGGTGGTCTGCTCGGCGATCGCCGCCCGGACCGAACGGCTCGGTTTCATCGTCGCCCTTCGGCCGAGTCTGTCCTCGGCGACCCTGCTCGCCCAGCAGGCCGACACCTTCCGGAAACTGCACGGGGACCGGATCATCCTGAATGTCGTCACCGGCGGGGACCCGGCCGAGCAGGCCGCCTACGGCAGCCATGTCGCCCACGACGAACGGTACGAGATCACCGACGAGGTGTTGCAGGCGCTGACCCCGCTGTTGCAGGGGGAGCGGGTCGATCTGCAGGGACGGCATCTGCGGCTGGTCGGCGCCCAGCTCGTGGCGCCGGCCGGAGCACCGGTGCCGATCTTCTTCGGTGGCGCCTCCGATGCCGCGCTGGAAGTCGCCGCGAAGGCGGCCGACAGCTATCTCTTGTGGGCCGAACCGCCCGCCGAACTGGCTCCCCGGATCGCGCGGGTACGGGAGCTGGCCGGCGAGCGGCCGATCGGTTTCGGTCTGCGGGTGCATGTGATCAGTCGGGACACCGCCGAGGAGGCCTGGCAGGTGGCGGCGCAGATGCAGGCCGGTTTCGCCCCCGAGGTGGTCGCCAAGGTGCAGCAGCGGCTGCAGGCGATGGATTCGGTCGGGCAGGCCCGGATGCGCGGCCTGCGCAGCACCGACGTACCCGCCGATGTGGCCGACCTGACCATCGCGCCGAATCTGTGGACCGGTATCGGGTTGGTCCGTGAGGGGGTGGGCACCGCCATCGTCGGCAGTCACGACCAGGTGGTCGACCGAT
This sequence comes from Naumannella halotolerans, assembly GCF_004364645.1. NCBI lineage: Bacteria > Bacillati > Actinomycetota > Actinomycetes > Propionibacteriales > Propionibacteriaceae > Naumannella > Naumannella halotolerans. The sequence goes on along the minus strand of NZ_SOAW01000001.1, from coordinate 1,956,177 downwards.
TGGTCGAGTACGCCGACCTCGGCATCGACGAGTTCATCCTCTCCGGATATCCACACCGCGAGGAGGCTGCTCGAGTCGGCGCCGAGGTGCTGCCTCGGTTCGCCGCCCGTCGGGCGGCTATGGTACGTACGAACCGGCTGGTTGCCGGGTTCTGAGGGAAGGTCGACGATGACTGCGAAAACCATCACCCGTCGCGGGATGCTGGGCTCCTTGGCCGGTCTCGGGATCGCCGCCACCCTCGGCTGCGGCGGTCCCGGCAGCACCACCGGTGGCGCAGCCGACCCGGTCGAGTCCGGGGGTGAAATCACCGGTGAGGTGAACTTCTACCACTGGCGCAACGAGGACAAGGCGATCCTGGACGAGCTGGCCGCCTCCTTCGTGGCGGCGCACGCCGGGGTCGAGCTGACCCAGACCATCGATCCGTCCGAGCAGTACCAGTCGACGGCCGCGCAGAAGGCCCGCGACGGTGCGATCGGTGATTCCCTGACCGCGCTGGCCGGTGCGCAGTTCAACCAGTTCGCCGAGTTGGGGCTGTTCGCCGATCTCAGTGATGCCGCCTTCGGTGGCAACTACGAGGCGAACCTGATCACTCCGGGTGCCTCCGGCGGCAGCCAGCTGGGCTTTCCGTACCAGTTGATCTTCAACATGCCCCTGCTGAACACCGACCTGGCCGAACGAGCCGGCCTCAGTCAGGCGCCGGCCGACTGGGACGCCTGGTTGGATGCGCTGGACAAGCTGCGCGGTATCGGCGTGGTGCCGATCGCCTGGCCGGGCAACGACCCCGCCAACGCGTTCCAGATCATCAACTCGCTGGTGATGAACCATGGGCCGAGCGACGACATGTTCGCCGGGATCGAGGACGGTCGCTACGCCGCAACCGACGACTGGTGGATCGCGGCGCTGACGCAGTTCAAGGAGTTGTCGGGGTACTTCCAGGATAACTTCGCCGGTGCCGGGGTCGATGGGGTGCTCGCCCAGTTCAGCCAGGGGGAGGCGGCGATCCTGCCGACCGGCAGTTACCAGATCGGACAGGTACGCGAGGCCGGGGGAGAGTTCGGCCTGGAGTTCGCCCCCTTGATGACCAACAGCGCCGACGAACAGCCGAAGTACGAGGGCATCTTCAACTCCACCTTCATCCTCGGAGTGAACTCCGCAGCAGGCAACGCTGCCGGCGCCCTGGCCTGGGTGGAGTTCCTGTCCCAGCCGGAGAATGCCGCGGTCTATGCCAACGGCACCTCCCAGCACGTCACGGTCAGCGGCGTGGAGTACGAGAACGCCGATCTGCAGGCACTGGCACCCTGGGCCACCCGGAACAACCTGTTGGCACCACGCTTCCAGTTCCTGAACCTGGACATCCGGTCGGCGATCGAGAACTCCCTGGTCGCCGTCGCCACCGGCGCCAGCCCGGAACAGGCTGCCGAACAGGCACAGAAGCTGGTCGAGGAGAACCGCTGAGCGTGACCGCGCCGGCCCGGGTTCCGGCCGGCGCGATCCGACGTCGGCACCGCCGGCGGGTCGACCCGCTGCTGCTGGTCTTCCTCGCCCCGGCCGCGGTGATCTACCTGTGGTTCGTGCTCTGGCCGACGGTGCAGGCGGTGCACTACTCGCTGACCGACTGGGACGGGATCTCGGCGGGATACACCAATGTCGGGTTGGACAACTACACGAACCTGCTGACCAATGACAGCGTCTTCGCCAAGGCGGTGGGCAATTCGTTCAAGTTCATGCTCACCGTGGTCATCGGCCAGACCGTGCTGTCCTTGCTGTTGGCGCTGATGTTGGTGCGGAACAGCCGTACCTCGGTGGCGCTGCGGGCCCTGTTCTTCTTCCCCACGATCCTGTCCTCGGTCTCGGTCGCGTTCATCTGGACCTTCATCTACGACCCGACCTTCGGCCTGGCCAACCGGTTGCTGGCCGGTGTCGGGCTGCAGAGTCTGCAGCAGCCGTGGCTGGGTGATCAGCAGCTGGCGATCTACTACCTGGCGATCGCCCAGATCTGGTTCCACACCGGGCAGATGATGGTGGTGTTCATCGCCGGGCTGCAACAGATCCCGGAGGAGTTGTACGACGCCGCGGCGATCGACGGTGCCGGCCGGTGGCAGCAGTTCAGCCAGGTCACCTTCCCGCTGGTTCGGCCGGCCACCATGATCGTCGTCGCCTACACCACGATCCAGTCGTTCAAGGCCTTCGACCTGATCATCGCCTCCACCGGCGGCGGGCCGAACTACGCCACCGAGATCCTGTCCACGCTGATCTACACCTCGGCGTTCCGAAACTTCGAGATGGGTTACGCCGCCGCGCAGTCGGTGATCTTCGTCGTGTTGATCGCGGTGATCACGGTGCTGCAGCGCAGGGCCGTCGCCCTGGCCTCGGGAGGCGGTGACCGATGAGCGTCGGCGAAACCGTACCCGGGCGTCGCCGCCGCCGGGATCTCACCGAGTTGCCCCGCTGGATCGTGCTGGCGATCTATGCGGTGCTGATCGTCGTACCGCTGGCGGTGGTGGTCTTCACCGCCTTGAAGACGACCACGCAGATGTATGCCGATCCGTTCGGCCTGCCCACCGATCCGACCATGTCGAACTTCACCGAGCTGCTCGGCGGTGACCGACTGGGTCGCAGTCTGGCCAACTCGGCGATCGTCACTGTGGTCTCGGTCAGTGCGACCTTGTTGCTGACTTCCCTGGCCTCGTTCGCGATCGTCCGGCTCGGAGGTCGGGCAGGCACCGTGATCTATGTGCTGTTCGCGCTCGGTCTGGCAGTTCCCGCACAGGTGGCGATGATCCCGCAGTACGTGATCTTCCGGCAGCTCGGGCTGACGAACTCGTTGCTGGGGTTGATCCTGATCAACATCGCCGTCACCTGTTCGGTGGCGATCTTCATCCTCACCGGCTTCTTCCAGACCCTGCCGAAGGAGCTGTTCGAGGCCGCGGAGGTCGACGGCGCCTCGAATTGGCACATCTTCTGGCAGATCGCGCTGCCCATCTCGGCACCGTCGGTGGCGGCGGTGGCGATCTTCCTGTTCGTGATGCACTGGAACGATCTGTTGTACCCGCTGTTGTTCATCACCGATCCGGAGAAGGCGACGCTGCCGAAGGCACTGCTGGACTTCAAGGGGGAGTACAGCACCAACTATCCGATGCTGTTCGCCGGGGTGATCATCGCCAGCATCCCGATGGTCGTGGCCTATGTGTTCCTGCAGCGGTGGTTCGTGGCCGGGATGACGGCCGGATCGTTGAAGGGCTGAGCCCGGCGTCGAGGTCGCAGTGCAGGACCGGCTTCGCGGTGTCCGTCTTCGTCGGGTGTCGCGATCCCCGTCGGTGGCCGACGGGGATCGATGACTCCGGCCGATCAGCCCGCCGACCAGCCGGCGTCCATGCTGTGCGCCGCACCGGTGATCATCGCTGCCTCGTCGGAGGCCAGGAAGCGGACCAGCGCAGCGACCTCCTCGGGTTCGACCAGGCGCTTGATCGCAGACTTGGCGAGGAACACCTGATCGGTCACCTGCTCCTCGGTGATCCCACGGCTGCGCGCCTGGTCGGCGATCTGCGAGGTCACCAGGGCGGTCCCAACATAGCCGGGATTCACCGTGTTGGCGGTGATCCCGAACGGTCCGCCCTCCAGCGCCGTGGTCTTGGTCAGCCCCTGCAGACCGTGTTTGGCCGCGACATAGGCGCTCTTGAAGGCAGACGCCCGCAGCCCGTGCACCGAGGAGATGTTGATCACCCGTCCCCATCCCTGATGCTTCATGTACGGCAGCGCCGCCCGGGTCAGCAGGTAGGGGGTCTCCAGCATCACCCGCATGATCAGCCGCCACTCCTCGGGCGGGAACTCCTCGATCGGGTGGATCCGCTGGATCCCGGCGTTGTTGACCAGGATGTCGACCTCGAGCGAGAGATCGTCCAGTGCCTCGGTGTCGGACAGGTCGACCACCCAGGCCTCACCGCCGATCTCACCGGCCACGGCCTCGGCATGTTCGGCATCGCGGTCGGCGACGATCACCCGATTCCCGCCGACGGCCAGGGCCCGGGAGATGGCAGCTCCCAGACCCTGACCACCGCCGGTGACGAGTACCCGTCGGCTCACAGCGCGTCCTGCTGCTTGGCGCGCAGGTCGGCCCGGTAGTCGTCATCGGCCTTGTCCAGCTCGTGCAGGTCCAGGCCCTTGGTCTCCCGGTAGGCGATCACCGCGATCATGGTGATCACGCCACAGATCAGCAGATAGATCGCGATCGGGGTGGAGCTCTCGTACCGATTCAGCAGGGCGGTGGCGATGATCGGCGCCAGCGAGCCGGCGACGATCGCGGTCAGCTGGTAACCGATGGAGACTCCGGAGTAGCGCATCCGGGTGGGGAACATCTCGGCCATGATCGCAGGCTGTCCGGCATACATCAGCCCGTGGAACAACAGGCCGGCGACCAGGGCGATGCCGATGTAGAGATCCTGGCCGGTGTCGTAGAGCCGGTAGGCCCAGAAGCCCCAGGTCGCGGCCAGCACCGTACCGACGGCGTAGACCGGTTTGCGTCCGATCCGGTCGGTGAGTTTGCCGATCAGCGGTACGGCGATCGCGTGGAAGATGTGGCCGACCAACAGCAACCCGAGGACGTCGCTCTGCCCCAGATCGACCGAGAAGGTCAGGTAGGTGATGGTGAAGGTCACCAGCAGGTAGTAGAAGACGTTCTCCAGCAGGCGCAGGCCCATGGCGGTGAAGACCCCGCGGGGAAAGCGCTTGAAGACCTCGATCGCGCCGTAACCGGCACCACCTTCCTGGATCTCGGCCTTGGCAGCCTCGAAGATCGGTGCGTCGTTGACCTTGGTCCGGATGTAGTAGCCGACGATCACGATCACCACCGACAGCCAGAAGGCGATCCGCCAGCCCCAGGCCAGGAACTGTTCGCTGGTGAGGGTGGCGCTGAGGATGAACAGCACCGCCGTGGCGAGCAGGTTGCCCAGCGGCACCGCCGACTGCGGCCAGCTGGCCCAGAAGCCGCGTTGCTCCTTGGGTGAGTGCTCGGCCACGAGCAGCACCGCGCCGCCCCATTCGCCGCCGACGGCGAATCCCTGCAGCAGACGGAGGAAGATCAGGATCCCGATGGCCAGCGGGCCGATCGTGTCGTAGCTGGGGATGCACCCCATCAGGAAGGTGGCCGCGCCGACCAGGATGATGCTCAACTGCAGCAGCTTCTTCCGGCCGTATTTGTCGCCGAAGTGGCCGAAGACGATCCCGCCCAACGGGCGGGCGATGAAGCCGACCGCATAGGTGCCCAACGCGTACATGACGTTGACCAGCGGATTGTCGGACTCGGGGAAGAAGATGTGGCTGAAGACCAGGGTGGCGGCCGAGGCGTAGAGGAAGAACTCGTACCACTCGACGATCGTGCCGGCCATGGAGGCGGCGACCACACGGCGAAGCTGGGTCTGCTTCGACGGAGCGGCAGGGATTGTGCTCATCGTTGAGCTCCTTGTCAGTCTCGAAGGGAACTGCGAGCACACTATGGCTGATCGGGTCTGGGGATCAACGCACTCTCGGTGGCCAGCAATGCACGCCGGATGTGCATCGATGCACAGGGGTGGGGTGTGCAGCCTCCGAGCCCGGGAGCTGACGAGTAGCCTGCCTCCATGGTCGACATCCACACCCTGCGTGCCGCACCGAAGGTCGCTCTGCATGATCATCTCGACGGTGGGTTGCGGCCACAGTCGGTGATCGACCTGGCCGCCGAGGTCGGCCACGAACTGCCGGCCGCCGATGCCGAGTCCCTGGGCGACTGGTTCTTCGAAGCGGCCGACTCCGGGACCCTGGTGCGTTACCTGGAGACCTTCGACCACACGATCGCGGTGACTCGGACCGCCTCGGCGCTGCACCGCGTGGCCAAGGAGTTCGTCGAGGACCAGGCAGCCGACGGGGTGGTCTACGCCGAGGCCCGCTGGGCACCGGCGCAACATGTCGGGCCCGGCCTGGGGCTGGGCGAGGCGATCGAGGCGGTACGCGACGGGCTCGCCGAGGGGATGCAGACAGCCGCCGAGGCGGGCCACGACATCATCGCCCGGCAGATCATCACCGGGATGCGCCAGCACGTGGATGTGCTGGACATCGCCGACCTGGCGGTCCGTTATCGCGACGACTCGGTCGCCGGTTTCGACATCGCCGGCCCCGAGGACGGCTTCCCGCCGAGTCGCCACCAGCGTTCCTTCGACCGCCTGCGGGCGGCCAATGCCCGCTTCACCGTGCATGCCGGGGAGGCCCACGGGGTGCGCTCCATCTGGGAGGCGGTCCATCTGTGCGGGGCGCAGCGGATCGGCCACGGGGTACGGCTGGTCGACGACATCTCCGAGACGGCCGACGGGCTGCAACTCGGTCGGATGGCCGCCTACATCCGGGACCTTCGGATCCCGCTGGAGGTGTGCCCGTCGTCGAATCTGCAGACCGGGATCGCCCCCAGCATCGCCGAGCACCCGATCGACGTGCTGGTGCGGGCCGGGATGCGGGTGACGGTCAGTTGCGACAACCGGTTGATGAGCCGGACCTCGCTGAGCCGCGAGTTCTCCCTGCTCAGCGAGGCGTTCGGCTACGACCTCGACACCATCGAATGGATCACCCTGAACTCGGCCAAGTCGGCCTTCCTGCCCCATGATCAGCGACTCGCCCTGATCAACGAGGTGATCAAACCGGGTTATGCGCGGCTGCGTACCGCCGGCTGAGAGCTGTTCCGGCCGTGAGGTCGCCCGGTGGTGCCGATGAGCCCGATCGTCCTCCCTCCCGGGTTGCTCGCCCGATCGGTGCTCGGCGAGTCCTGGCAGACCTGGCTGGACGCCCTGCCCGCCCGGGCGGCCGCGGTGCTGGACGAGTGGGGGCTGCGTCGCGACGGGGAGCATGCCTGGCACGGCCATGCCTCCTTGGTGCTGCCGGTCCTCGACGACGGCCGGCCGGCGGTGCTGAAGCTGGCCTACGACGGGGACACCGAGAGCGTCGATGAGCCGTTGGCGCTGCGGACCTGGGACGGCGCCGGGGCGGTCCGGTTGCTACGCGCCGACCCGAGGCGAAGGGCGTTGCTGCTGGAGCGGTTGGAACGCACCGACCTGGCCGAGCGCTGGGATGTCGAGGCCTGTGAGCTGGTCGCCGGGCTGTACCGGCAGTTGCACGTACCGGCTTCACCCAGGTTCGGCGACCTCGCCGACTGGGTGAGCCCCGATCTCGACCGCCTCGCCCGGTTGCCGCGGTCGGCGCCGATTCCTCACCGCTACGTCGAACAGGCGGTCTCGACGGGGCGTTCCCTGCTGGCCGACCCGCCACCGGCCCGTCTGCTGCACGCCGACCTGCACTACGGGAACGTCCTCGCCGCGGACCGGGAGCCCTGGCTGGCGATCGACCCGAAGCCGGTCGCCGGTGACCCGCAGTTCGAGCCTGCGCCGATGTTGATCAACCGGATGCAGGAGCTGGGTACGGGAAGTCTGCTGCGGGAGGGCTTGCGCCAGCGCTTCCACACGCTGATCGATGCCGCCGGACTGGACGAGGAGCGGGCACGGGACTGGGTGATCGTCCGCATGATCATCAACGCCGGTTGGACCCTGGCCGATGCCGAACGTACCGGGCGAGGCCTGGATGCTGCCGATCGGTCCTGGATCACCCGCTGCATTACCGTCGCCAAGGCCGTCCAGGACTGACCCCCGTCGTATCGGTTCCGCAGTGGATGCAGTCATGGGGTCTCGATGGCTGCGTTTGCTGCGGAACCGATGGTGCAAGCGGTGTCGATCCGAGGGGCTGACGTCCGATCCGAGGGGTGACGACGGTTCGGCGGCCCCGGCTGGGATCGGTAGGCTGGGTGACCATGAGTTCTCATGTGCTGACCGCCGTGGCATGGCCCTATGCCAATGGTCCGCGCCACATCGGGCATGTGTCCGGTTTCGGCGTACCTGCTGATGTCTTCGCCCGCTACCAGCGAATGATCGGCAACCAGGTGCTGATGGTCTCCGGCACCGATGAACACGGAACTCCGATCCAGGTCCAGGCGGAGAAGGAGGGGCTGTCCACCCGCGAGCTGGCCGACAAGTACAACCGGGTGATCGTGGAGGACCTGGCCGGGCTCGGCCTGTCCTACGACCTGTTCACCCGTACCACCACGAACAACCACTACACCGTGGTGCAGAACATCTTCACCGCGCTGTACGAGAACGACTACGTGGTGGCGAAGACCTCCCTCGGTGCGGTCAGCCCGAGCACCGGCCGTACCCTGCCGGACCGCTACATCGAGGGCACCTGCCCGATCTGCGGGTACGAGGGGGCGCGCGGCGACCAGTGCGACAACTGCGGCAACCAGCTCGACCCGGCCGACCTGATCAATCCGGTCTCCCGGATCAACGGTGAGACTCCGGAGTTCGTGGAGACCGAACACTTCTTCCTCGACCTGCCGGCCTTCGCCGAGGCGCTCACCGCGTGGTTGAAGACCCGGAAGGACTGGCGGCCGAATGTGTTGAAGTTCTCCCAGAACTTCATCGACGACCTGAAGCCGCGGGCGATCACCCGCGATCTCGACTGGGGGGTTCCGGTCCCGCTGGAGGGCTGGCGCGACCAGCCGATGAAGCGGCTCTATGTGTGGTTCGACGCGGTGATCGGCTATCTCTCGGCCTCCATCGAATGGGCGCAGCGCAGCGGTGACCCCGACGCCTGGAAGCAGTGGTGGCAGGATCCCGAGGCGCTCGGGTTCTACTTCATGGGTAAGGACAACATCGTCTTCCACTCCGTGATCTGGCCGGCGCTGCTGCTGGGACACAACGGCAAGGGTGACCACGGCGGTACCGAGGGGGTCTACGGGCAGCTGGATCTTCCCGACGAGGTGGTCTCCAGCGAGTTCCTGACCATGAGCGGTGCGAAGTTCGCCACCAGCCGCGGTCTGGTGATCTACGTCCGCGACTTCCTGGCCGAGTTCGGGCCGGATGCCTTGCGGTACTACATCGCCGCCGCCGGTCCGGAGAACGCCGATGCCGACTTCACCTGGGAGGAGTTCGTCCGCCGGAACAACTCCGAACTCGCCAACGAGTGGGGGAACCTGGTCAACCGGTCGATCTCCATGGCGCACAAGAACAACGGCGAGATCCCGACCGCCGGCGAGCTGACCGAGGCCGACGACAGGCTGCTCACCGCCTCCCGGGCGGCCTTCGACACCGTCGGTGACCTCTTGGGCAAGCGGCGGTTCAAGAACGCCCTGGCCGAGGCGATGCGACTGGTCGGGCTGGCCAATGCCTACCTCTCCGAGACCGAGCCGTGGAAGCTCAAGGACGACCCGGCCCGCCGGGACACCGTGCTGCATGTCGCACTGCAGGTGGTGAGCGATGCGAACACCCTGCTGACCCCGTTCCTGCCCCATGCCGCGCAGAAGGTGTTCGAGGCGCTCGGCGGTGAAGGCGTCTGGGCCGCCCAGCCGCAGATCCGTACCGTCAGTCAGGACGACGGACCGGACTACCCGGTGCTGATGGGTGACTACGCCACCCAGCAGGCGGTCTGGGAGTCGCGCCCGATCGTCGCCGGAACCGTGTTGGACAAGCCGAAACCGCTGTTCGCGAAGCTGGATGCGGAGTTGGGGCGGACCGGACCGGAGTGGGCGCCGATCGGCTGATCGGCGCCTCGGCGGTCGAAGGACCCGGAAGGACGATGCCGGCATCCGGCATCACCTCCGGGTCCTTTCATGTCTGCCCGCGTTGAGTTCTGTTCGGATTCGCCAGCTCGTCAATTCAATTGAAAGAGGAACTATCGATGAATTCGGATAAAGGCTGAGACGTTCTTCCTAATTTCTTGTGGGATTCTCTGATCTGTGGTTAGCATCCTCGCAATCGGTACGCGTGCTCGCGGTGTGAGCAATCGTCACCGAGGACATTTCAGTTCGTTGACGACAGGAAATTCATCATGCCCCCACCACCCCCAAGCTGCCCTTGCCCTCGATCAGTTCCCGCACAGCGGGCCGCCTCGCTGCGATCGTGGCCGCAGGATGTCTGGCCGTCGGCATGTCCGGCATGACCACTGCCCATGCAGACGACACCTCGGTCGGCGCAGCCGTCGGCGTGAGCGCCAGCGAGGTCAGGTCCGTGCTGAGCACCATCGAGGACGCAGAACTGCGCGCCGATGCCACCGAACTGTTGGCCAAGGCCACCAGGACCGCGGCCAGCAGCAAGCAGGTCAGTGCCGCCTCGAAGTCCCGGTTCAGCGCATCCTCGCCGTTCACCGGCGACGGGGAGTGGGCGCCGAGCCATGACGAGGAACTCGCGATCATTCCGATCTGCGCCGGACCGGTCGGATTCCTCAAATGGCTCATTCCCAACTTTGCCGACCACGGCCGGGACCTCTCGAAGTTCGTCGAGGGCAACTTCGAACTGCTCGTGGCCATCCTCAACGGCAGCGCCCAGCCATGGCGTGTCCTGGAATTGATCCTCAAGCCGTTCCTGCAGATTCCGGTCTACGCCGTGAATGACACGCTGTTCCACATCCCCGCCACCTTGCGCGACATTCTCGGTTTCTGCGCGTCTGTGCGGGACTGAACCGTGCCGGGTGGACAGTGCGATCCATCCGGGCAGCATCCGATCCGCCGCCGCAGCCCGTTGGGTGCGGCGGCCGGTGCTGCGCTGGGGTGGATCGGTTACGAGACGCCGGCCCGGGCCGATCAGGTGCTGCCCGGTTTCCCCGACGTGTCACTGCGTCGGGACCGGTACCGCAACTGGGACCAGACCATTTCGGTCTCCTCGGTGTGGACTGCGGTGCCGACCAAACGCTCGGAGATCCTGGTGGTGTGCGACTGGGCAGTCGAACACGACTACCGGGTCAGGGTGAGGGGGCATCAGCACTCCTGGGCACCGTGGACGATTACCGACGACCAGGAGCAGGCCGAGCAGGTCGTCCTGCTGGACCTGCGGGACCGGTTCACCGATGTCGCCATGATCGCCGACGACCGGGTGCGGGTACAGGCCGGGGCGACGGTGGAGTCCCTGCTCGCCCACCTGGACGATCATGACCGGGGGATTGCGGCCTGTCCGGCTCCGGGACAGATCACGGTCGCCGGTGCGGTGGCGATCAACGGCCACGGCACCGCCGTACCCGCGGACGGTGAGGAACGGTCGCCGGGGATGAGGTTCGGCAGCATGTCCAACCTGATCGTGGCCGTGACCGTGGTCACCTGGGACGAGGTCAAGGGCGGATTCGGCATCACCGAGCTGGAACGGGACTCCGCCGAGATCGCGCCGTACCTGACCCTGTTGGGGCGCGGTGTGATCATCGACCTGACGCTTCAGGCCGGCGCGAAGGAACACTTCCACTGCCGCAACCGCACCGACATCGGCGTCTCCACGCTGTTCGCCCATCCTGACAAGGCGGGTTCGGACTCCCTGGCCGCACTGGTCGACCGGTACGGGCGGGTCGGGCTGATCTGATACGCCTTCACCAAGCGGGCGTGGGTCCAGACCTGGGAGGTGAAGGACGAACGCCCGCGCGGTGCGATCCCGCGGTTCAGCCCGTACAACTACGTGTTCGCCGACAACCTGCCGGATCCGATCCCGCAGATGATCGGCGAGATCGCCTCGGGCAACGCCGCCCTCGCGCCGAGCTTCTGCAACACCATGTTGGCGGTCACCGACACCGGTCTGACCGTCGGCGGAAACCGCAGCATGTGGGTGCGTCGAACAACTTCCTGAACTGGGTACGTCCGACCACGCTGCGGGTCACGGCAGGCAGCCACGGGGTACTGGTGGAACGGGCACGACTGCAGCAGGTCGTCCACGGCTTCACCGAGTTCTACGCCGGGCTGCTGGCCGAGTACCGCTCACAGCGTCGATATCCGATCAACTCGGGGATGCAGATCAGGATCACCGGTACCGATGATCCTTCCGAGGTCGACGTGGATGCCGCGGTCGTCCCGGCGTTCTCGGCGGCGGCGCCCGATCCCGATCATCCCGAACGGGACACGATCGTCTGGATGGACACGCTGTCCCTGCCCGAAACACCTCACCTCGCGTCGTTCTTCACCGAACTCGATCGATGGTTCGCCGCCATCGACCCGGCCGAGGCGACGGTGCGGGTGGAGTGGTCGAAACGGTGGGGCTATGCCGACGGCGTGGCCTGGCGGAGTTCGGAGCACCTGGCGCAGACGAAGGCCAGTCTGCCCGGCTGGGACGCAGCAGTGGAGGTGCTTCACCGACACGAGCCGCACAAGGTGTTCGTCACCGATCTGCACGAGTTGCTGGGCATCGACTGAGCGATCCGGGCAGTCGTACTCGCTACGTCCCGGCCGGATCGGTGTCGCCGAGGAGTCTCGCGCCGAGCGCACCGGTCCGCCCCGGCCTAGGCTGATGCCGTGGAGAAACAGGTTCCGGCCATCGTCGTGGTCAGCTCGGCCAACGCCGAGGCACTGCAGCAGACGTTCCTCCGGTACGCGGCCGAGTACCGGGTGGAGACCGCCCACGGGCTCGCCGAGTCGCTGGGCCTGATCCAGCGGTTGCTGGCCGGGCAGACACCGATCGCCATGGTGGTCGCCGAGCATTCCCTGCCCGATGCCGGCGGCCTGGTCACCCTGGACTGCCTGCGGGCACTGAGCCCGACCTCCAAACGGGTGCTGATGGCCAGCTGGGATGACTGGTCGCTCGCCCGGGAGGAACTCGGCGAGGCGAAGGCCACCGGTCGGATCGACCTGGGCGCGGTGATTCCCCGGGGACCCCGGGACGAGGAATTGCATGCATCCTTCACCGACCTGTTGTCGGACTGGGGCTGGACCTCGGGATCCCCGATCGTGGCGATGGTGAAGGTGATCACGCCGGGGCCCGACCCGGAGGTGAACCGGATCGCCGACTTCCTCGACCGGCAGGGAATCCCGCACCACCGATTCGCCCCCGATTCGCCCCACGCCGCCGAGGTGTTCGACGAGCTCGGGGTCGATCCGGAGCAGGCCGAGTACCCCCTGGTGAAGATCCAGTCGATGCCGGTGATGGTGCGTCCGACCCTGTCCGAACTCGCCGCCCCGATGCAGCAGCCGGGTCGATTCGAGTCGGAGGTGTTCGATCTGGTGATCGTCGGTGCGGGGCAGGCAGGGCTCGGGGCGGCGGTCTACGGCGCCTCCGAGGGGCTGAGTACCGCGGTCGTCGATGCCGATGCGATCGGCGGCCAGGCCGGCAGCAGTTCCATGATCAGGAACTATCTGGGGTTCCCCAACGGGATCTCGGGGATGCGGCTGACCCAGCGCGCACGTTTCCAGGCCGGCCGTTTCGGCGCCCTGCTGCAGGCAGCGATGCCGGTGAAGCGGCTCGAGCTCGGCGACCCGCGTACCGACGGCCATGTCCTGCACACCCCGCGGGGTGAGGTACGTGCCCGGAGCATCGTCATCGCCACCGGTGTGAAGTACCGGCGGTTGGGGGTGGACTCGATCGAGGAACTGGTCGGCCTCGGCGTCAACTACGGCGCCGCGGCCAGCGCCGCGCGCGACTGCGTGGGTTGTGACGCCTACGTCGTCGGCGGCGGCAATTCTGCTGGCCAGGCGGCCATGCACGTCTCCCGTTTCGCCCGGTCGGTGACCATCCTGATCCGCCGAGCCGACCTGCGCGAGACCATGTCGGACTACCTGATCAGGGAGATCGCGGCGAATCCGCGGATCACCGTCCGGGCCAATTCGGAGGTGGTCGACGGTGGTGGCAACGGACGGTTGGAGTGGCTGAAGCTGCGCAACAACCTGACCGGGGCCCAGGAGAAGGTCGGGGCCGGGGCGCTGTTCCTGCTGCTGGGTGCCAACCCGCACTGTGACTGGCTGCCCGCCGAGATCCAGCGCGATGAACACGGATTCGTCCACACCGGGAACGACGTCGCCAAGGAGTACTGGATCGACGGGGTGCCACCGGAGGCGCTGACCACCTCGGTACCCGGAGTCTTCGCCGCCGGCGATGTCCGGGCAGGGTCGATGAAGCGCGTCGCCGCCGCCAGCGGCGAGGGATCGGCCGTCGTGCCGTTGGTGCATCGGTACCTGGCATCGCTGGCCGACTGATCACTGTCCGGTACGGGTGATCGCCGCGCGCAGGGCAGGCATGATGGCCGTATGAGTGAAACAGCCGCACCCGACTCCTTCGACCCCCGCCAACTCCTGGCCGAGACCACTTTGGGCATCCTCGCCACCATCAAGGCCAGCGGGATGCCGCAGTTGTCACCGGTGAGCCAGTTCTACTACCGCGACACCGACACCGTCGAGGTCTCGATCACCGCCGATCGGGCCAAGGGCCGCAACCTCGCCCGGGACCCGCGGGCAGCGATCGAGGTGACCGGTCCCGACGGCTACAGCTGGGCGACCGCGGAGGGTCCGGTGACCCTGCACGGCCCTGCCGAGTCCGCCGACGACCCCGCCGTCGAGGCGCTGGTGGACTACTACCGCAAGGCGTCGGGGGAGCATCCGGACTGGGACGAGTACCGGCAGGTGATGGTCGACGAACGTCGGGTACTGATGGTCATGCAGGTGGCACGGGTCTACGGCCGCAAGCTCCGCTGATCCGCCCGCGAGCGCGCGCACTGGGGTGAGTGCGTCCGATCAGGGAGCAGGCCAGATCAAGGCCCCGGAGTCGTCGTACAACGTCGGCACCACCGACGGGTCGAACAGTTGCTCGGCCTCGGCATCACTGAGCGGTGTGTTCACCAGGCCGTAGTCGATCAACATCTGGTTGATGGCGGCGATGTTGCTCGGATCGATCTCCCCGAGCGGACCCTCGGCGGTCTCCCGGATGACCTCCACCTCGGACTGCCAGACCGACAGGTTGTGCTCGGTGTCGTAACCGGCCTCGGCCACGTCGGCGGCATAGCCGACACATTCCTCGGCATTCACCGCGCAGTGGTCGAAGGCCCGGAAGGTGGCCCGCAGGAAATCCTCGGTGGCGCTCGGGTTGGCATCGGCGAAAGCGGGATTCACCGCCAGGGCGCCCAGGGAGGAGGGAACACCGTAGTCGTAGGGACGCCAGACCGTCGGCGGGGTACCCGCGGCAGCCAGCTGGTTCGGCTCGTTGGACAAGAACCCGGTCAGCGACTGCACCTGTCCGCGCGGCAGCACACTCGGGTCGAATCCGACCGTGACCTGGGTCAGGGAGTCCACATCGACCCCGGCACTGTCCAACATCGCCAACACGGTGGTCGGCATCGAACCCTTGTGCCCCAAGGTCGTACCGTCCAGCTGCGGCAACTCGGTGATCTGCGGCATCGTCATCAAGATCTCCAGGCCGGCATCGGAGTAGGAGGAGATGCCGCGGATCTGCACACCGTTGTCGTGGAACAGCAACAGGTCCTGCTGGCTGACGGCGCTGAACTGGACCGTGTTCGCCGCCAGCACCTGCGCGTTCGTACCGGTGTCACCGTTGCCCGGCTCGATGGTCACGTCCAGGCACAGGGCGTCGTAATAACCCAGCGCCTCGGCCGAGATCACTTCCAGGATCGACGCCGAGGACTGGTACTGGTACCCCGTCAGGTAGGTGATCTCCCCGGCCGCCTCGTTCTGCGCACACCGTTTGGCGGAGATGGCGCTGCCGCGCCCGGTGTCGGTCTCCTGCGTCCCACCGGTGCACCCGGTCAGGATCAAGGCAGCGGCCAGAGCCCCCACGAGTGCCTTCGGAAGGGACCTGCGCACGTTCTGGTACTCCGTTCGATCAGACATCTCCCGCCACCGTGGCCCGGTGCCACCGCAGCACCCACCGCTCGATCACCGTGACGAACAACAGCAGCAATGATCCCATCACCGCCAACACTCCGATGGCCGCCCAGACAACCGCGAGACGATTCGACGAACTGGCCACGCTGATCACGGTGCCGAGCCCGTCGGCGGCACCGGGGGCAGACATCTCCGCGACCACGGCGCCGATGATCGACAGTGGGAAGACGATCTTCAGTGCCGTCAGCAGGTTCGGCAGCGCGGTCGGCAGGCGGAGGTGAACGAGGACCTCGGTGCGAGAGGCACGGATCACGGTGTAGAACTGCATCACCTCCACGGGCACCGAACGCAGACCGGCGGCGACGTTGATCAACACCGGGAAGAAGACGATCAAGGCGGTGACGATCAGCTTCGGGGCGGGACCGAATCCGAAGGCGACCACCAGTGCGGGTGCGATCGCGACCAGCGGGGTCACGTTCAGGATCACCGCCAGCGGCAGGATCGCGCGCCGGAGGATCCGGGACTCACTGATCGCGATCGCCGCGACCATCGCCACGACCGTACCGATCGCCAACCCGAGCAACGCCTCGTACAAGGTGATCGCGGCATTGGTGAGATAGAAGTCCCAGTCCTCGACCAGAGTCTCCGCGACCCGCTGCAACGGTGGCAGCAGGTACGGCATGGTCCGCGATCCCCATTGCCAGGCCAGGCCGAGAACGATCAGCAACAGAGCCAGCGGACCCCACATCGCCGGATGCCAGATCCGGCGCAGCCGGTGGCTCATCGTGGTGCCTCCGGCGCCTCGGTGCCCCGGGCGCTCTCGCGCCATGCCGATTGCAGTCGCGAACGCAGCAGATCCTCGTAGTGGTGGAACCGGGCGGACTGCAGCTGTTCACCGTTGCGAGGGTGGTCCAGATCGATGTCGATCCGGTCGATGATCCTGCCCGGGGCCATCACCACCACCGAATCCGACAGCCGTACCGCTTCGGTCACCGAGTGGGTGACGAAGATCACCGTGGTGGAGAACTCGGCCCAGATGCTCAGCAGCTGGCCCTGCAGGCTTTCGCGGGTGAACTCGTCCAGGGCCGAGAACGGTTCGTCCATCAGCAGCACCGCCGGTTGCAGTGCGAAGGCCCGGACCACTGCGACCCGCTGCTGCATCCCGCCGGACAGTTCGTGGGGGAGGAGCTTCTCGGTGCCGGCCAGACCGGCTGCGCGCAGCAGCTCGGTGACGTCGAGGTCACCGGACTTCGGCACCGTGGACAACTCCGCTCGACGGCGGGCCGCCGCCGGATTCAGTCGCAGTGGCAGCGCGATGTTGGACCCGACGTCCAGCCAGGGCAGCAGGGCGGGGCGCTGCGGTACGAGGCCGAGCAGCTTGGCCTCCCCGGCCTCGGCAGGACCGAGACCGAAAACCTCGACGGCACCTCGGTCGGGTCGTTCCAATCCCGCCGCCATGCGCAGCAGGGTCGACTTCCCGCAGCCACTGGGGCCGATGATGCTGACGAACTCTCCGCGTCCGATGTCCAGGCCGACGTCGGCCAGCGCCGTGACCGGCCGTTCACCGTCGGAGTAGGTCTTGGACACATGGGTGACCCGGACAGCGGTCGGCCGGTCGTGCGCGGCAGACACAGGCGGCTCCTGGACGAGGTGACCCGGCGAATCGAGCTCGCCCGGCGGGTGTGACGGATTCTGGCAAGGGCCACCGTACCCAGCCCGGCGGTGAACGGTGGGTCGTGGTGTCGACCGTGGCGCAATGGTGACCTGTGAACGCGCCGCCGATCCGGTTGCGGGAGTTGATCAGGCCCTGGTACGGCGGTGCTGAGCCGGTCGCCTGGACCCGGTGCGTCCGCTGCCCGCCCGCTTCGTCCCGGTCTGCTTGGAACCGGTGCGTCTGGAACCGGTGCGTTTGGAACCGGTGCGGTGGGGACGAGGGGGCGGACTCGGCTGCGGTCGCTGGGTGAGCAAGGCGGCGACGACGGGCGGAACCACCAACACAGCGAGCAGGATGATGACCTGTCCGACCGAGCGCACGGTCTCGTCCGCACGCTGATCGGGGAGCAGGCCGACGGCGCTGGCGCCGATCAGTGCAGCGATCACCAGCAATCCGGTAGGAAACGCGATCAGCAACCAGCGAGCTCCCTGCCGACACACCAAGGGCAGCAGGATCATGACTGCACAGCCGCAGAGGAAGCCGATCATGATCGCCGAGAACTGAGCCTGGGTGAGGCCGAACAGGTTGACGCCCTGATTCTCCTCCCGCGGGACGATCCGGGAGGCGAGCAGCGGCCCCGCCGCCGGCGACCACCAGGCGAGGCAGAGGATCACTGCGCGCAGGGAACGAGTCGGCACCGGAAGAGGGTACGCGAGGAACAGGGCAGTCGCACTGCGGTCAGTGGCGGCCAGCCTCGAGCAGTCGGCGGGCCCGGTTCATCGTCAGCGGGCGGAACCCGGCTTCGAGCGCGCACCGTTTCCGCCTGCTCTCCGCGTGCCACAGGGAGAGCCCGCGGCGGATCAGCACATGCGGAGGTTTGCGTCGCTCGGCCAGATCACGGACGAGCCGGCGAATCGCGTTCAGCGTCCGCGGCCGGTCCAGCCAGATCGGGGTGATCTGCAGACCGGCGGTACGCATCGGGGCCAATGCCTCGGGGGCGAAGACCCCCTCGGCGACGATCACACCCGAATCGTTCGACTCGATCCGCTTGCTGCCGGTGCGGCGGCTGCTGCTGATCGAGTAGACCGGCACCGTGGCCGACCCGGTTGCCACCAATTCCTGCAGGGCGACGATGGCCGCCTCGCAGTTCCAACTCCGCGAGTCGTCCCAGTCGACGATCGGCTCCTCACCGATGGTGATCATCGGCAGCCCCGGATGATCCAGATCGAAGTAGAAGTCGTCCAGCGCGAGATGGGTTGCTCCGGACAGCCTCGCCAGCCGCGATTTTCCGCTGCCCGAGGGGCCGGCCACCAGGACGATCATCCCGAAACCTCGTCCGGCGGGGCCCCGGTGGTGAGGCGACCGGGGCCGCACACAGCTGTGTTCACAGCCCGAGTGCGGTCGTCATGTCCGCCCGCAACCGGGTCAGTCGGACCGACAGCTCCGGGTCGACGGCTGATCCCGACGCACCCTCGGCCGGCGGCGCGCTCCAGACCTCCAGGTAGGCCTTCAGCTTCGGCTCGGTACCCGAGGGGCGGACGACCGCGCGTACCCCATCGCCCTCCAGCAGTACACCGTCGGTCGGGGGTAGTCGATCACTGCCGGACAACAGGTCGGTGACCTCCACCGGGCGATCGCACAAGATCGACGGTGGCTGCGCCCGCAGCCGTGACATCGCCTCGGCGATGATCGAGAGATCCTCCACCCGGACCGAGAGCTGGTCGGTCAGATGCCGGCCGTACCGCGTCGCCAACCGGTCCAGCCGGCTGCCGAACGAGGTACCCGCCGCCTTCGCCTCGGCGGCGATGGCCAGGATCGTCGACAAGGCGGTGATGCCGTCCTTGTCGGGTACGTGCTGCGGATCGCAGCAGTAACCGATCGCCTCCTCGTACCCGAAGGCCAGACCGGGCACCCGGCCGATCCATTTGAACCCCGTCAGCGTCGGTACGAAGCGCTGACCATGATCAGCGGCCATCTGCGACAGCAGAATGCTGGAGACGATCGAACAGGCATAGGCGCCCTGCACCCCACGGGCCAGGAAATCCTCGGCGAGCAGCCATCCGAGTTCATTGCCGGTGAGCATCCGCCACCCGTCGGCAGTGGGAATCGCCACCGCACAACGGTCGGCATCGGGATCGTTGGCGACCACCAGATCGACCGGCTCTCCGTCGGCCTCGGCCGCCCGTACCGCCGTGGCGATCGCCAGGTCGATGGCACCGGGCTCCTCGGGATTGGGGAAGCTGACGGTGGGGAAGTCGGGATCCGGTTCGGCCTGTGCGGCGACCTCGATCGGTGCCGGGATCCCGGCCCGCGCCACCACCTGGCGGACCACGGCCGAGCCCACTCCGTGCATCGCGGTGTGGACCCAGCGCAGGGAAGAACCGGCCGCCCGGGCGCCGAGCTCGGCTGCCCGGTCGATGTAACCGGTGAGGATCTCCGGACCCCAATGGGCCCAGTCCTCGGAGCGGGGCAGGTCGGCAAGATCACCGACCGCCGCGATCTGGGCTGCGATCTCGGCATCGGCCGGCGGGACGATCTGCGAACCATCGCCCAGGTAGACCTTGTAACCGTTGTCGACCGGCGGGTTGTGCGAGGCGGTGACCACGATCCCGGCCACACAGTCGGCGGCGCCGATGCCCCAGGCGACCACCGGAGTGGGCACCGGGCCCGGGGCCAGCAACACCTCGAAACCGGCTCCAGCCAGCAGCTCGGCACTGTCTGCGGCGAACACCTCGGAGTTGTGCCGGGCGTCGAAACCGATGATCACCCGCCCGCCGCCGAGACCTTGTCGATCGAGATAGGCGCCGAGTCCTGCCGCCGCCCGGCCGACCACCACCCGGTTCATCCGGTTGGGACCCGGGCCCAGCCGACCGCGCAGACCGGCGGTGCCGAACTCCAGGTCACCGTCGAAGGCATCGGCCAGTTCGGCCAGGGCAGTGCGATCCTCGGCTTCGGCCGCCGCGACCAGAGCGCCGAGCTCGGAAGCGGTGACCGGATCCGGGTCGGCGGCCTGCCAGGCCCGGGCACGATCGAGCAGCGGGTCGCCGGTGCTCACAGCCGTTCCGC
Organism: Naumannella halotolerans; assembly: GCF_004364645.1. Lineage (NCBI taxonomy): Bacteria > Bacillati > Actinomycetota > Actinomycetes > Propionibacteriales > Propionibacteriaceae > Naumannella > Naumannella halotolerans. Next base: position 1,935,817 of record NZ_SOAW01000001.1, on the reverse strand, counting down.
CAGACCACGCAACAACGAACGGAGTTTCGGTGCAGCTGCCTGCCCGGCCTCGATCACCTCGGCATGGTCCAGCGGGGTGGGCGAGATGCCGGCGGCGAGGTTGGTGGCCAGCGAGATCCCGAGCACCTCCATCCCGGCCTCCCGGGCGGCGATCGTCTCCAGTGCAGTCGACATACCGACCAGGTCACCACCGAGGACCTTCGCCATCCGTACCTCGGCCGGAGTCTCGTACTGCGGGCCGCGGAACTGCACATAGACCCCCTCGGGCAGGGCCGGGTCGACCTCGCGGGCCAGCTCTCGCAACCGCCGGGAGTAGGCATCGGTGAGGTCGATGAAGGTGGCCCCGGCCAGCGGTGAGGCGCCGGTCAGATTGATGTGGTCGGCGATCAGCACCGGTGTCCCCGGACCCCAGTCCGGGTTCAGGCTGCCGCAGCCGTTGGTCAGCACGATCGCCGTCGCGCCGACAGCGGCGGCGGTGCGTACCCCATGCACGACCGGTACCGCGCCGCGACCCTCGTAGAAGTGGGTACGCCCGGTGAACACCCCGGCGATTCGCCGGTTCGGGGTCTCGACGATCCGCAACTGCCCACCGTGACCGGCGACCACCGGTGCGGAGAAACCGGGCAGATCGGCCAGCTCGAAGGTGTGCACCACCGTGCCGAGATCGTCGGCGGCGGCCGACCAGCCGGAGCCGAGGACCATCGCCAGGTCGAGGGTGCCGATGCCGGCCTCGCGGCGGATCGTCCGGGCGGCCGCCTCGGCCAGGGCTGCAGGATCGTCGAGGTTCGTGCTCACGCGGGCACTATGCCACGTTCGGCCGACCGGGGCAGCGACAAGCCCCGGAGGCGAGTTTCGCCGAACCACTGGACGGCGAGCGACAACCGGGTGTTGAGTCGGTGATCACCTGGACCTTCCAGGAAAGCCGGGGGGAAGGACAAGGGAGAAATGAGTGAAGAAGGCATTGTTGCTCGCGGCATCGGTGGTGGCCACATCCGCCCTGATCGCCCCGCTCAGCTTGACCGGCGCCGTCGCGGCGCCGTTGGAGAAGACCAGTAGCTACATCCCGCCGGCCATCGAGTGGGGTGAGTGTGACAGCGCCCGGCTGGTCAATGCCGGCGCCGAATGCGGCATGTTGGAGGTCCCGCTGGACTACGACCGGCCGAACGCACGCAAGATCAAGATCGCGGTCAGTCGCAAACTGCACACCGATGACGACTACCGGGGAATGATCGCGGTCAACCCCGGCGGACCCGGTGGATCCGGCCTGATCTACTCCGTCCTCGGCGGTTCGATCCCCGACGGTGTCGGCGCGAAGTACGACTGGTACGGCTTCGACCCCCGCGGTGTGGGCAGCAGTGAGCCCGCGCTCAGTTGCGACCCGGACTATGCCGGCGCGGGCTATGACCGGCCGAACTACGTACCGGAGAAGGCCAAGGACATGAAGTGGTGGCGGCAGACCACCAAGCAGTACGCGAAGGACTGCAAGAGCGCCGACGCCCGGGCGCTGCTGCCGTACCTGCGGACCACCGACGTGGCCAAGGACCTGGACAGCCTGCGCAAGGCCGAGGAGCAGGAGAAGCTCAACTACTACGGCTTCTCCTACGGCACCTATCTCGGTCAGGTCTATGCCACCTTGTTCCCCGAGCAGGTCGGTCGCTTCGTCTGGGACGGGGTGCTGAATGCCGACAACGCCTTCTACGAGGCCAATCTGGACCAGGAACGGCAGTTCGACGAGAACCTGGACTACTACTTCCAGTGGCTGGCCGACTACGACGACGTGTACGGCCTGGGCAGCGATTGGCGCAAGATCAAACGGGGCTACTACCAGCAGCTGGACAAACTCGACAAGCGCGCGGCCGCCGACGGCAAACTCGGTCCCGATGAGCTGAACGACGTGATGCTCAGCGCCGGCTACTACGTCTACGGCTGGACCGACATCGCCGAGGCCTATGCGGCCCTGGTCCACGACGGCGACGGCTCCTTGTTGCTGGACCAGTACGGCGGGCCCGGGGACGACAACAGCTTCGCGGCCTACAACGCCGTGCAGTGCACCGATGCGCCGTGGCCGAACTGGAACACGACCAAGGCCGATGCCTGGGCGATGCATGACGAGCATCCCTTCATGGCCTGGAACAACACCTGGTACAACGCGCCCTGCCTGAACTGGCCGGCCGCTGCGAACAAGCAGCCGTTCAAGGTGAGCGGTGCGAAGGTGGACAGTCCGATCCTGATGGTGGCCGAGACCTACGACGCGGCGACGGTGTTCTCCGGTGCCCTGGCGACCCGGAAGAAGTTCCCGGACTCGGTCCTGATCGAGGGTGTCGGAGGCACCACCCACTCGGGTTCGTTGTCCGGCATCGCCTGCACCGACGACACGATCGCCGCCTACCTCGACACCGGTGAGCTGCCGGATCGCAAGTCGGGCAACCGCAGCGACAAGCAGTGCGACCCGGTTCCGGCGCCGGTGCCGGCGACCGCCGACGCCGAGGTCACGGCCAAGGCGGTGGCCCAACGCACCGGCCCGGCGGTCGAGGCGGAGGACGCGATGCCGGCCGACCTGCGCGAGGGACTCCGCCAGGCGCAGGCGAACCGCTGAACCGACACCGTTGGGGTGGCTCCAGATGCCCCGATCGGGCGCCGATCGGGCCTGAACGGCAACTGGAGCCACTCCAGCGGTGAGGTACGCCGACCACGCGGCGGAGGCGACCGACCCTTAGACTCGGCCCGTGACTCGCGTGGTGATTGTCGGTGGAGGCCCGGGCGGATACGAGGCTGCGCTGGTGGCCAGCCAACTCGGCGGTGAGGTGACCTTGGTCGAGGAGGTTGCCCTGGGAGGCGCCTCGGTGCTGACCGATGCCGTGCCGTCGAAGACCCTGATCGCCACCGCCGATGTGATGGACACGATCCGGACCGCCGAGACCCTCGGCCTGCGCGGACGCGAGGAATCACCCTTCGACGATGTCGAGGTCGACCTGGCTGCGGTGAACCAGCGGGTACGCGCGCTGGCCAAGGCCCAGTCGCGCGACATCGCCAAGCAGCTCTCGGCCGCCGGGGTGACCGTGATCGCCGGACGAGGCCGGCTCGACGGACCGGATGCGGTGGTGGTCTCCACCGAGGACGACGAGTTCCGGCTCGACGCCGATGTGGTGCTGATCTCCACCGGTACGCATCCGCGGGTGCTGTCCTCGGCCCGTCCCGACGGGGAGCGGATCCTCACCTGGACCCAGCTGTACCACCTCGACGAGCTGCCCGAACGGCTGATCGTGGTCGGTTCCGGGGTCACCGGCGCCGAGTTCGCCAGCGCCTACGACGCGCTCGGTTCGGAGGTCGTACTGGTCTCCTCGCGGGAGACGGTGCTGCCGGGGGAGGACAACGACGCCGCCCGGGTGCTGCAGGACGTGTTCGAGAAGCGTGGCATGCAGGTGATGGCGAAATCCCGGGCCGAATCGGTCGAGCGCGAAGGCGACGAAGTGGTCGTCACCCTCACCGACGGCCGGCAGGTACGGGGCAGCCACTGCCTGATGGCGGTCGGGTCGATCCCGAACACCGATGACATGGGACTGGTCGAGGCCGGGGTGGAACTCGACGAGGGCGGATTCATCAAGGTGGACCGGGTTTCGCGTACCACCGCGCCCGGGGTGTATGCCGCCGGCGACTGCACCGGTGTCTTCATGCTCGCCTCGGTGGCTGCCATGCAGGGGCGCAAGGGGATGTGGCATGCGCTCGGCGATGCGGTCGAACCGCTGGACCTGAAGAAGGTCTCCTCCAATGTCTTCACCTCCCCCGAGATCGCGACGGTCGGCTTCACCCAGCGTCAGCTCGACGCCGGGGAACTGCCCGCGAAATCGGTCACCCTTGCCCTGGCCGGCAATCCACGGGCGAAGATGCAGGCGATCACCGACGGCTTCATCAAACTGTTCGTACTGCCACTGACCGGGATCATCGTCGGTGGGGTGGTGGTCGCACCGAAGGCCAGTGAGTTGATCTTCCCGGTCGCCCTGGCCTGTTCGACCCGGATGACCGTGGACGAGTTCTCCTCCACCTTCACCGTCTACCCCTCGTTGAGCGGTTCGATCGCCGAAGCCGCCCGGAAGATGCACCGTCGTGACCAGGTGGGTTGAGGTGTCCGACGGTGTGCAGCGACTGGCCGAGCTGATCGCCGGCCGGAGCTGGCTGGCGCTGACCGGCGCCGGCTTCTCCACCGACTCCGGCATACCCGACTACCGCGGCCCCGCTTCACCTCCGGCGAACCCGATGCTCTACGCCGACTTCGTCGGCGACCCGGCGAACCGCCGCCGTTACTGGGTGCGTTCCTACTACGGCTGGCCGCGGATGCGACAGGTCGCTGCGAACCCGGGGCACCGGGCGCTGGCCGCACTCGGGCAGGCGAGCGGGTTGCAGGGGGTGATCACCCAGAACGTCGACGGGCTGCACACCGAGGCCGGCAGCGATCCGGTCCTGGAACTGCATGGGCGGCTGGCCGAGGTGATCTGCCTGGACTGCCGTGCGTCGATCGACCGGGCCGCCTTCCAGCGACAGCTCGAGGCGCTCAACCCCGGCCTGCCCGAGCTGTCGGTACCGGCCGGTGAGGCCGAACTGCGTCCCGACGGTGACCTGGACATCGATGACGAGAGCGGCTTCGTCGTACCGGACTGTCCCCGGTGCGCCGGGATCCTGAAACCGGATGTGGTGTTCTTCGGTGAATCGGTACCCAAGGAGCGGGTCGCCCGGGCCTATGCGATGGTCGAGGCCGCGCAGGTACTGGTGGTGCTCGGATCGTCGTTGACGGTGATGTCGGGCCTACGGCTCGTCCGGTATCAGGCCAAACGTGACCTGCCCGTGGCGATCGTCAATCGGGGAGCGACCCGTGGCGACGAGTTGGCGACGGTACGCCTGGAGGCCGGTACGACCGAGACGATACTGGGGTTGCAGGAACTCCTCGAGACAGCAGTTCGCTGAGACTCCGCACCGACCGGTCGAGTGCGATCCGACGCTGTCGGTCAGTCGCCGAAGATGTCACCGAACATGTCGCCGATGCCCTGACCGATGTCGCCGAAGCCCTCGCCGATGCCCTCGAAGCCCTGGCCGATGCCTTCACCGATGGCCCCGATGCCTTCACCGATACCACCGAAGATGTTGCCTCCGCCGCCGAAGAGCAGACCGCCGAGCATCATGCCGGTGAGCATGTCGGAACCGCGCCAGGAGTTGTAGTAACCCTGCGCCCACGGGGCATAGGCCTGGCCGCCCTCCCAGTAGGGAACGCGCTTGGAACCCACCGGAACGGTACGGACGTAGGGGTCGGCACCGGCCTCGACGCGCTCGGCATCGGCGGCACAGGCCGGTATGTCTCGTTCGGCGCCGCCGGGTGGCGCCCACAGGACGTTCTTCACCGAGGGGCCGTGGGCCGGGTTGAAGAAGCACGGCGGACGCTTCTGCGGCAAGGGGTCACCGGCGATCCGTGCCTTCACACAGGCGACGGCGTAACGGCCGTCCTCCAGGATCTCGGTCACGTTGCCGATCTCGTCGGGGTCCTTCACCGCAGCCAAGGAGGTCTTGGCGTTGTCGTAGGCATCCAGTGCCCGGTGGTAGTCCTGCTGCATCGCCTCGTTCAACGGGTGTCCGGCGACATCGGCGTCGAGGTTCTGCAGTTCCTCACCGAAGCGGGTCACGTCCTCCTCGGCCACCTTCATCGAGGCCGACAGTTGGGACTCCAGCTCCGCGCGTCGGGTGCGGTCCTGCTCCAGGGCTCGGCGTCGCATCATGATGGCGATCACCGCCGCGACCACTCCGATCAGGATCAGGGGGAGAATAAGTTCCACAACGACCATCATGTTCGACAAGTGGGTGCGACGAAACCTGACGCCGACATTTTCAGCGTTTCTTCATGTCGATAGAAGTGCTATCGACATCGGGTGAAGTGGTCACTGTACCGCCGTTGCGGTCGGCCCGCGCCGACCCGGCGAGCAGCGGCCACCGACCGTCATCGCAGACCCGGATCAGTGGGTGCGGTGCTCGATCAGGTGCTCCATCGCCTGGCCGACGATGGTGGCGAACTCGTCCAGCGACACCGGCGCATCCTCACCGCGGGCCGGTTTGAAGGTGAGGGTCATCTGGGTGTCGTCCTCGGTTCCCAGTGGAATGGTGTAGTGCCCGGCGAACTTGACCCTGCCCGAAGCGGTCTCGAGCTCCTCCACGGTCAGGCTGGCGTCGATGTCTTCGTTGCTCACCTGCTTGTGCGCGTCGGCGTCCAACATGAAACCGCCCCTCTCCTCATTCATGGCCCCCGAAGACGGTGGATTCCGCGACTGGTGGCACACCCCTCGACCATTGTTACCCGCGAGTCACTGGGCTGGGTAGTGTTTCGGTAATTCAACCGGCGTCCACCACGTCACAGATGACGCTGCCCCCGGAGACGGACTGCCCGACCTCGGCCTGCAGGCCCGTCACGACGCCCGCTCGGTGCGCCTTCAGGGACTGCTCCATCTTCATCGCCTCCAAGATCACGATCGGGTCACCGGCGGCGACCTCGTCACCGTCGGCGGCCAGCACCTTGACGATCGTCCCCTGCATCGGGCTGACCAGTGCGCTGGCCGCAGCCGGACCGGCCGAGGCGGTGGCCCGGGGGCTGCGGCGGCGGGGGCCCGGCGTCCCACCGGGCGCAGCGGTGTGGCCGACCGGCATACGTACCGGCAGCCGCTTGCCGTTGACCTCGACCACCAGCTCGGTCATCTCCACCGGAGAGGCGGTCTCACCGGCCGGACCGGCGTAGGGGACCAGCTGGTTGTCCCATTCGGTCTCGATCCAGCGGGTGTGTACCGCGAAGTCACCCTCGGCGGTGGTGAAGGCCGGGTCACCGAGCACGGCACGATGGAACGGTACGACGGTGGGCATACCTTCGATGACGAGTTCGGACAGGGCCCGGCGGGCGCGTTCGATCGCCTGTTGCCGATCGGCACCGGTGATGATCAGCTTCGCGATCAACGAGTCGAAGTTGTTCGGCACCCTCATCCCGGCCAGGTAGCCCTCGTCCACCCGTACCCCCGGACCGGTCGGTGCCTGCCAGGCGGTCAGGGTGCCCGCCGCGGGAAGGAAGTCAGCGGCCGGCTCCTCGGCGTTGATCCGGAACTCGATCGAGTGACCCCGCGGTGGGGGATCGGTGTAGCCGAGTTCCTCGCCGTCGGCGATCCGGAACATCTCCCGGACCAGGTCGATCCCGGTCACCTCCTCGGTCACCGGATGCTCGACTTGGAGTCGGGTGTTCACCTCCAGGAAGCTGATCGCGCCGTCGACTCCGATCAGGAACTCGCAGGTCCCGGCACCGACGTACCCGGCCGCCCGGAGGATGTCGCTGGAGGCGGTACGCAGGATCTGCTCCTGCTCATCGCTGAGGTACGGGGCCGGGGCCTCCTCCACCAGCTTCTGGAAGCGCCGCTGCAGGGAGCAGTCGCGAGTGGAGACGACCACCACGTTGCCGTGGACATCGGCCAGGCACTGGGTCTCCACATGCCGCGGGCGGTCGAGATAGCGTTCGACGAAGCATTCACCCCGACCGAAGGCGGCGGTCGCCTCCCGGGTCGCGGAGTCGAAGAGCTCGGCGATCTCGTCCAGTTCCCGGGCCACCTTCATCCCCCGGCCGCCACCACCGTGGGCAGCCTTGATCGCGATCGGCAGGCCGTGCTCGGTGGCGAAGGCGAGCACGGCATCGGCATCGGCGACCGGGTCGGCGGTTCCGGGCACCAGGGGAGCGCCGACCTGCTGCGCGAGCCGGCGTGCCCGTACCTTGTCGCCGAGTACCTCGATGGCCTCGGGGGGAGGCCCGATCCAGGTCAGTCCGGCCTCGATCACCGCCCGGGCGAAGGTGGCGTTCTCGGCGAGGAAGCCATACCCGGGATGGATGGCGTCGGTGCCGCTGGCGGAGGCGGCGGAGAGGATCTTCTCGATCGACAGGTAGCTGTCGGCCGCGGTCTCGCCGCCGAGGGACCAGGCCTCGTCGGCGAGCCGGACGAACAGTGCCTCGGCGTCGGGTTCGGCATAGACCGCGACGCTGCCGATGCCGGCGTCGCGTGCGGCCCGGATCACGCGGACCGCGATCTCCCCGCGGTTGGCGACGAGCACCTTGCTGATGGCCATCTGAACTCCCTCGTTCTCCGGATTGCTCATGGTCAGGATGGGTTGTCACCCATGGTCTGGGTGATCACTGGTGGTCTGGAAGTCACTGCTGGTCTGGATGATCACTGGTCTGGATGGGCATGGGTTGTCCGCCCAGGTGCTGCTCGTCGGGGCCCCGCCGGGTCGAGCAGCCGGTCGAGATCGCTGCGGCATCGTCGTTCGAGATCGTCCAGTTCGGCCAGGGTCTGCTCGATGTCCGCGCGGCGGCGCAGCAGGTCTTCGCGGCGATGGTCGATCTCGGCCAGCAGGTAGCGCAACTGGCCGTCCTCACCGGGCGGGGAGTCGTACATGTCGATGATCCGGGAGATCTCGTCCAGGCTGAATCCGAGCCGGCGCCCGCGCAGGATCAGTTGCAGCCGTACCCGGTCCCGCTCGGAGTAGATCCGGCGCTGTCCGTCGCGTGCAGGGGAGACCATCTGTCTGTCCTCGTAGAACCGGATGGTGCGCAAGGTGACGTCGAACTCCCGTGCGAGTTCGGAGATCGACCAGGTGCGCCGCGCCATGCGCTTACGTTAACGTAAGCGTCAGTGCACAGGGAAAACCTGTGCGACCCACTCCCACGGTGAATGGAGAGGCGATGGCGCCCGATGTCCTGCTGACCGATGAGCACTCCGACTTCCGGCAGGTGGTCGCCGATTTCGCCCGGGAGGAGGTGGCGCCTCATGCCGAGCAGTGGGATGTCGATCACCACTTCCCGACCGAGGCCGTTCGGCGGATGGGGGAGCTGGGTCTCTTCGGGCTGCATGCCCCGGCCGAGTACGGCGGGTACGGCGACTTCACCAGCCTCTGCATCGCGATCGAGGAACTGGGCCGGGTCGACCAGTCACTGGGGATCACCCTGGAGGCGGCGGTCGGACTCGGGATCAACCCGATCGCCACCTTCGGCAACGAGGAACAGAAGTCGCGCTGGCTGCCGGACCTGATCGCCGGGCGCGCCCTGGCCGGATTCGGGCTGACCGAGGCCGAGGCGGGGTCCGATGCCGGTGCGACCCGGACCAGGGCCGAGCTGGTCGACGGGGAGTGGATGATCAACGGCTCGAAGCAGTTCATCACCAACTCGGGGACGCCGATCACCTCGGTGGTCACGGTGACCGCGCGTACCGGTACGAGGGAGAACGGGCGGGCCGAGCTCTCGACCATCATGATCCCCTCCGGCACCCCGGGATTCACCGTGGAGCCGGCCTACCGCAAACTCGGCTGGAATGCCTCCGACACCCATCCCCTGACCTTCGACGGCGTTCGGGTGCCCGAAGATCATCTGCTCGGCGCACGGGGTCGCGGGTACGCCCAGTTTCTGGCCACCCTGGATGACGGCCGGCTGGCGATCGCCGCGCTCGCCCTCGGCTGCATCCGCGCCTGTCGTGACCACGCACTCGACTACGCGGGCTCACGGAAGACCTTCGGTGTGCCGATCGGATCCAAACAAGGTGTGGCCTTCCAGATCGCCGACCTGGACGTGATGGCGCACACCGCGCACACCTTGGTCTACACCGCGGCCCGGATGAAGGACGCCGGTGCCGATCCTGCCGCGTTCAAGCGGATTGCCGCGATCACGAAACTGCAGACCACCGAGATGGCGGTCAGTGCGACCCGGATCGCCACCCAGATCTTCGGCGGGTACGGCTTCATGGAGGAGTACCCGGTGGCCCGGTTCTACCGGGATGCGAAGATCCTGGAGATCGGTGAGGGCACCTCGGAGGTGCAGCGGATGCTGATCGCCCGGGGGCTGGGTCTTCCGGTCGAGTGAGCGTCCAGGGCCAGGGAGGGATTCAGCGGTGACCGAGAACGATGTCGATGCCATCCGGGCAGCCCGGCGGGCGACGATGGCTCCGAGCGAGCGGGCAGCGGCGAAACTCGCCGAGCAGAACAAGCTCTTCGTCCGGGAGCGGATCGGTGCCCTCTTCGACGAGGGGACCTTCGTCGAGGACGGGCAGCTGGCCAATGCACTGGCCACCGGGCTCCCGGCCGACGGGGTGGTCACCGGGCGTGGTCTGGTCGACGGGCGAGCGGCACTGGTGGTGGCCAACGACCCGTCGGTGAAGGCCGGTTCCTGGGGTGCCCGGACGGTGGAGAAGATCATCCGGGTGACCGAGACGGCCCTGCGCGACGAACTGCCGATCTTCTGGTTCATCGACTCCGCCGGTGCCCGGATCACCGATCAGGTCGAGCTCTTCCCCGGCAGACGCGGTGCCGGCCGGATCTTCCACAACCAGGTGGCTCTCTCGGGCAAGGTGCCGCAGATCTGTTGTCTGTTCGGGCCCTCGGCTGCCGGGGGTGCCTACATCCCGTCCTTCTGCGATCTGGTGATCATGGTGGAGGGGAATGCCTCGATGTACCTGGGGTCTCCCCGGATGGCCGAGATGGTGGTGGGGGAGAAGGTCAGCCTGGAGGAGATGGGCGGTGCCCGGATGCATGCGAGCGTCTCCGGTTGTGGTGATCAACTGGCCGACGACGATCACGACGCGATCGAGCAGGCCAAGGCCTACTTCGGGTATCTGCCGTCGAATTTTCGCCGGCATCCGCCGGTCTACGATCCGCTGCCCCCGGCCGAGGAGTTCACCGACGAGCTGGTGCCGGCGAACGAGTCGGTCGGCTACGACATCCGCACGGTGATCACTGCGATCATCGATCAGGACTCCTTCTTCGAGGTGAAGCCGCTATTCGCCCCGGAGCTGGTGGTGGGTTTCGGGTTGTTGGAGGGACGGCCGATCGGGATCGTCGCCAACCAGCCTGCGGTCAAGGGGGGTGTGTTGTTCGTCGACTCGGCGGACAAGGCAGCCCGGTTCATCACCGAGTGTGATGCCTTCAACGTCCCGTTGTTGTACCTGGCCGACGTGCCCGGTTTCATGATCGGGTCCGAGGTTGAGCGGCAGGGGATCATCCGGCACGGGGCGAAGATGATCACTGCGGTCTCCGAGGCGACGGTGCCGACGGTGTCGTTGATCGTCCGCAAGGCCTACGGTGCTGGTCTGTACGCGATGAGCGGTCCCGGATTCGGCCCGGACGCGACCTTGGCCCTGCCGACGGCGAAGATTGCGGTGATGGGCCCGGAGGCGGCGGTGAACGCGGTCTATGCGAACAAGATCAACGCCATCGACGAGGCTGCCGAGCGGGAGACCTATGTGGCCAGCCTGCGCGCCGAGTACGAGGCCGACATCGACATTCTCCGGTTGGCCGCCGATCTGGTGATCGACGCGATCATCGAGCCGTCCGAGGTGCGATCGGAATTGATCGCCCGATTCGCCGCGGCGGCGGGCAAGGACCGCCACTTCTCCGAGCGTCGGCACGGAGTGCCGCCGGTGTAGGTGGCACGGAGTGCCGCCGGTGTAGGTGGCACGGAGTGCCGCCGGTGTAGGTGGCACGGAGTGCCGCCGGTGCGGCTCCCCTCAGCGGCTGACCGGGCGGATGATCAGCGAATCGATCACGCCGTTGGGCGGGGTGTCGACCGCGGTCCGTACCGCTGCCGCGACAGCCTCCGGCTGCAGGTACAGCTCGGGTCGGTAGTCATTGCCACGGGAGGCCTGGACCTCGCGTTGCATATCGGTGTCGACCTTGCCCGGGAAGATGCCGGTGACCCGGATGTCGCCACGGCATTCCTCCCGCAGCGACTCGGTCCAGCCACGCAGTGCGTACTTGGAGGTCGAGTACAGGATGCCGCGGGGGCCGGGGGTCATTCCTGCCCCGGAGTTGATCGCCACGACCATTCCCTTCCGCAGCCGCAGTGCCGGCAGCAGCAGGCGGGTCAGGTCGGCGACGGCGACCAGGTTGGTCTCCAGCACCTGCCGCCAGTCCTCGCGGGTCGCTTCGGTCACCGGCTGGACGTTGTAGACCCCGGCCGAGTGCACCAGGACATCCAGCCCGTCGGCGAGGGCCGCACAGGTATCGACCGCCTCGGCGGTGGCCCGGGCATCGTTCAGGTCGACGACGAACGGTTCTGCGTCGGGCAACTCGGTCGCCAGGGCAGCAGCGGCCCGGGCGTCACGCCCACCGATCAACACCCGATGGTCGGGGGCCAGGCTGCGGGCGATCGCGGCACCGATGCCGCGGGTGCCACCGGTGACCAGTGCCACCGGACGCGGCGGATCGATCACTGCGGAGGCATCTGCCGGATCAGGGTCGGTGGCCGTCGGTGGTTCCGGCGTCTGCGTCATCGGTCTGCTCCTCGGTTCGGGGATGATCGACCCCGGTCGGTTCGGCCCCGGCAGCGGGCTGTGCGTCGTCGCGATCGGTCCCGGGTTCCCCGACCTGGTCATGGTCGTCATCGGGTTGGTCGTGATCGGGATCGTCGTCGTGATCGGGACCGTCGTCATCGGGGTCGTCGTTCTCGTCGTCCGAACTCGGCTTCTTCGGCGCCGAGGCAAGGGTGAAGCCGGCCGAGGACAGGTCATCGGCGAGCTCGTCGATGTCCAGCAGGTCACGATGCACCTGGTTGGTGCGGTACGCCGTACGCCCGATCATGTGCGCGGCGATCGGTGCGGTCATCATCTGCAGGATGATGGCCAGCACCACCCAGCCGGTGATCGACGGATCCCGGATGTAGATCGCGACGCCGATCATGGCGCAGATCAGTCCGAGGGTCTGCGGTTTGGTCGCCGCGTGCATCCGGGTCACCACATCGGGCAGTCGGATCAGGCCGATCGCCGCGGCCAAGGTGAGAAAGGCGCCGGTGAGCAGCAGCAGAGCACCGACCACGTCCAGTACCGGGTCGAGCATCAGCGTCCCCCTGCCTTCGGGGGACGGGTGCCGTCCCGGCCCTTGCTGGACGGGCCCCACTTGACGGCCTTGTCCCGGTCGGAGACGAACCGGGCGACGCTGAGCGAGCCGGCGAAGCCGATCAGTGCAAGGGCCAGGATCACCGGCAGATAGCTGGTGTCACCGGTCTGCACGGTGCGCAGTGCCACGGTCAACATCAACACCGAGATCAACACGTCGGTGGCGACCACCCGATCGAGGGTTCCCGGGCCGCGGGTGATCCGGATCAGCGTCAACACGGCGGCGGCAATCATCAGTGCTGCCGCGAGCAGCAGGATCAGATCGGCGATCATGCACCCTCCTTGCTCAGTGCCTGTTGGATCTCGTCCTTGCTGGCCAGTGCCCGCAGCACCCGGAGTTCGGCCTTGCGGAAGTTGTCCCGGGCATCGTCGACCGCATTGTCGGCCTCGATGTCGAGCACGTGCAGGTAGACCGAGCGAGTGCTCCGACGGGCCTCGACGACCAGGGTGCCGGGAACCAGGTTGACCAGTTCACAGGTCAGCGCCTCGTACAGATCTGAGTCGCTCAACAGGTTCACCCGGATGATCCCGCTGCGTACCGGCGGCCCGGGGCGCAGCACCGTGGCGACCACCGAGATGCTGGAGCGGACGATGTCGACCAGCAGACCGGCGAGCGCCTGCAGGGCCCGCAGCGGACGGAAGCGGCCGGCGAACCAGACCGGCGGCATCGGGAAGACCAGGGTGATGATCAGACCGACCAGCACACCGCTGATCAGGAAGAACAGTGTGTACTCGCCCCACAGGATCACCCAGATGACGGCCAGGACGAGGATCGTCCGCGGTTGCAGACCGAATCGCCGCGGCGGCAGCGGATCGGTCTCGGTGTTCTTGTCAGGTGTCATCGGTACTCCGCAGGCAGAACGGCCCTGAGGTAGGGCTCCACGGCGAGGATGTCGATCGCCGCACGGTCGGTGTAGCCGTACAGCGGGCCGGCGATGACGGTGATGCCCATACCGATCAGCACCAGCACCCCGGCGGTGACGACCATGCCCTGGGGCAGCCGGACCCAGCGACGTTGAACCATCAGCGAGGTGCCGTCGGAACGTACCTCATCGGGGATCTCCCGCCAGAACGCACGGTTCCACACCTTCGCCACCGCATAGAGCGTCAGCAGGCTGGTCAACACCGCACTGATCACCAGCGGGTACGACAGCGGATGCCCGCTCTCCACACCGGCACTGAGCAGACCGATCTTGCCGATGAAGCCGGAGAACGGGGGGATACCGGCCAGGTTCATCGCCGGGATGAAGAACAACACTCCCAGCATCGGTGACAGTGCTGCGAGACCGCCGAGCTTGTTCAACGACGTACTGCCACCGCGTACCTCGATCAACCCGGTCACCAGGAAGAGAGTGGTCTGGATGGTGATGTGGTGGGCGGTGTAGAAGATGGCACCGGCCAGTCCGGCCTCGGTGGCCAGGGCGATGCCCATGATCATGTAACCGATGTGGCTGATCAGGGTGAACGACAGCAGACGTTTGATGTCGGATTGGGCGACCGCACCGAGGATGCCGATCACCATGGTCAACAGTGCCGCCCAGAGCAGCAGGTCCTCCAACGGCGAGTCGGGGAACAACAGGGTCTGGGTACGGATGATCGCGTAGACACCGACCTTGGTCAGCAGACCGGCGAACACCGCCGTCACCGGCGCAGGGGCGGTCGGGTAGGAGTCGGGCAACCAGGCCGACAGGGGGAACACCGCGGCCTTGATCGAGAACACGGTCAGCAGCATCAGTTGCAGCGCCAACTGCAGTTCCGGTGGCAACTCGGCCAGCCGGACCGACAGTTCGGCCATGTTCACCGTGCCGGTGGCGGCATAGATCACCGCGATGGTCACCAGGAACAGGATCGAGGACAGCAGGTTGACGATCACATAGGTGATGCCGGCACGGACCCGTTCGGCCGTACCACCCAGGGTGAGCAGTACGTAGGAGGCGAAGAGCAGCACCTCGAAACCGACGAACATGTTGAACAGGTCACCGGCGATGAATGCGGCCGAGACGCCGGCGGTCAACAGCAGGAAGGTCGGGTGGTAGATCGAGACCGGTGTCTGCCGTCGCCGTTCCTCCAGCTCCGAGCCGATGCTGAACACCAGCACCGTGAGCGAGACCAGGGTGGAGACGAAGAGCATCAGCGCCGACAACCGGTCGACCACCACGCTGACCCCGAGCGGACTCGGCCAGGCACCCAGGGACAGCGCGATCGGACCCGACTGGTCGGTCAGATAGATCAGGTATCCCTCGATGATCAGCACGATCAACAAGGAGGTGGTCGAGATCAGGCGCTGGGCATTGGGTTTGCGGCCCAGGGCCAGAGCCAGTCCGGAGGCCAGCAGCGGCAACAGGACCGGCAGCGGCAACAGGTTGTTCATCGCTGTTCCTTCCTGTTGTCGGTCGGGCCGGTGTCCTCAGCAGTGTGCTCGGCGTCGCTCTCGGCGATGTGCTCGTCGAGTTCATCGGCCGGGTCGGGCTGCTGATCGTCCTCGGCGGGGCCTTCGCCGGAGGCTTCGTCGTCGGCCTCGTCGCTGTCGGGCTGGTCGTCGCCCTCGGATTCGTCGGTTCCGTCGGAGTCGAAGGACTCCTCACCGTCGTCGGTGTCGTCACCGGATTCGTCGGCGTCGGAGTCCAACTCCGGCTCGGGCTCCTCGGGGCGTTCGTCCTCGGAGATGATCACCCGTTCGTCCTCCGACGGCATCGCGGTGTCGGCCTCGTCGAAGGACTGCGAGGCCTGATCCAGGTCGGCCAGCTCGCGGATCTGTGCATCCTCGACGTCGTCGGCGACCTCGTCATTGCCGTTCAGCTGGAAGCTGCGGTAGGCCAGCGTCAGCACGAAGGCCGAGGTACCCAAGGTGATCACGATGGCGGTCAGCACGAGCGCCTGGGGCAACGGATCGGCCATCTCCTCGGCCGGTGAGTTCCCCACCAGGGGCGGTGTGCCGGCCCGGCCGGAGGCGACCAGGAAGAGCATGTTCACCCCGTTGCTGGCCAGCAAGACACCGATCAGGATCCGGGTCAGCGAACGTTCCAGCAGCAGATAGATGCCGGCGCTGATCACCACTGCTCCCACCAGCACCAGGGCCAGGCTGGGCGTCATGTCGGGGTTCACTGCTCACCCCTCACCAGTGCGCTGTAGGCCCGCGGTCCGGTGGTCACCTGAGGGCTCGGAGTCTGGTCCTCCTCCTCCTGGCGATCGATACCCGAACCGAGGGTACGGATCAGGTCGAGCATCACACCGATGACGACCAGGTAGACGCCGATGTCGAAGATCATGGAGGTGACCAGGTAGGGCTCGCCGAGCAACTGGATCGGGCCGAACGGCGTCGGCAGGTCGATCAACTGGTCGACGGTCAGCGAGATCTTGTAGCTCTCACCGATCCGGCCGCCGAAGAACGCCGGGGCGAAGACGCTCAGGCCGGCGACCAGCAGACCTCCGCCGAGCAGCTTGCCCGCATCGATCGGAGCGGCCTCGTCGAGTTCGTTTCGGCCGCCGGCGAGGTAGCGGATGGCCAGCGCGAGACCGGCGATCAGACCGCCGGCGAAGCCGCCTCCGGGCAGATTGTGACCGGCGATCAGGAAGTAGACCGAGACCACCATGATCACACCGAACAGGAGCCGGGTCATCACCTCGAAGACGATCGAGCGGTTGGTCGGGGACAAGGTGGTGCCGCCACGCAGCCAGACCATCGGGCCGGCGGAGGTCTGACCGGCCCGACGCTTGCGGCGGAAGGTACGCCGTTCGGACAGGGTCGCCCGGCGACGGCGGGCGGCCACCCCGCTGAGCTCGGCATTGCGGGTACGGATGAAGATCAGGCTGGCCACACCGGTGGCCGCCACCACCAGCACCGAGAGTTCGTTCACGGTGTCCCAGGCGCGGATGTCGACCAGGGTGACGTTGACGATGTTGCTGCCGAAACCGAATTCGTAGGACAACTCGGGGAACTCCGCCGACAAGGGGGCGCTGATCCTCGAACCGGCGGCGAAGACCACCATGGCGCTGATCATGAAACCGGAGACCGCGGCGATGGTGAAGCGCCACCAGCGGGTCGACTGCAGCGGTCGGCTGGTGAAGTACTTCGGCAGCTTCCGCAACACCAGCACCAGGATCACCAAGGTGACGGTCTCGACCAGAGTCTGGGTGAGGGCGAGGTCGGGCGCACCGTGAAGCATGAACAGCACCGCGGCGCCGTACCCGACGACGCCGGCGAGCATCGCGGCCTTCATCCGTCCGCGGGCCGAGGCGGCGAGCACGGCGGCGACAGCGGTGACACCGGCGACGACCAGCTGGGCCGGTGAGTCGAACAGGCGGAACTCGGTGGGGAACGACGAGGTGGTGAACAGCACGTAGCCCGTACCGACCACGAAGACGATCAGGATCGTGCCCAGGTAGAGCGGCAGCGAACCGCGCTGGGTACGGGCGGTCACCTCCACCGCCACCCGGTCCACCGAGCGCATGATCAGCTGATAGGTCTCGCGGGCCTCGGGAACCCGCGGCAGGGAGACCTGCAGACGCTCCAGCTGATTGCGGCGCCAGAACATCAGCCCACCGACGGCGAGGGCCACGATCGACATCACCAGCGGCGGCTTGATCCCGTGCCACAAGGCGATGCCATGGCTGGGCTCGCCGATCCGGCCGAGCGCGACATAGGGCTCCAGGGCTGCGGTCAGCTGCGGTCCGAGGAATCCGCCGGCCAGCGAGAGCAGTGCCAGCAGCACTGGGACCGCGACGAATCCGGTCGCCGGCGGGCGGCACTCGCTGACCGGCGGGGCCGGCTTGATCTCGGCCGACTTGTCGGTGGCGAAGGTGCCCCAGAGGAAACGCAGGGTGTAGGCCACGGTGAGCGCGGAGCCGAGGATCAGCGCACCGGTGAGGAGCGCTGCGGTGAGTACCGGGACGCCGGTGCCGTCACCGTCGACGACCAGGTACTGCAGGGACTCGAAGGCGGCTTCCTTCACCGCGAAACCCAGCAACGGCGGGATACCGGCCATCGAGGCACCGGCCAGGACAGCGGCGATCGCGGTCACCGGCATCGCCCGGCCGACCCCGGACAGTGCCCGGATGTCGCGGGTCCTGGCGCTGCGGTCCACCACACCGACGATCAGGAACAGGGCCGACTTGAACAGTGCGTGGGCAACCACCATGCCCAGACCGGCCAGCATCGCCGACTGGGTACCGATACCGGCGAGGACCATCAGGAAACCGAGCTGGCTGACCGTGCCGTAGGCCAGCAGCACCTTGATGTCGTGCTGCCGCAATGCCCGGAAGCCGCCGAGGAGCATCGTCGTCGCTCCCAGCGTGAGCAGGATCAGCCGCCAGCCGGGGATCCCGGCGAAGTAGGGGGCGAGCAGCAGCACCAAGTAGATGCCGGCCTTCACCATAGCCGCGGCGTGCAGGTAGGCGCTGACCGGGGTGGGGGCGGCCATGGCCCCGGGGAGCCAGAAGTGGAACGGGACCAGTGCCGACTTGGTCAACGCGCCGACGAGCAGCAGGATCACCGCCACCACGATGGCCGGTGGGGCATGGGTCGGATCCTCGATGACGGCCCGGATCGGTGGGGTGTCGAAGACGTTCGACAAACGGAAGCTGCCGGCGGTGACACCCAGGATCAGGATGCCCACAAGCATCGCCAGACCGCCGAAGGTGGTGACGATCAGGGCTGTCAGCGCGGCTTGGCGGTTGGCATTGTTGGCCGGGTTGTAACCACCCACCAGCAGGTAGGAGAAGACCGTGGTCAGCTCCCAGAAGACGTAGAGCCCGATCAGGTCGTTGGCCAGCACCAGGCCCAACATGGCGCCGGCGAAGGCGGTCAGCACACCGCCGGTACGGGCGGCCGGGTCCCCGGATCCGAAGTACCAGCGACAGTAGGCCAGGACGAGGGCCCCGATCCCGGTCACCAACAGGGCCAGCACCCACTGCAGGGTGGCGATCCGGAACGAGATCGCGATGTCCAGCGAGGGGATCCAGGGCACCGTCTCGACCACCGCGCCACCGGCCAGTACGGTCGGTCCGATGCTGATCAACCAGCCGAAGGCGACGAGCGGGGCGACCGCCAACAACCAGTAGGCACGGGCTCCCAGGAAGCGCATCAGGGCAGGCGCCAAGGCCGCAATGCAGAAGTGCACGGCGATGAGGAGTGTCACCTACGTCCTCTCGTCGATCAGGCCCAGGCAGGCGGGGGGTGGCGGGACTCTCACTTTAGTGGATCGGGCAAGGTGCCAGCACCACCGATCGGTGCGGCGATAGTGCCCGGATCGACCGTCGGCAAGGACATCCCTGTCGCCGCCGTTCCTCGCTGGGCCGAGGAAACTGTGGCCCAGTTGTTATCTGATCGGCCGTCTGTCCTCTCAGCCGTCCAGCCGGCGCAGACCGTCGGCGATCACCATCGCCGTACCCGCGGCATCGCTGGCGGCGAGATCGAGCCGGGCGATGATCGCCCAGTCGTGGTCACCGGCCGGGTCGTCCAGTACCTGCCGCAGTGACCACTGGTCACCGGCCTCGGTGATCTGCAGCAGCTGCGGTGAGCGGGCCGCGGCGTCGATCCCGATGTCGTCGTGGGTGTCGTAGTAGGCGTCCAGGTCATCGGCCCAGTCCTCGGCATTCCGTGGCACCTGTTGCGGCGGGTCGGTCAGCGCTGCCACCCGCTGGTCGATGGCCGCCAGGGCGTCCGGATCATCGCGGGCCGCCGCCATCACCCGGGCGAACATGGCATTGCGTACCGCGACGGTCAGCGCGCGACGGTTCGCGGTGAAGGGGCGGATCGTGGTCACCGGGGCACTGCCGGTGACCGCCTCGGCCGGATTCGTCAACGCCTCCCATTCGTCCAGCAGACTGGAATCGGTCTGCCGGATCACCTCGCCGAGCCACTCGACCAGATCGTCGAACTCCTCGGTCCGCAGCTGTTCGGGAACGGTGTGCCGCAGGGTCCGGTAGGCGTCGGTCAGGTACCGCAGCAGCACGCCCTCGGAGCGGGCCAGGCCGTAGAGGCTGACGTACTCGCCGAAGGTCATCGCCGATTCGTACATCTCCCGGACGATCGACTTCGGCGACAAGGCATCGGCCGACAACCACGGATGGCTCTGCCGGTACGCCTCCAGCGCGGTGTCCAGCAGATCCTCCAGCGGCTTCGGCCAACTGACCTCCTCGGCCAGCTCCATCCGCTCTGCATAGTCCAGGCCCTCGGCCTTCATCGCGCCGATCGCCTCACCGCGGGCCTTGCGCTGCTGGGCGAACAGGACCGCCTTGGGGTCCTCCAGGATCGACTCGATCACCGAGACGATGTCGCGGGCATAGGTCTCCCCATCGGGGTCCAGGGTCTCCAGGGCTGCCAGCGCGAAGGGCGCCATCGGCTGGTTCACCGCGAAGTCGCGTTGCAGATCGACCGTCAGGTCGTAGCGGCGCCCGTCCTCGCGGGCTTCGGGCAGGCGTTCGACCACCCCGGAGGTGATCAGTTCCCGCGCCAGTACCACGGCGTGCTTGCGGAGCCGCCGGCGTGAGGCCTCGTCCTGGTGATTGTCGGTGAGCAGTGTCCAGGCGTTCGCCACCGGATTGCCGCGGCGGGCGAGCAGGTTGATCAACATCGAATGGGTGACCCGCAACCGCGGCTGCAACGGTTCGGGCTCGGCGGCGATCAGTCGGTCCAGGGTCTCGGCGGTCCAATTGATCTGTCCCTCGGCCGGTTGCTTCTTCTTCACCTTCTTCTGCTTCTTCGGGTCATCTCCGGCCTTGGCGATCGCCCGCTTGTTCTCGATCACATGCTCCGGTGCCTGCACCACCACCCAGCCGCGGGTGTCGAAACCGGCGCGGCCGGCGCGGCCGGCGATCTGGTGGAACTCGCGGGCCTTCAGCATGCGCATCTTCGTACCGTCGAACTTGGTCAGGCCGGTCAACAAGACTGTTCGGATCGGCACATTGATCCCGACCCCGAGGGTGTCGGTACCGCAGATGATCTTCAGCAGACCGGCCTGCGCCAGTTGTTCCACCAGCCGGCGGTACTTCGGCAGCATCCCGGCGTGGTGGACGCCGATGCCGGCCCGTACCAGCCTGCTGAGGGTACGGCCGAAGCCGGCGGCGAACCGGAAGTCGCCGATCTTGTCGGCGATCGCATCCCGCTCGGCCCGCCCGACCAGGTTCAGCCCGACCAGCGACTGGGCACCCTCGAGCGCCGCCGCCTGGGAGAAATGGACCACATAGACCGGTGCCCGATCGGCCTCGATCAACTCGGCGATCTTCTCCCCGATCGGCACCTCCGACCACTCGAACTCCAGCGGTACGGGGCGCTCGGTGCCGGCGATCACCGCCGTCTCCCGGCCGGTGCGGCGGGTCAGATCCTCGGTGAACAGGCTGACATCGCCCAACGTCGCCGACATCAGCACGAACTGGGCCTGCGGCAGCAACAGCAGCGGCACCTGCCAGGCCCAGCCGCGGTCGGGCTCGGAGTAGAAGTGGAACTCGTCGGCGATCACGCAACCGACATCGGCCTCGCTGCCCTCCCGGAGCGCGATGTTGGCCAGGATCTCGGCGGTGCAGCAGATGATCGGTGCGTCGGCGTTGACCGAACCGTCGCCGGTCACCATGCCCACATTGTCGGCACCGAAGACGGCTACCAGGTCGAAGAACTTCTCACTCACCAGGGCTTTGATCGGCGCGGAGTAGAAGCTCACCTCGTCCCGGGCCAGGGCCGCATAGTGCGCCGCCAGTGCCACCATCGACTTCCCCGAACCGGTGGGTGTGGAGATGATCACGTTGTTGCCGCTGACCAGTTCCAGCAGCGCCTCCTCCTGGTGCGGATAGAGGGTGGTGCCACGATCCCGCGCCCACTCGCTGAATGCCTCGTAGAGGGCGTCGGGAGTCGGATCGTCGGGAATCGTGTCGGTGAGGGTGGTCGCCATGGCAGTGCCAGCGTGCCACATCGGTTGCTGCGCCGGTGCGTCTTGCAGGTTCGGCTTCGGTGCCTGGGGTGGGGGTTGGTGCCTGGGTTCGGTCGCTGGGGCGTCCCGTGGGCACGCGGGCAGTCAGCGACTCTCCGGGAGGAGCCGGTTGCGAGGGGTGGCGCACCGCTTTTGTGGCTCCAGATGGGCATTTCGTGTGTCGAACGGCCGGTTGAGCGATCTGGAGCCACTAAATCGGTGTGGCGGATCCCAGACATGAGCATCCGAGCCGACCGGCGAACAGCGGTGACCGACAGCACAGCGTCGGCAGACCGGTGCAGATGAACCGCGCCGGCAGCCCGGATCAGCGGTGTCCGTGCTCGGCGTCGGAGGACAGGGCGAAGGTCCCTTCGGCGCGGCGTACGCCCTGCACCGGGTGTTTGGGCAAGAGCTCGGCGAGGAAACCGTACTGTTCGGCGATCCAGCCGGCGCGCGCCTCGCCCGCGGCAGCGGCCGCGGAGACGGTGCGCCACCAGTCGCTGATGTCACCCCACCCGGGCGCGGCCAGCGACCCGCCGAAGTGTTGCACCGCCAGGGCCGAGCAGAGACTGGCGAAACGCAACCGGTTCACCAGCGGCCAACCCGCGAGGGTGCCGAGGATCGTGGCGGCGGCGAACACGTCACCGGCACCGGTGGAGTCCAGGGCATTCACCGGCAGAGCGGGGCAGTAGGCCTGCTCACCGGTGGTCGAGTCGATCGCATGGGCCCCGCGGCTGCCGTCGGTGACGATGGCCAGCGGCACCCGTTCTGCCAGCGCCCGGACCGCGGCTTCCACGGTGTCGGTGTGGGTGTACCGCATCGCCTCCAGGGCATTGGGGGTGAAGGCGAAGCAATCGGTCAGCGGCGCCAGATGCTGCGGATCCCAGTGCCCGCTGGGGTCGAAACCGGTGTCGGCGAAGATCGCCGTACCCCGGCGCGCGAGTTCGGGCAACCAGCTGGTGTCACCGGCCAGGTCGGCCAGCGCCGAGCGGGCCGCCGGTGCCCGCACGACCTGCGGACCGAGCGGGGCCGGCAGTGGATGCCCGTGGGTGACCATCGCCCGATCACCGTCATGGGCGATCGAGACCGTCACCGCGGAGTGGAAGTTCTCGAACCGGGGGGAGGCGGACAGATCGATCCGCTCCTGTCCGGACAGGGTCTCCCACATCCAGTCGGCGTAGGCATCGTCCCCGAAGCCGGCGACCAGGCCGGTACGCAGACCCAGCCGTGACGCCGCCACCGCCAGGTTGGCGATCCCGCCGGGGCCCGAGCCGAGACCCGAACTCCAGATCTCCTCACCCGGTTCGGGCAGCTTCGGCAAACCGGTGAAGATCAGATCGAAGAAGACCGTGCCGGTCAACAACACGTCCAGTGGCGGATCGGTGTCCCGGCGCTGGCTCGCCAGCGGGTCCCAGGCCCAGCAGTCGGCGCAGACGGGCTCGACATGCTCATGTTCGAGTCCGGAATGATCAACGCTCACCTCGCGGAGTCTTTCACAGTGCCGAGCCGCGAAGGCGATCGAGAGCCTCGCTCTGCCGCTGCCTGGAATCGGTTAGCGTGGAACCGTGGCACGACTGGTGATCCTCGGCGGTGGCGGGTTCCGCGTACCGCTGGTCTACGAGGCGACGATCGACCCCTCGGACACGCGGCTGGTCGACGAGGTCGTGCTGTACGACATCGATGCGGATCGGCTGGCGGTGATCGAGCGGGTGATCGCGTCGATGGCCGAGCGGCCGGGCGCGCCCGCCTTCCGGGTGACCGACGACCTGGACCGGGCGCTGGCCGGCGCCGATTTCGTCTTCTCCGCGATCCGGGTCGGCGGCGCGGCTGGGCGGACCGTCGACGAGCGGGTGGCCCTCGGACTGGGGTTGCTGGGCCAGGAGACGATCGGGCCCGGTGGTCTGGCCTACGCACTGCGGACGATCGGCCCGATGCGGCGGATCGCCGAAGCGATCGCCCGTCACGCTCCTGACGCCTGGGTGATCAACTTCACCAATCCTGCCGGGATCGTCACCGAGGTGATGCGTACCGTCCTCGGTGACCGGGTGGTCGGCATCTGCGACACCCCGATCGGCTTGGTACGCCGCGTCGCCCGGGTCCTCGGGCATTCGCTGACCGACCCCGATGTCGACTACGACTACCTCGGACTGAACCACCTCGGATGGCTCCGCAGCTTCAGCATCGACGGACAGGACCGGTTGCCTGCGCTGCTGGCCGATGACCGGCTGCTGCTGCAGATCGAGGAGGCGCGGATCCTCGGACCGCTTTGGGTGCGGGCCCAAGGCGTTCTGCCGAACGAGTACCTGTACTACTACCTGCACACTGACAGTGCCCGGGACCGGATCCTGGCGGCACCGCGTACCCGCGGTGAACAACTGGTTGCCCAGCAGGGCGAGTTCTACCGCGCCGCGCGCGGTACCGGTACGCCTGCAGCCGACCTGTGGCGGGATGCCCTGGCCGAACGGGAGTCGACCTACATGGCCGAGTCCCGCGATGAGGAACGCGATCCGGCCGACATCGCCGGCGGCGGCTACCAGGAGGTGGCACTGCGGTTCATGGCCGCGGTCAGTGGTGCGTCCGGGCCGGAACGGATGATCCTTGACGTCGGCAACGAATCCGCAGGCAGCACCCTCGTACCGTCCCTGCCGGGTGACCTGGTGGTGGAGGTGCCGTGCCTGGTCGACGCCGGCGGGGTCAACCCTCGCGCGGTCGGCGCACCGGACCCGAGTCAGCTCGGCCTGATGGCCCAGCTGCGCGGCTCCGAACGGCTGATCGCCCGGGCGGCGCTGACGGGCAGTCGGGACCTGGCCTGGCAGGGGTTCGCGCTGCACCCCCTGGTCACCTCGATCGACCTGGGCCGGCGACTGTTGGAGGGGTATCTGGCCGCCGAACCGGGGCTGGCCGCGATTCTCCACCGCTGAGCTTCGCAGGCATCCCTTCAGGTGTGGGCGCTGATCGCCTGTTCGGCCACCTCGACCATCAGCGCGCGCAGTTCCGGTGGGTCGATCACGGTCAGCAGATCGCCGAACCCGAGCAGGATCGCCACCGCACCGCGCAGTGACCGCACCCGCATCAATTGCACGGTACGCCCGTCGCGCGCCTCCTCGGTGACCGCTCCGAGCAGGTTGATCGACATCAACCGCCGCACCAACTGCACCCGGTCGACAGGTACCTCGACGGCGATGTCGACCCCGTCGGCATCGCGATAGCCGTCGCGGATCTGGGACCAGCTCTGCCGCAGGTCGAAACCCTCGGGCCGCCCAACCCGGTCCGGCAGCAGGGTGGCTCGGTTGATCCGCTCCATCCGGAAGGTCTTGCGGACCCGTCGGTGAGTGGCCACGAGATACCAGGTCGAACCGGCGAACACCATGCCCAGGGGATCGACGGTGCGACGGCCGCGATCGGCCGGGTCCCGGGGGTGTAGTCCAGCACCAGCCGACGCCCCTCCAGCACCGCGGTCTGCACGATCCCGAACTCCCGTGGCGGTGGATCGCGATCATGCCAGCCGGGAGCATCGACGATGATCAGGTCCTGCAGTCGTCCGAGCTCGCGTTCGGTGTCCTCGGGCAACCGGGAGGAGAGTTTGCGCATGGCCGAGGCCAGCGCACCGCGTACCCCCAGTGCCTCCGCGGCTGCGTCCCCGCCGGCCAGGAACAATGCCCGGGCCTCGTCGGCGGTCAGATCCTCCACATCGGGTCGATATCCGGGCATCAACGACACCCCGCCGCCGCGACCGCGTTCGGTGATCACCGGTACGCCCGAGGCCGACAGCGCGGTCAGATCGCGCAGAACGGTACGGCGGTCGACCTCCAGGCGTTCGGCAAGTTGAGCACTCGTCAGTCGACCATGACGGCGCAACAGGCCCAGCAAGGTCAACAGTCGGTCGGCGCGCACGCCCTCAGTCCAGCACGAAAAGATGACACAGGGTGTCACTTGATCGATTGCAGACTCGGTTTTGTCGCCGACCGGTGACTCCACAGACCGATGGAGGAATCATGAATGATCCCCGTGCACGACTGGCAGCAGCGCAGGACTGGGTGGCCAAGCTGATCGATCACGTCGACCACTCACAACTGCCCGATCCGACCCCGTGCACCGAGTTCGACGTGCGGCAGCTGCTCGGGCATCTGTTCACCGGTGCCTCGCTGGTCACCGCACTGGCCGAAGGGACCGATCCGATGGAGGTGCCGTTCGTCAGCGAGATCGGGGAATCCGACTGGGGTGGCGACTACCGGGCGATCACCCGGCGGGCACGCGAGGCCTGGCCCGAGCCGCTCGACTTGGACACGGTGGTGACGATCCCGCGGGGAGAGGTCACGCTCGGCGGGGCCCTGGCCGGCTGGGTCGGTGAGGCCCTCACCCACGGGTGGGATCTGGCGACCGCGACCGGGCAACCCTCGGAGGCCGATCCGGTACTGGCCGAGTTCGCCCTGGCCGGTGCGGCCGAGATCGTGCCGGCTCAGCTCCGGGTGATCCCCGAGGTGCCCTTCGAGACGGTGGTGGAACCTGCAGTCGACGCCGGACCGACCGAGCGGTTGGCCAACTTCTTCGGGCGGGTGTCCCGGCAACCGGGGTGATCTGAGGAGGTGGACGCCGGTGTGCGGGAGCCGTGGAACCAGCGTGCACCTGCGACGATGCTCGGGGTAGGAGTCGAGCGGTTCCTTCCCCGGCGGTCA
Organism: Naumannella halotolerans; assembly: GCF_004364645.1. Lineage (NCBI taxonomy): Bacteria > Bacillati > Actinomycetota > Actinomycetes > Propionibacteriales > Propionibacteriaceae > Naumannella > Naumannella halotolerans. Next base: position 1,909,297 of record NZ_SOAW01000001.1, on the reverse strand, counting down.
CGAGGTCTGCAAGACTCGGTCGATGGGTGACGAAGCAGACCACAAGGCCTATCTGAAGCGCTATCTGCAATCGGTGCGGGAGGCGCTGGTCTGGAAGCTGGAGGGGCTCAGCGAGTATCAGGCCCGGCGGCCGATGACCCCCACGGGGACGAATCTGGCCGGGATCGTCAAACACTGCGCCAACGTCGAGATCGGATACTTCGGACCGACCTTCGGTCGCTCCTGGCCGACCGAGGAGGCGGTGACGGACCAGCAGTTCGCCGATGACCCGCAGCTCGACTGGTACCTCACCGAGAACCAGGACGTGGCCTGGGTGCTCGACTTCTACCGGCGGGTGTGGGTCTTCGCCGACGCGACGATCGATCAGTTCCCCCTGGACAGCGTGGGTACGGTGCCGCACTGGCCGGCGGACCGGAACCAGCGGACCCTGGCACAGATCGTGATCCATGTGCTGAGCGATCTCGACCGGCACGCCGGCCACGCTGACATCCTGCGTGAGCAGATCGACGGCGCCGCCGGTCTGCAACAGGGCAACGACAACCTGTACGGGGGCGACTGGGACAGCTACGTGCAGCGGTTGGAACGGCTGGCGAAGGGCAGCTGAGTCGTGCCGTCCTCGCTCAGCGCACGCTGGTCAGGAACTTGTCGGTGTCGGCATAACCCTGGGTGTCGACGACCCTGATGTGATGCCGATCGGCGAGACGCCGGATCTCGTTCTCGAGCTCGTCGGACCCAGTGACCTGGTTCAGCGGCACGGTCAAGGAACCGCCCGCGCGACTGCTGCCGGCCCAGGGGGCCGCATCGCCGGTCGTCGACGGAGCCGTGTGCAGGATGATCAGCTGCCGACCGACCGACAGCGGGCCCTGGTAGTTCCGGGGCAACTGGCCGGCCGGGACCTCGGCCCGGCTGATCGCCCGGATCGCGGTGAGCGGTACGACCAGGTCCCCGTGGACGATCTCGGAGTCGGTCACCCGCAGCAACGGGCGGAGCGCGGCCAGCTTGCGGCTGCGGGAGATCAACGGATGCGGAACCCAGAAGAAGAACACGAATGCACCGGTGGCAGCGGCCAGGAAGGCCACCACCGCCACCGCGACCTTGGCATCGGCCAGTGACCAGGCACCGTAACCAACCATGATCAGCACGCCGATGGCGCCGGTGGCCCGGAAGACGTTCACGCTGCGGCGAACCGACGAGCCATCATGATCGAATTCCATCGCTGTCAGTCCTTCCTCACGGCTGGTGCTGCCGGTTCCCGGCGGATCGAAAGGACGAACCGGGGCGCGGCAGGGGCACCGGAGCAATGAACGACCGAATGGCCCATACCCGCGTACCGATCCTCAGAAGGGCAGTTTCCGGAAGATCGGGCGCGGCACCAGCTTCAGCACCAGCATCACCAGCTGGAACAGCTTCGGTGACCAGATCTGCTCCTTGCCCGCCCGTACCGCGTCGACCACCTGATCGGCCACCGCATCGGGGGTGGTGGCCAGAGGGGCAGGCTTCAGGCCCTTGGTCATCTTCGACTTCACGAAACCGGGCCGGACGACCAGCACCTTGATCCCGTAATCGGCCAGGGCATAGGTCAGACCGGTGTAGAAGGCGTCGAACCCGGCCTTGGAGGAACCGTAGACGAAGTTCGAGCGACGGGCGCGCTCACCGGCGGCCGAGGAGAGGGCGACGATCCGGCCGTGGCCCTGGGCCTTCATCGCATTCGACAACAGGACACCGACCTCGACGGCCGAGGCGTAGTTGATCTCGGCGAGGCGGCGCGCCGCGAGCGGATCGGTCCAGTCGTTCTCGTTGTCGCCGAGCACCCCGTAGGCGACCACGGCCACATCCACGTCACCGGCGGTGAAGGCGTCGCGGACCGCCGACTCGGCCGAGCCTTCGACCGCGGCGTCGAAGTCGATCACCTGGGTGGTCAGGCCGTAGCCCTCCACCTCGGCCACGGCGGCGTCGCGGCGGGCACCCGGACGGGCGGCGATGATCACCTTCGGCTTCGAGGTCTCGGCGTACCGGCGGGCGATCGCCAAGGCGATGTCGGAGGTACCCCCGAGCAGCAGCAGGTTCTTCGGGTTGCCGACGGCGTCGATCATGGAATTCCTTCGGATTGTGTCGGTACGGCTCAGAGCCCGAGTCGACGGGCCTGGTCGGAGATGAAGATCCCCTCGGGATCGAGGCGTTCGCGGATCGCCCGGAACTCGTCCAGCTTCGGATACATCTGGGCGAACGCCGAGGCGTCGACCCGGGAATCCTTGGCCAGGTAGAGGCGCCCGCCTGCTCCCAGCACGACCTCGTCCAGCGCATGCACCAGACGGTCCAGGCCATGACGGATCGGCAGGTCGACGGTGAAGGTCCAGCCGGGGCGGGGGAACGACAACAGGCCGCGATTGCCCTCGCCGAAGCGCTTCAACACGTTCAGGCAGGACACGTGACCCGAACCGGTGATCATCTCCACGGTACGTTCGAAGTCGCGCTCGGCGCTGAACGGGATCTGGAACTGGTACTGCAGGAAACCGGCCGGACCGTACCCGCGGTTCCAGTCGTTGAACACATCCAGCGGCTGGAAGAACTGGGTGATGTTCTGCACCTCACCGACCCGATGCTTCGGCGCCTTGCGGTACCACAGCTCGCTGAACGCGGCGGCGGTGAGCTGGTTCACCATGCCGTTGGGGAAGACATCGGGGATGGTGCCGAAGTTCGGGCCGACGAACTTCAACGGGTCGGAGCGCAGTTTCCTCGGCAGCTCCGAGATCAGCGCCTTCTCGCCCCGGGTGTAGACCGCCCGGCCCATGTGCCTGCCGCTGGTGACCGCGTCCATCCAGGACACCGTGTAGGTGTAGTTGTCGTCGTCACGATGCATCAGTTCCATCGTGTCGGCGAGGTTCTGGGTGCGGTCGGTGTCGACGGTGAAGTAACCGGTCTCGCACCGCTGCATCCGGATCGTCGCCCGGAGCACGATGCCGGTCAGGCCCATGCCGCCGACGGTGGCCCAGAAGATGTCGGAGTTCTCGTCGTCGGGGGTGAGGGTACGTACCTCACCGTCGGCGCCGAGCAGGTCCATGGCCAGCACGTGATTGCCGAAGGAACCCTGTTTGTGATGGTTCTTGCCGTGCACATCGGCGGCGATCGCACCACCGACGGTGACCTGCCGGGTTCCCGGCAGCACCGGCACCCACAGTCCCAGGGGCAGCGCCGCCCGCATCAGTTGATCAAGGCTGACCCCGGCTTCGACGACCGCCAAGGGGACTTCGGAACCGGCATCGAGTTGCAGGATCCTGTCCATCCCGGTCAGGTCCAGGGTGAGGCCACCGGAGTTCTGCGCCGGGTCGCCGTAGGACGAGCCCAGACCGCGGGCGATCAGCCCCCGGCCACCGTGGGCGGCCTCCACGGCTTCCACCGCATCGGCCTGTGATCCGATGCGCACGACCGTGCCGACCGTGGACATCGCCCGGCCGAATCCGTGCAGGGTCTGCAGACTCACAAGAACACTCCCATCGCGACCAATGCCAGCCAGACGACCCCGATCACCTGCAGTGACCGGTGCCGCAGGACGACATCTTCGGGTGCACCGGCATCTCCGGCATCGACTTCACGGGCGTACTGCAGGACCCCCAGGGTCAGCGGCACCACCGAGAGCACCGCCCAGGGGACGTCCAGGAACTGGGGTGCGGCACTGCTCTGCTCGAACGCCCACAGCGAGTAGGCCATCACCGTCACCGCGGCCGAGAGGATCCAGACGAAACGCAGGTACGAAGCCGAGTACTCGGCCAGCGACTTGCGGGTGCCGGCATCGGCGCCGAGCTCGATGAACTCCGAATAGCGCTTGCCGGCCACCATGAACAGCGAGCCGAACGCGGCCACCAGCAGGAACCACTGGCTGAGCTCGATGCCTGCGGCCACACCGCCGGCGATCGCGCGCAGCAGGAAGCCGGAGGAGACGACCGCCAGGTCGATCACCGGTTGATGCTTCAGGAACAACGAATAGATGATTTGCAGCACCGCATAGACCACCAGCACCGCGCCGAGATAGGGCGAGGTCCAAAAGCCGATGGCCAGCGCGGCGAGACCACAGATGGCCGCCAGCACCCAGGCTGCCGGGACGCCCAGTTCACCGGAGGCGATCGGCCGGAACCGCTTCTTCGGGTGCAGCCGGTCCTCGGCGACATCGCGGATGTCGTTGATCAGGTAGATGCAACCACTGATCAGGCAGAAGGCGACGAAGCCGAGCAGGGCACGGCCCAGCACGTCGAGGTTCAGCAGGCTGCCACTGGCCAGCGGGGCGGCGAAGACCAGGACGTTCTTGGTCCACTGCTTCGGACGTACCGCCCGGATCGCGGCCGGGGTGCGCGAGCGTCGTTGCGAGGGTTCGGGGAGACCCGGGCTGCCCGTCGCGGGGGCTTCGGTCTCGGGGGCCGGTTTCGGCGCGCCGTCGGCCGAGGCTGGTTCAGTGCTCATCGCCGCCCGAGCGTACCGCGTTATCGTGGGGAGGTGAATTGTTCGCCGGGCCGCCGGGCCCTGCTGGCGGCGGCGAGTGTGCTGGTCCTGGCAAGTGGATGTGCGGCCTCGGCCACCGAGCCGACACCGGAGCCCGTACCGTCGACCGCCCCGAATCTCGGTGACGGCGTGACCAGCCTGGCCGAGCTCGGGGTGGACAACGGTCCGGCCGCCTGGACGCCGTTGCCGGCCGACATCTCCGTCGGCGAGGTCGTCGACCAGGAGAACGTCGTCACCCTGATCGTGCTCGCCCCCGAGGGGGAACAGTTCATCGACTTCCTCGATCAACAGCTGCCGGCAGCCGGATTCAGCATCGAGTCGGCATCAAAGACCGGCCTCGTCTTCAGCGGGTACGGCTGGACCGGCGGCGCCACCACCGGCGAGGCGACCGCACTGACCCTGCGGCGCGACCAGGACTGAGGCCGCGGGCCCCGGCGGTCCGGGTCAGCCGCCGAATGCCGGCCAGCCGAGCCCGAGGGAGCGAAGCTCAGCCCGCAGCAGCGGCAGGCTGATCCCGACGACCGTGTGCGGATCGCCCTCGATCCGTTCGATCAGCGGCCCGCCGAGACCGTCGATGGTGAACCCGCCGGCGACCTGGGCCGGCTCACCGGTGGCGGCGTAGGCCTCGATCTCGTCGTCGTCGACAGCGGCGAAGTACACCGTCGCCGAGGCGACCTTGTTCCGGACCACGGTCCGGCGGGTCCCCGGCGCGCCGTCGACCAGCAGATGGTGACCGGTACGCAGGACCCCGCAACGACCGCGCATCCGGCGCCACCGCTCGACCACGGCCGAGACGCTGCCGGGCTTGCCGAAAGGCAGGCCTTCGAACTCCAGCAGCGAGTCACAACCGATCACCACCCGGGGGCGCCGCTCCCCGCCGGGGAGGTCGAGGAGTTGATCATGGACCGCGGTTGCCTTCAACTCCGCGAGGGAAGCGACCAGCTCGCTCACCGAGTCGGCTCCGATCCCGGTCTCGTCGACACCGGAGACGATCACCTGCGGATCGACCCCCGCATTCTGCAGCGTCTCCATCCGGGCGGGGGAGGCCGAGGCGAGGATGATCGTCGGGATCGGCCGGCTCATCGGCGGCTGCACCGGGTCGAGCTCGACCGCGGTGGTGTGTCCGCGCTGCGACGCCAGTACCCGGCCCAGCCGGGCACCTCCTGCGGTGCCTGTGCCCGTGCCTGTGCCTGGGTGCCGAGCAGGGCGAGCACGGCGGCCACCTCCTCGGCGGTCGGGTTCCCGCCGATCTGCCAAGGCTCGGTATCGGTCACCTGCTCATCCTCCCGTAGCTGCCCATGCGGTCGATCGGTCGTACCGTCGATTGCAGTATGGCGCAGAGATCCGACCCCGGCGCGGGCCGGCCCCGGGTCATCGTCGGTGCAGGTCACCTGCCGGTGGCCGCGTCGCGGTCGAGGCGGTACTCGACCTCACCGTGCTCGGAGCCGGGGATCGGCTGCTCCGGTCCTTCCCAGGTGAAGGTACGGATGTGGCGCATCCCCAGTTTCGCCATCACCGCCCGGGAACCGCTGTTCACCGCCATCGTCTGGGCGAGGATGGTCCGCAGGCCGACGGTGGAGAACCCGTGGTCGATCAGGGCGGCGCCGATCTCGGTCGCCAGGCCCCGGCCCCAGAACTCCGGTCGCAACCGGTACCCGAGCTCGGCCTCACCAGCGACCTCGGTCGGCATCAGCAGGCCCCAGCCGATGAAGGCTCGGGCCTCGAATGTCGACCAGTAGCCGAGCCCCCGCGCCGCCGCAGCCGGGTCGGTGCGGCCGGCCATTCGCGAGGCCACCTCGGCGGCACTTCGTGGTCGACCGTCACCGAGGAAGCGCATCACCGCCGGGTCGGCGTCGAGTCGCACGAGGTCGGGCAGGTGCTGGCGGCCGAGCGGGACCAGCCACATCCGCCCCGTCTTCATGGTCGGGCGAGCATCCTGCACTGCCTCGCCCGCGGTCCCGTCGTCGTGCACGCGTCGAGCGTAGGCACCCGGGGTGCGGGCCGACCAACCAGTTTCGGTGGCACAGGGCCCGGCCGGGGATAGGGTCGCAGCTGTGCAGGAGAACGCCGCGGGCGAGCAGTCGGCCACCGAGGATCCCGAATCGCGCCGGGTCGACGAGGCCGGTCTGCGCACGATTCTTCGCGACCGCTGGCGAGAGGTACGGGTGGTCGACGTGACCGGATCCACCAATGCCGACCTGGCGGCAGCCGTTGCCCGGGGTGAGGCCGGAGCGGGGACTGTCCTGCTGGCCGGGCACCAGGTGGCGGGCCGCGGGCGCCTGGGCCGGTCCTGGGGTGCCCCGGCGTGGACCTCGGTGGCGACCTCGGTGGTGCTGCGGCCGGCCCGCTCGGTCCTCACCTGGAGTTGGTTCCCGCTGCTGGTCGGTCTTTCGGTGGCCACCGGGATCACCCGCAGCACCGGTCTCCCACCGCTGCTGAAGTGGCCCAACGATGTGCTGATCGACGACCGGAAGGTCTGCGGCATCCTCGGGCAGCATCTGCCCGGGACGCCGCCGTCGGTGGTGCTGGGGTTCGGACTGAACACCTGGCTCGACCAGACCGAGCTGCCCGTACCGACCGCCGGCTCGTTGTCGCTGGCCTGTGCCGACCACGGCCTCCCGGCGCCGGACGCGACCCGGGTGCTGGGGGAGATCCTGCTCGATCTGGCCGACCGGCTCGTCGATTTCGAGACCGGACCGGAAGCTGAGGCGATCGAGCGGTCACGGCAGGCCTGGCTGAGGCTGAGTGACACCGTCGGCCGCGACGTCCGGGTGGAATTGGGGGACTCCCGGTTCCACGGCAGGGCCGAGTCGATCGACACCGACGGGCGGTTGCTGGTCCGCGCCGGGGAGACCGTCCGGGCGTTCAGCGCCGGCGACGTCGTCCACCTACGCCGACAGGACTGACCCGGACAGGACCTACCCGGTCCGCCCGCCGACCGTGCGCGCACGGGGCCATCGCTCAGGGCCGACCACGGTCCCGGTCCGTCCCGGGGCTCTCAGACCTCGAACCGACCTGGCCTGCTGGGCCGATGTGACAGCATTGGGCCCATGGCGCGGCGCTGGTTGGCAGACGGGGAGCTGGAGGTCATCACCCTGCGCCCGCATGCCAGCAGCATCTGGTTCCCGATCGTGATGTTGCTGCTGTTGGCGCTGGGGCTGGGGGCCGGGCTGCGCGCCATCGCCGAGCTGGTTCCTGAACTTCGCTGGGTACTGGTCGGCCTGGTCTGTGTGTTCGGGTTCGTCTTCGTGTTCCGGCCGCTGCTGCGCTGGCGCAACACCCGCTACGTACTCACCACCCGTCGGCTGTTGACCCGGATCGGTGCCTTCGGCCGGATCGTCCACGACATCCCGCTGGCCGCGATCAGCCAGGTCGAGTGCCGCCGCGGCGCAACCGGCTGGCTCACCGGTTGCGGCAACCTGCGGATCGTCACCGTCGACGGTTTCTGGCTCGACCTGCGGAAGGTGCCGGATGTGAAACGGGTACGCAATGCGATTCACGAACTGGGCGCAGAGTCCTACGCCCGGCCACTGCCGCCGCCGCATGCGGCCTGGGCAACCGCCTGATCCCGCCGGCCGACGTACCATGGGCCCTCGTGACTGAGTCCTCCGAGCCCACCGGCACCAACTTCCCGCAGCCGATCGAGCTGCCGGTCGAGGAGCGGGCTACTGCGGTCGCCCTGCACGTGCAGATGCTGCGGTTCCTCGCCACCGGGATCCTCTCGGCCTGTGTCGACTTCGGCATCTTGTGGTTGCTCACCCAGCAGGCCGGGCTGAATCAGGTCAGCGGCAAGGCCATCTCCTTCATCCTCGGCACCACCACCGCGTACCTGATCAACCGGCGTTGGACCTTCCGGGCCGAACCGTCCAAACGCCGGTTCGGCGCGATCGTGGTGCTCTACGGGGTGACCTTCGCCCTGCAGGTCGGGTTGTACTCGCTGCTGTACTGGTTCCTGAATCCGCGGCTGGGCACGTCGATGGTGGAGATCACCATGGTGCTCTGCTTCGTGATCGCCCAGGGGGTGGCCACCACGGTGAACTTCATCGTCCAGCGCACGGTGATCTTCCGCCTGATCTGACCGGGTGGGTTCGCCGTCGGCCGGTTGCTGAGCGTACGCTAAGTTGCATCCATCATGCCCGTCCAGGTCGACGAAGGAGTCGCCGAATGACCGAGTCCGCAGCCGGCACCGCCACACCCGGTCTTGATCCGGATGCCGTCGGGGTACGACTGGCCGAACTCTTCGACGAGCCGCGCTGGCGCGACCTGCGTGCCGAGTTGATCGCCGGTGGCCGCTCGAACCTCACCTACCGGCTGATCAGCCCGGCCGGCAGCGTCGTCCTCCGCCGGCCGCCCACCGGTCACGTGCTGCCGAAGGCCCACGACATGGGGCGCGAGGCGCGGATCCAGCAGGCGCTGTACCCGACCGGGGTGCCGGTGCCGAAGGTGCACACCCTGGAGGGACCCGAACTGCTCGGCGCCGCCTACTACGTGATGGAGGACGTGCCCGGGCTGGTGATCAACGACACCCTGCCCGAGGCCTACGACGACCCGGACAGTCGCCGGGCGATCGGGCTGGGCCTGATCGACACCTTGATCGCCCTGCACCAGGTGGACCCCGACCGGGTCGGGCTGTCCGACTACGGACGTCCCGAGGGTTTCCTCGAACGGCAGGTACGTACCTGGAGCAAGCAGTGGGAACTGTCGAAGACCGAGGAGGTGCCCGAGCTCGACCGCCTGCGGGACCTGCTGTCGGACGGCGTACCGCAGGCCCAGCGCAACGGCATCGTGCACGGAGACTTCAAGCTGAACAACGTCCTGATCAGCCCCGACGACCCCGGCAGGGTGAACGCGGTCCTGGACTGGGAGCTGTCCACCCTCGGCGACCCGCTGGCCGATCTCGGAATGCTGATGCTCTACTGGACCGACCCCGGGGACCAGGTGGTGCCGATCTCCGCGGTCACCGCCGCCGAGGGGTTCCCTGATCGTGCCGAGCTGGCCCAGCGCTATGCCGAGGGCACAGGTCTGGACCTGTCCGACCTGGACTTCTACACCGCCTATGCGTACTTCAAGTTCGCCGTGATCGTGCAGGGGGTCGTGATGCGCAGCCGCGGTGGAGCGATGGGTGATCAGGACTTCTCCGACTTCGACCAGCTGGTGGCCAAGTGCGCCGTCGCCGGTCTGGAGATCTTCGAGGACAACTGATCTCGGGGTTCATCACAACCGGGCCGACGAATCCTCGGGTGATCGAACTCGAGGGCAACTGAACGCAGGAGCAACTGAACATCCGGTCGGCGTCGTTCGTCGCCGACCGACGGCAAGGATTTCGGCAGTGGTTGCCGAACGACTGGAAGGAGCGGCAGATGGACTTCGCGCCGAGCGAGCGGGTCAGCGGACTCAAGGACGAGTTGTGGGACTTCATGCGGACCGAGGTGTTTCCCGCCGAGCCCGTCTACAACGAGTACCTGGCCACCCATGGTGAACATGATCATCCGCCGGTGCTGGAGGAGCTGAAGGCCTCGGCCCGCAAACGCGGTCTGTGGAACCTGTTCCTGCCCTCGGAGTCCGGCCTCAGCAACCTGGAGTACGCCGAGATCGCCGAGATCACCGGTCATTCCCCCTGGATCGCACCGGAGGTGCTGAACTGCGGCGCACCCGACACCGGGAACATGGAGACGCTGCACCTGTTCGCCACCGAGGAGCAGCGCGAGCGATGGCTGGAACCGCTGCTGGCCGGGGAGATCCGGTCCGGTTTCGCCATGACCGAGCCGGCCGTCGCCTCCTCCGATGCCACCAACATCGAGACCCGCATCGAACGCGATGGCGACGACTACGTGATCAACGGGCGCAAGTGGTTCATCTCCGGCAGTGCGGACGAGCGCTGCAAGATCTTCATCGTGATGGGCAAGACCGATCCCGAGGCCGAGATCTACCGGCAGCAGTCGATGATCCTGGTTCCCCGCGACGCCCCGGGACTGACGATCGGCCGGCATCTGCCGGTCTTCGGCTACCAGGATCAGCACGGACACTCGGAGTTGATCTTCGACAACGTGCGTGTGCCTGCGAGCAACCTGCTGGCCGGGGAGGGGGACGGTTTCATGATCGCCCAGGCCCGGCTCGGGCCCGGTCGGATCCATCATGCGATGCGTGCCCTCGGCATGGCCGAGCGGGCGTTGGGGCTGCTGGTGGAGCGGGCGAAGGTACGTACCCCCTTCGGTCGGCCGCTGGCCGAGCAGGGAGTGGTGCAGGAGTTGATCGCCAATTCCCGGATCGAGATCGACTCCGCCCGGTTGCTGGTGCAGAAGACCGCCTGGCTGATCGACCAGCACGGTGCGAAGGGTGCGAAGAACGAGATCTCCCAGATCAAGGTGCTGGCGCCGAAGGTCGTCTGCGCCGTCGTCGACCGGGCGATCGAGGTCTTCGGTGCCGCCGGGGTGACCAACGACTTCGTGCTGGCCCGGTTCTACGCCAATGCCCGCACGCTGCGGATCGTCGACGGCCCGGACGCCGTCCACCGCCGGACCGTCGGCCGGTTGGAGCTGAAGCGGGAGCGTCCCTACACCGAGGATGCGCACAACCTGGTGTGATCCGCCGAACACCGCTGGGGTGGCGCCAGATCGATTTTTCGGTGTTTTCGGGGACGATTCGTCGATCGTGGGCCACCTCGGCGGTGTCGTTCGTTCCGGACCGGGATCCCGCCGACGGTCAACCGGTGACGTGGCTGTCCACTAGCGTTGGTCGATGTGAGCGCGACAGACCCCGATTCCCCGCCTACCTCCCCGCGGCCGTTCGTCGTCGGCATCATCGGCGGCGGCCAGTTGGCCCGGATGATGTATCCGGCCGCGATCCGGCTGGGGCTGCAGGTACGGCTGCTCGCCGAGGGCCCGGACGTCAGCGCGGCACAGGTGGTCGGTGATGTCACCGTAGGCGACTACACCGATGCCGAGACGGTGCAGGCCTTCGCGGCCCGCTGCGATGTGATCACCTTCGACCACGAACACGTACCGACCGAGATCCTGCGCTCGCTGGAGCAGGCCGGTACGGCGGTGCGCCCCGGCCCGGATGCGCTGGTGCATGCTCAGGACAAGGCGGTGATGCGGGAGCGGTTGACGGCCATGGGTGCGCCGGTGCCCAGCTGGCAGGTGGTCGCCGACGAGCAGGCCCTGATCGCCTTCGGCGACGCCCACGGCTGGCCGCTGATCGCCAAGACCTCCCGCGGAGGGTACGACGGCAAGGGTGTGTGGAAGCTCGACTCCGCCGCGCAGGCCGCTGAGCCGTTTGCGAACCTGACGCCGGGGGTACGGATCGTCGCCGAGGAGTTCGTACCGTTCGTCCGGGAGTTGAGTGCGCTGGTGGTCCGCTCGCCCTCGGGCCAGGCGGCGGCCTACCCGGTGAGTGAATCGGTGCAGCGCGACGGCATCTGTGTGGAGACCACCACACCGGCCCCCGGACTGACCGAAAAGCAGGCCGTCGGTGCGCAGAAGCTCGCCCTGCAAATCGCCCACGAGCTCGGTGTGGTGGGGGTCCTCGCGGTGGAGCTGATGCAGCGCGAGGACGGTTCGGTGGTGGTCAACGAACTGGCGATGCGCCCCCACAACACCGGCCATTGGTCGATCGACGGGGCAGTCACCTCACAGTTCGAGAACCATCTACGAGCAGTGGTCGACCTGCCGCTCGGTGACCCCCGCGCCCGCGAGCCCTGGACGGTGATGGGTAACATCCTCGGTGGTGACGAACCGGACCTGCCCTCGGCACTGCTGCACTGTTTCGCCCGGGACCGGGACCTGCGGGTCGAGCTGTACGGCAAGCAGGTGCGCCCGGGCCGCAAGGTCGGCCATGTCAATGCCTACGGCGAGGAGCTTGCGTCGGTCCGTCGGCGGGCCCGGCATGCTGCGGGATATCTGATGGGCGACCCGGCCGAACGAGGCTGAGGGGCGCTACTTCGTCGGTCGGCTGTAGGCCTTGTAACCCACGATCGCGGCCGCGAAAAGGGTCAGGAAGCCGCCTGCGTAGAGTGCCCCGGCATAGCTGTCGACCACCCGGCTGAGGCTGGCCAGGACGATGGAGGCGACCAGCAGCAGCGCGGTCGCGATCCAGAGCCCGGGGGATCTGCTCGATCTCACCCGGGCAGACTAACGAGTCGGTACGCGGCAGTGCCCGGTGGGTGACCTGGCGGCCACCCACCGGGCACGGGAATGCCGTCGGCGCGTCCGTCGAGGCGTTCGCGTCCGGTCTCAGCCGGTACGCCGGCCGAGCCAGGTGCCGACTCCGCCGGCGCACATCAGCAGCACCGATGCCGGGACGAGCACACCGAGCAGGGGTGCTCCGGTGTCGGCCAACGGGGGCCGGGCCGATCCGTCACCTGATCCGCCGTCACCTGATCCGCCGTCATCGGACCCGCCGCTACCGGACCCGTCGTCACCCGGTCCGCCGTCACTGTGTTCACCCTCACCGGGGCTCGGCTCGGTCGATCCCGGTGAGCTCGGTTCGGTGGTACCGGTCGGTTCGCTGGTGCTGGTCGGTTCGGTGGTGCCGGTCGGCTCCGGTGTGGGGCTGGGTTCCGTGCTCGGGCTGGGTTCGGGGGTCGGGCTGGGTTCCGGGGTCGGGCTGGGTTCGGGGGTCGGGCTGGGTTCGGGGGTCGGGCTGGGTTCCGGGGTCGGCTGGTCGTCGGACACGACTGCCCGCGCGTCGGCCTGCTCCTGCGCCGATTCACCGCTTCGCAACGGCATCAGCCGGTAGCTGAAGCTGTAGCTCTGGTCGGCCGGAATCTTGTAGGCATCATGGGTCTCCGCGCCCCACGAATCGTCCCCGCCGACCCCCATCTGCCGGTGGTTCAGCCGGAGCACGGTCGAATCCGGGGCGGCCAGATCCTGCCAGTGCCGGGCACCCTGTGCCAGGTCTTCGGGGGTGCGCTCGGTGGCACTGACCTCCAGCAGCGGATCGGCGGCCACCAACAGTCCGTCACCGGCCGAATCGGTGAGGCTTGCCCACCGCACATCGGTTCGGTTGCCACTCTCCTGCGGGCGGATGTACTTCGTCGCGGCCTCCGACACCGGCACCGACCAGGTGCCGACATCGCCGGCGGATCTGCGGTCGGCCATCGTCTCCAACTCACCCCGGCCGAACCAGGAGAAGGTGTCGTAGCGTTCGTCGATCTCCAGCAGCGTGCCGACCTCGGGGATGTAGCTGAGATCCGATCCCGGCTCGACCGTGGAGGCGACGTCCACCTCCCCGGAGCCGAAGACGGTGTAGATGAGTGTCTGTTTCGAGGCACTCGGCGTCGGCAGCGTGCCCTCGATGGTGATCCTGGTGGTCGACGGGTCCCACTGCTCGACCCGCGCCGTCTCCACGCTGAAGTCACGACCGGCATGACGCCACTTCGCACCCTCGGTCATGTAGGAGTTCGCCAGGTCGTTGTCGGTCGGGGAGCGCCAGTAGTTGGGACGCAACCCCTCGGTGATCAACTCGCGACCGTCATGGACCAGCGACTCCAGGCGCCCGGTCGTCTTGTCGATCCCGAGCGAGAACCCTTCGCCGGTCACCGTCACCGCATCGTCGGTGTCGGCGGTGGTGGTCGTCGGCAAAGTCACCGACTCGGGGCCGGTGTGCACCGGCACCTCGTCGGCGAACGCGAGTTGGGACTCGGCGAGGACATGACCGGCCTCGGCCCACAGCTGATCCTCGGTGGTACGTACCGCCACGTCCAGGTGGTACTCGCGGTCGGCCTCCGGCTCGAACCCGTCGAGCGGCAGTTCGAGCTCGCGGCTGCTGCGCGGTGGCGTCAGGAGCTGATCGCCGGACAGTTCTCCCTGGGCGACGGGTTCGCCGTCGCGCAACACCTGCCAGGTCAGTTCGTACTCGGACAGGTCGCTGAAGGCGAACTCATTGGTCAACTCCACCCGGCCGGCGGCGAGATCGACCGCGGTGACATTGACCTGCTGGTACTGCCGGGCCACCTCGGCCAGTTTCGGGGTCTCCTCCCGGTCGGGCAGGACGAGCCCGTCATTCATGAAGTTGCCGTCGGTCGGGTTGTCACCGAAGTCGCCGCCATAGATCAGACCGGTCTCACCATCGCCGCCGTGGGTCTCCACCTCGGCGGTGGCCGCGTCGAACCACAGCACGACACCCCGATCCTGGGGCCCGCGGCTGTCGTCGCTGAGTTCCTCGGCGCTGAGGACACGGTCGTGGACGGCCGCCGAGCTGATGGCGCCGTCGAAGGTACGGTCGTCGTTCTGGGTGTCGATGCCGATGCCCACCGGGTGTCCGGAGGCCGACGGTTGGGCAGTGGTCTGCTTGGTGCCGACGAGTTCACCGTCGATGTAGAGCGACAACAGTGCGTTCTCGGGATCGAACGACCCGGCAACGTGATGGCTGGCCTCGGTCCAGTCCTCGGGCAGGTCGGCGACCGCGGTCACCCAGCCGTCGGCGGCGTTGTGGACGTAGAACTCCAAGCGTTCGCCGGTCTGCTTCAGCGCCCACTGGCTGTCGCCCTTGCCGATGATCGGTCCGTGCTCGGTGGAGCGGCTGGAAGGCTGGACCACTGCCTCCACCGTCACCGGTCCGGTGAGCTGGGTCTGCTCGGCATCGGCGAAGGTCACCGAACCGTCGAGTCGGCCCTCGCGGATGCTCGACTGACCGTTGAACCTGGCCTGCAGGTGATGCGGACCGGTCTCGGTCACCGACTGCCACTGCGGGAGCTCGCCGTAGATCGAATGATCTGCCCATTCCCAGATGAAGCCGCCCTGGAAGCGGGTCGGGTACTCACGTGCCAGGTCCCAGTACTCGTCGAGATTGCCATTCGAGTTGCCCATCGCATGGGAGTACTCGATGGCCAGGAACGGACGCTCGTCGTCGCTGTTCTGCACGTAGTCGGCGATCGAGTCGGGGAAGCTGTACATCCGGGAGTGGAGATCGGAGTGCTCGGGCTGGCTGCCGCCGCCCTCGTACTGGATCGGCCGCAGCGGGTCGTAGTCACGGATCCAGTCGTACATGGCGGTGAAGTTCGAACCGCCGCCGGCCTCGTTGCCGAGTGACCACATGACCACCGAGGCATGGTTCTTGTCCCGCAGCACCATGTTCTGTGCCCGGGCGACGACGTTCTCGGTGAGCTCGGGACGGCTCTGCGGGATGTCGTCCCAGGCGCCATGGGTCTCCAGGTTCGTCTCGTCGAGGACGAAGAGCCCGTACTCGTCGGCGATCTCGTACCACCGTGGTGAGTTGGGGTAGTGGGAGGCGCGGACGAAGTCGATGTTGTTCTGCTTCAGCAGTTCGGCGTCCTTGATCATCTCCTCCTCGGTCACCGCGCGACCGTTGTGCGGTGAGTTCTCATGGCGGTTGACGCCCCGGATGGAGGCCACCTCACCGTTGATCAGGAACACCTCGTTGCCGTCCTCGGCGGTGCCCATCCGGGCCTCGCGCAGCCCGACCCGGTGGGACAGGGTCTCGGTGACCGAACCCTCGGCGTCCAGGAGTTCGATCACCAGGGTGTACAGGTACGGGTCCTCGGCCGACCAGAGCCTGGGCTCGGGGACCGACCTGGACGCCTGCAGGTGCAGATCATCATCGGTGTTCCCGGTGGTCGTACCACCGGTGGTCAGCGGATCCTCCCAGACGGGACGCTCGGCATCGTCGTAGAGCTGGGCACGTACCCCGACGGCGTGCGGGTCCTGTCCGGCGTAGTCGCGGATGTCGACCCCGAGGTCGATCTCGGCGGCGCTGTAGTCCTCGCTGAGCGGGGTGTCGATACGGAAGTCGCGGATGTGGGTGGTCGGTGTCGAGAAGAGGAAGACCGAGCGGAAGATGCCGGAGTAGCGGACGAAGTCCTGGTCCTCCAACCAGGAGCCGTCGGACCAGCGGTAGACCTCGACTGCGAGTTCGTTGGTGCCGGCGCGCAGGTAGTCGCCGATGTTGAACTCCGCAGAGGTGAAGGAGTCCTCCCGGTAGCCGACCCGCTCACCATTCACCCAGACGTAGAAGGCCGATTCGACGCCCTCGAAATGCAGGAAGGTCTCGCGGCCGTCCCAGCCCTCCGGGATCTCGAAGCTGGTGCGGTACTGACCCACCGGGTTGTACTCGGTCGGCGCGGCCGGGTACTCGGGGTTCTCGTTCTTCCCGTTGGCACCCATGAACGGGTAGGTGACGTTGGTGTAGATGGGAAAGTCGTAACCTTCCAGCTGCCAGTGCGAGGGCACCGTGATCTGGTCCCAGTCGCTGGTGTCGGCCTGCCAGAAGTCCTGGATCCGCGAGTCCGGGTTCTCCGACCAGGCGAAGTCCCACTCACCGTCCAGGCTGAGGCGATAGGGCGAGTCGGTGCGGTCGGCGGCGAGTGCCTGCTCGAGGTTGCCGTAGGGCATCAACGTCGAGTGCGCCGGTTCGGAGTTGACCTCGAAGACGTCGGGATTGTTGTTCCACTCCGGATAGGCGGGATCGGCGGCGCCGGCCGAGCCGGCGCCCATGGTCAATGCGATACCGAGTGCGAGGGGGATCGCGCCGATCCGGCCGAGACGGGTGGTCGCAGGGAGGGGGGAATCAGGCATCTGAGACTTCCTTGTCGGAGATGGTTTGGTTCTGTTGAAACTCTCCAGAAGCAAACAATGGGGGGGTATGAAAGGCACAGTACTGAACATCGGAGAGTTGGTCAGCCCTCAACGTGACACTGATCACTATGTGGGACGTCGAGGTGCTCGCGCCACGACCGGTCCCGTTGCGCGACCCGTTCCCGCCCGTGGTCGATCCCGGTCACAGCCGGATGCTGGCGAACCTGTCAACGACCGTCGATCGGGGGCCGGGGCGGCAGGTCCGCGCTAGGGTTCCGGCATGGGTGCTCGCGTCGGGATCGTCATGGGATCGGACTCGGACTGGCCGGTGATGCAGGCCGCCGGACAGGCCGTGGCCGAGTTCGGTATCGACTACGCCGCCGATGTGGTCTCCGCCCACCGGATGCCCGACGCCATGATCGACTACGGCCGGACCGCGCACGAACAGGGCCTCGAGGTGATCATCGCCGGTGCCGGGGGAGCGGCCCATCTGCCGGGGATGCTGGCCGCCGTCACCCCGCTGCCGGTGATCGGTGTCCCGGTACCGCTGAAGTATCTCGACGGAATGGATTCGCTGCTGTCGATCGTACAGATGCCGGCCGGTGTCCCGGTCGCCACGGTGTCGATCGGCAATGCCCGCAATGCAGGTCTGCTGGCGGTGAGGATGCTTGCCATCGGTGATCCGGGACTGACCGCGGCCATGATCGACTTCCAGGACGAGCTGCGGCAGGCAGCCGAGGCCAAGGGCGCGAAGGTACGCGAGCAGCAGTCCTGAGTCCGTGTTCCTCCCCCTGGCTGCAGCCCGCCGGGCGTCACCGGGGCCAGCGCCCCGCCGGCCACTAGGATTCCGACCATGAATGCGATCGGTTCCGGCCTGAGTTGCCTGCTGCGCGGCGCGGGGTGGATCCTGCGCCGACCCAAGCTCTTCGGGCTCGGGGCGATCCCGCCGCTGATCACCTCGGTGCTACTGATCGGGGTCGTGATCAGCATGTTCTTCTGGGTGCCGCCGCTGGCCGATCGACTCACCGGTTTCGCCGCCGGCTGGGCGCCGTGGCTCGACACCACCGTGCAGGTGGTGGCCTCGATCCTGCTCTTCGCCGGCATCCTGGTTGTGCTGGTGGTCGCCTTCTCCTCCCTCACCTTGTTGCTGGGCGGGCCGTTCTACGAGCGGATCGCCGCCGCAGTGGAGACCGAGCTCGGTGGCGCCCCGGCCGGCAGGGCGGTCGAGATCGGCGTCGGGCGTTCGATCGGACAGTCGATCATCGTGGTCGTGCTCAGCCTGCTCGGCACCGTGCTCGCGTTCGTCCTCGGCCTGGTCCCGGCGGTGGGTACGGCCGCCGGACTGGTGGTCAATGCGTTGGTGGGTGGCTGGTTGATCGCGCTCGAACTGGTCGGCCAACCGGCCGCCTCCCGAGGCCTCGGCACGCTCCGGGAACGGAGCGCCATGATGAAAAGCAACCGGCTGGCGGTCTGGGGCTTCGGCGTACCGGCCTTCTGGTTGTTGGCGATCCCGTTCGTCTCGGTGATCGCCTTCCCGGCTGCGGCAGCCGGAGGGGTCTTGCTCACCCGCAAACTGCACGCCGAGCCGTGGACCCTGTCCACCGCATCGGCCGCCGCGGCGCCGAGTCCGGCCCGCCCGCGGGCCTGAACGGCCATGGGCGAGCACCGCTCCCGGCCACGACCGGCCTGGCCGACGGTCGCCCTTGCCGCCGTCGTCGTGGTGATCGCGATCGCCGTCGTCGTGGCTGCGATACGCCCGTCCTCACTGCTCGGTCGGAGGCCGGTCGGGGAGATCCTGGCGGAGATTCCCGACACGACACCCATGGGTCATTGGGTCACCTGGGCGGGGATCTACCGTGACGATTTCAGCAGGCTCGACGCCGACCTGGGACTCGAGCCGATCGACTGGTCGGCTCGCGACCCGGCCGACGGTTTCGTCTGGGTCTGGCAGTACGACGCCTGCACCACCGAGTTGCTCGGGTTCGAACTCGTCGGCGACCGGGTGACTGCCCGGACCCGGGACCTGAACCGCGAGTGCTACCGCTCGCAGGTGAGTGTCCGCGTCGTCTGGCTCGACTGGGAGACCCTGCCCGACCCGGTGGTCGTCGGGACCGAGGTCGTGCACCGATGAGTGCTTAGCGTACGCTAAGCCGGGTGAGTGATTTCAGCGAGATGTACCGCCCGAGTGAGGACCACGAGGCTTTCCGCGAGGCCGTGCGGGAGATCTGCGATGCCAAGGTGGCGCCGAACGCCGCCGAGGTCGACGAGAACGCCGAGTTCCCGCAGGCCTCCTATGACGCCTTGCGCAAGGCCGACTTCCATGCCCCGCACATTCCGGAGGAGTACGGGGGCGTCGGCGCCGACGCCCTGGCCACCGTGATCGTGATCGAGGAGGTGGCCCGTGCCTGCGTCTCCAGTTCGCTGATCCCGGCGGTCAACAAGCTGGGGACCATGCCGCTGCTGATCAGTGCCTCGGAGGAACTGAAGAAGACCGTGCTGCCGCCGGTGGCTGCCGGTGAGGCGATGTTCTCCTACTGCCTGTCCGAGCCCGAGGCCGGATCCGATGCTGCCTCGATGACCACCCGGGCCACCCGCAGCGGTGACGGGTGGGAGCTCAACGGGGTGAAGCGGTGGATCACCAATGCCGGTGAATCGGGGTACTACACCGTCTTCGCCGTCACCGATCCCGACGCACGCTCCCGTGGCATCAGCGCCTTCGTCGTCGCCAAGTCCGACGAAGGGGTCAGCTTCGGCGCCCCGGAGAAGAAGCTCGGGATCAAGGGATCGCCGACCCGGGAGGTCTACCTCGACAAGGTCTTCGTCGGTGACGACAGGCTGATCGGTGAGCCCGGAACCGGTTTCGGTACCGCCATGAAGACCCTCGACCACACCCGGGTGACGATCGCCGCCCAGGCCATCGGCGTCGCCCAGGGCGCTCTCGACTACGCCCTCGGCTATGTCCAGGAACGCAAGCAGTTCGGCAAGGCGATCGCCGACTTCCAGGGACTGCAGTTCATGATCGCCGACATGGGCATGAAGCTGGAGGCGGCCCGGCAGCTGACCTACGTCGCCGCCGCCAAGTCCGAGCGCAAGGATGCCGACCTGACCTACTTCGGCGCCGCGGCCAAGTGCTTCGCCTCCGATGTGGCGATGGAGATCACCACCGACGCGGTGCAGTTGCTGGGAGGTTACGGCTACACCAAGGACTACCCGGTCGAGCGGATGATGCGCGATGCCAAGATCACCCAGATCTACGAGGGGACGAACCAGGTGCAGCGGATCGTGATGGCCCGGCAGTTGTTGGCAGGTCTGCCGAAGGTCTGAGGCGCCGGCGGGCCGGCGTCATTCCTTGAACTGTTCCAGCTCGGCGGTGTCACCGTCGGCGATCGCCTCGAACATCACCTGCGCCTGCTCGTCGTCCCACAGCACCGCCGAGGCACCACCGGAGGTGCGGTAGTCGGGATCGCTGATCGGTACGATCAGCGTCAGTCCGTCACCGGTGGTGCCGAGCAGCGCGGCACCCAGCAGGCCGATGCCGAACGGGCCGGCGTCCTCATCGACACCGAAGGAGCCGGCAGCAGCCATGTTCACGCCCCACCAGCGCAACGGGTTGATCAAGGTCAGCGGAGAGACGACCTTGCGGGCGATCTTGCCCAGCACCTCGCGCTGCCGGGCAGTCCGGCCGAGATCGCCGGTCGGGTCCTCGTACCGGGTACGGACATAGCCCAGGGCGGTGGCGCCGTCGGCCTCCTGGCAGCCGGCCTCGATGTCCAGACCGGCCTTCGGATCCTCGATCGCATCCTCGGGGCAGATCTCGATGCCGCCGACGGCGTCGACCATGCCGGCGAAGCCGCTGAACCCGATCTCACCGAAGTGGTCCACGCGTAGGCCGGTGTTGTGCTCGATCGTCTCCACCAGCAACGGCGCACCGCCGATGGCGAAGGCGGCGTTGATCTTGTTGTTCCCGTGCCCGGGGATCTCCACCCAGGAGTCGCGGGGGACCGAGATCAGTGCCGGATCGCCGAAGGTGGGCCGGTACAGCAGCATGATCGTGTCGGTCCGCTGGCCCTCGCTGTCACCGGTGCTGAGCTCTGCCTTCTCCTCCTCGCTGAGGTCGTCGCGGCTGTCGGAGCCGATCAGCACCCACAAGGTGCCGGGTTGATCGGCCGGACGCTCACCGTCGGGCATGGCCTCGATCCGGATGGTCTGGGTCCAGGCGTACAGCGGCGTACCGATCAGGAAGGCCAGCCAGGCCACCAGCAACATCAGGATCGTCCGCCGAACAGGATGCCTTCCGCGGCGTTTGCGCGGTCTCGGCGCGGAAGCCGGTGGGGCCGGTGGGGGTGGGGGTTGTGCCGGCGGCGGGGCCGCCGGTCGGGTCGGTCGGGCGGGGCGGGCCGCAGCCTCCGACGGTAGGCCCGAGCGGGTCCGGGAGCGCGCCGGGTCACCGGGATCGGAGAAGGAGGCACGCCGTCGCCCGGGTTCCTCGCCGAAGGAAGCCCGTCGATGTCCCTCGGAGGATCGGTCCGGCTCGCGCCCGGAATCGGCGTCCAGGCGGGTGGCATCGTCCTGGTCGTCTCGACGATAGAGCCAGTCGAGATTCCTCGGATCCTCGTCACGCGGGTTGCCTGCCATGGGCCCAAAGGTAGCCGCCACGGGCATGGGGCGCCGCTTCCAGTGCCGCCGCGGACCGGGTTCGAGACCATGGCCCGACTCGGCCGGGTTGTCGCAGATTGTGCCTGGCCGCGGCGAAGAAGCCGCCGACCAGGGTGACCGCCACCAGGCCGAGCGGCGGGATGCCGCGCTGGGCGAGGAACATCGCCGGGATGGTGGTGATACCGGCGTGGCAGCAGGTGCAGCCCGTGGTCGGACTTCCATACTGAGTCCCAGTGTCTCTCGCCCGGACACTGTCTTCCCCAGACCTGAGAGGCGGAGCGTGAGCATTTCCGAGAGTCGTCCGCGGACCTCTGCGCGGTCCACTTACCGCGAACGTCGAACCCCCGTCGGCCGCCCGCCCAGCAGTCAGGCCGAGGCCGTCACCGAGCGTCTGCGCCTACGTCGAGGTCTCGGCCGGTTGCTGGCGACCCTTCTCGTGCCCGGTTCGGCCCAGTTGGTCGCCGGTGAGCGACGGCTGGGCCTGTTGGCCATCCGTTGCTGGCTGGGGATGCTCGCGCTGATCGCGCTGCTGCTCGTCGGGCTGACCCTGTTCCGGGGCACGACTGTGGCCATCATCGCCTTCTGGCCGGTGACCGCTCTGCTCTGCCTGCTGGTCGTCGCCGCCGGTTTCGGCTGGGCTCTCCTGTTCGCCGACGCCTGGCGGATCTCGCGTCCGCCGGAACTGGCGCGCAAACACCGACCCGGTTTCGCCCTGCTCGGGCTGGTGCTGATCCTCGCCTGTATGGTCGGCTCGATCGGCACCGCCCGTACCGTCTGGGCGCAGGGTGCGTTGCTGTCCTCGGTCTTCGCCGGTGGTGGTCAGGTCGAGCACAGTGCGGGCCGGATCAACGTCATGTTGCTGGGTGCCGACAACGGTGACGACCGGGTGGGGTTGCGACCGGATTCGATCAGCGTGGCCAGCATCGATGCCGAGACCGGCCGTTCGGTGCTGATCTCGATCCCGCGGAACCTGCAGGGGGCCCCGTTCCCGGATTCCTCACCGCTGAAGCAGTTCTATCCCAACGGCTTCGAGTGCGCCGAAGAACAATGCATGATCAACGGCATCTACACCGAGGCCACCGAGGTCCATCCCGGTCTCTACGACGAGTCCAAGGGCGATCCCGGTCTGCAGGCCATGCGGGAAGTGGTCGGGGAACTGGTCGGTCTGCAGATCAACTACTACGCGATGGTCGATCTGGCCGGGTTCGAGAACCTGGTCGACGCCGTCGGCGGCATCCGACTCAATCTGAACAAGGCCGTCCCGGTGGGCGGTGGCGCAGCCCCGATCAGCCGCTACATCGAGCCGGGGGAGAACATCACGCTGAACGGTGAGGATGCCTTGTGGGTGGCCCGGTCGCGGGCGGAGAGCAGTGACTACGAACGGATGGAACGGCAGAAGTGCGTGATGAACGCGATGCTGAAGCAGCTGGACCCGCTGACCGTGGTCACCCGGTTCACCGACATCGCCAATGCCGGACAGGGAATCGTGCACACCGACATCCCGACCGCCGAGGTGAACAACATGGCCGAGCTGGCGCTGAAGGCCCGTGACCACGATCTGCAGACCCTCGCCCTGGTCCCGCCGAAGGTGACCCCGGCCGATCCGGACCTGCCGGCCATCCGGACCCTGGTCGCCGACGAGATCGCCAAGGCCGAGGCGGCCGATCAGCCTGCCACCCCGGCACCGGCCGAGGGCGGAAGCGAGGCGCCGGAGGCGGAATCGGCCGAGCCCGAGTCGACCCCGGCCGAGCCGGAATCGAGCGAGCCCGACAGTTCGGACAGCTCGGGGTCGGACAGCGCGGGATCGGAAGGCTCGGGGTCGGACAGCTCGGGGTCGGACAGCGCGGGATCGGAAGGCTCGGGGTCGGACAGCTCGGGGTCGGAAGGCTCGGAGGCCGAACAGAGCAGCGACAGCTCGGCCGGCGATGCCTCGACCGAGCCCGAGGAGTCCGAGAGCGAGCCGGTCTGCTCGGTGGCCTGATCCCCGCACCGCGTCGGTGGCGACCGGGGCCGGCCGAGGGCGATCCTCCTCCCCGTGACCGGTCAGACCGTCGGGTCGGTCAGATCGTCGGGTGAGGGCAGCTCGCCGGATGCGGTCAGTCGCTGCGGATGCCCTCGGAGCGAGTGATCGTTGCCAGTTCGGCATCGCTCACCGTGCCGCTGACCAACACCGCCGACCCGCCGCCGAGCAGGGGGCTCAACAACCCCTGGCGCAGCGCCGTCCACGCATCGGTCGGGGTGGTGAGTAGTCCCACCCGGGTGGTGGGGGTCAGGTCGTCCAGCAACCCGGCGACCGTGACCTCCCCGCGCCGGTCGAGCCAGGCGGGACGCTCCGGGTCGACGGGTGCGGCCTGATGCACATCCGGTTGCGGACGTACCTCGTCGCTGAAGTCGAGCACCCCCGGCGCCACCGGGCCGGGCATGGCGAACGGATGCAGTGAGCACCCGATCACGAACTCCGCCCCGCCGGCGGTGATGGTCGGCCCGCCGACCCGTACCGCCGCCTCGGCAGCCGGTACCGGGGTGACCGGCAGACCTGCCTGCCAGGCGGCCATCCACCAGACGAAGGTCATCCAGTGGGCAGGTTCGGTGAGTGCCAGTTCGATGGCCAGCAGGGACTCGCCCGTACCGTCGAGATCGGTCAGGTCCTCCTCGTCCAGCCAGTTCACGGTCTTGTCCACCCAGTTGGCGAAGCTGGCTGCGGACAGCTCGGTGCGGGCACCGTCGCGGTACTGGGTCAACAACGGTCGGGCACCGTCGTGGCGGACACGCTCGGCGAGCAGATCGACAGGTGTGGGCACCCGGCCAGCCTACGGGGCCGGGCGTGGGTGCGACGGCGGCAATTCGTGCCGCTGCCGAAGCGTTTGTACCTACCGGCTCCGGCACTGCCCTACGCTGGCGACCATGCGTTATGTGGTGATCATGGCCGGAGGTTCGGGAAAGCGTCTGTGGCCGCTGTCGCGGCAGGGGACTCCCAAACAGTTGCTGCGCCTGATCGGTGACTCCTCACTCCTGCGACTGGCCTACGAGCGGGTCCGCGGCACCGTGCCCGATGAGCACATCCTGGTCTGCACCGGCGCGAAGTACCAGCAGGAGGTACGCAAGGAGATCCCCGAGCTCGGTGAGGACCAGATCCTCGGTGAGCCCGAGGGGCGCGACTCGTTGAACGCGGTCGCCTGGCCGGCGGCCGTCCTGGCCCACGCGGACCCCGACGCCGTGGTGGCGATGGTCACCGCCGATCAGGTGATGCAACCGGTGGAGGTCTTCCAGCAGGCCCTGGCGACGGCCTTCGAGGCAGCCGAGACCGATCCTTCGGCGATGGTCACCTTCGGGGTCGTCCCGACCTCACCGCACACCGGGTACGGCTACCTCAAGCGCGGCGAGGAGGTGGGGGAGGTCCCCGGTGTGTACGCCGTCACCGGCTTCCGGGAGAAGCCGGACCTGCCGACTGCCAAGCGGTACCTGGCCACCGGCGACTACTGGTGGAACTCGGGGATGTTCGTCTGGCGCGCGCAGACCCTGCTGGACCAACTGCAGCGGCTGGTTCCCGACTGTCATCAATTGGTCACCAGGATCGCCGCCCAGCCCGAACTGCTGGAGGAACTGTTCCGGAAGCTGCCGAAGATCAGCGTCGACTACGCAGTGATGGAGCCGGTCGCCGGCGGCCGCGGCAGCGCGCATGTGGTGGCGGTGCCGCTGCCGGTGACCTGGCAGGACGTGGGCGGGTACTCGGCGCTGGCCGAACACCTGCCGAGCGACGACCAGGGCAACAGTGTCGACGGCCGGGCGCTGCTGGTCGATGCCCATGACAACGTGGTGATCAACCGGGCCGCTGACGAGTCGCTGATCGCCGTCTTCGGGCTCTCCGACGTGGTCGTGGTGCACAGCGGTGACGCCCTGCTGGTCTGTCCGGCCTCGGAGTCGGAGCGGATCAAGGATCTGGTCGCACAGGTGGAGGCCCGGGCCTCGCAGTTCGCCTGAGGTCCGCCCCGCCGATCAGGCGATGGTCGCCAGGATCCGGCGCAGGGTGGATTCCTCGCCGTCGAGCACTGCCAGGGTCGAGTCGATCAGCTCCTCGCCGTCGAGCTCGACCAGCCGGGGGTAGTCCGCGGTCCGGTCCCAGGCATCCAGCAGCGCCCACAGCACGGCCTCCCGGGTGCCCCGGGCGAACATGTCCGAAGCCTGGTCCCGCTGCAGTTGTGCGGCCGGTTCCTCGGCGTCGACGACCAGCTCGGGCAGGCCACGGATGACGGCCACCGGACATTGGCGAAGCTTGCCCTTCACCAGATCCGCGGCGGCGGCGAGTTCGTCGGCCACCGCCATCTGGGTCACCACCAGGTCGTTGCCGTAATCGTCGGTCTGCCCGGCATAACCCAGGCTGGTACGCACCCCGCTGGCGCCGATCGCCTGATCGGTCTGGCCGATCCGCCAGGCCCTGCCGGCGGTGTCGGTGATCAACACCCCGACCCGGCGCCCGGAGCCGGCCAGGAGTTCTGCGCGCAATCGCGCCGCACTGGCGTCGGGGTCGATCGGCAGCAACAGGATGGAACCGGCGGCCACATTGGAGCTGTCGATCCCGGCGGCGGCCTGCACGATGCCCTGGCGGTTGCGGACGATCCGTACCCGATCCCGCCGGGCGACGGTCTCGACGGTCTCCTCGGTCAGTGCCCGGGCCGCCTGGGAGGACTCGCGGAAGCGTCCCTCGGATTTGCTGATGATCTTGGAGGTGACGCAGACGATGTCCCCGTCGCGCAGGCCACCGGCATCGGCCAGTGCCCGGAGCAGGATCGGTGCGAGTTGATCACCGGCGGAGATCTCGCCGATCCCCTCGGGGGCGAAGATCTCGATCATCAGGCGGCCGGCCGGTTCCGGGTGACGAAGTCGGCGCCGGCCCGGACGAACTGCGCGGTCAGCTCCGGGTCGGTCATCAGCAGCGGATGGGCGAGGGTGGGCAGGCCGACCGCGCGCAGTTCGTCCACCGTGGCGGCATCGGCGGTGTCGACCAACCAGCCGTCCAGGATGCCGGTCCTGGACCGAGCCCCGTAATGCGCGCCGACACCGGCTGCACTCACCTCCACCCCGATCGCCGGCAACAACTTGTGCGCCATCCCCAGGATCGGGGAGCCGCCGAGGATCCCGGAGAAGCCGAGGACCGCTGCCTCGGTGGTACCGATGGCGCCCCGGATGCCCGGCACGGCCAGGATCGGACCGATCGAGACCACCGGGTTGCTCGGTGCCAGCAGTACCAGCTCGGAGTCGGTGATCGCCTCGATCACTCCCGGGCCCGGGCGGGCGTCCTCGATCCCGAGTTGCACGATCTGGCGTACCTCGGGCTCGGCGTGGTGGCGTACCCAGTACTCCTGGAAGTGGATCGCCCGCTGGCCGGCCGGGGTGTCGGGGTCGGTGATCACCACCTGGGTCTCCACCCGATCATCGGTCATCGGCAGCACCCGGACCCCCGGCAGCTCGGCCAGCCAGCGGTCTGCCAGCACCTGGGTCACCTCGCTGAGCGAATAGCCGTTGTCGAGCAGCTGGGTGCGCACGAGGTGGGTGGCGATGTCCCGATCGCCCAGGCCGAACCACCGGGGCTCGGCGCCGTAGGCAGTGAACTCCTCGGCGATCGACCAGGTCTCCTCGCGCCGGCCCCAGCCCTTCTCGGGGTCGATTCCCCCGCCCAGGGTGTAGAGCATGGTGTCGATGTCGGGGCAGATCCGCAGACCGTGCAGGGTGATGTCGTCGGCGGTGTTGGCGATCACCGTGATCGACGCCTCCGGCCAGGCCTGCCGCACCCCGCGGACGAAGCGGGATCCGCCGACCCCGCCGGCCAGCACGGTGATGGATCGCGGTGCAGAGGGTTCGGGAACTGGTGCCACGCTCCCATCTTGGCATCTGCCGACTCCGGGGATCGACTTTCCGGATCGGCGAGCGACGGGGGCGTACCGGGTGCGGCGCGGGATGTCCCGCCTGTGGAAAACGCCGGTGTGTCGTGCCTGCCGGATCGAGGATCCCCGACCTACTCTGAGTGCATCGAGCCGGCGGGTCGTCCCAGACCGGTCGGCCGAGCGAACGAACGGAGCAGGAATGGGGCGTTGGTCCGGTCCGAGGTGGCCGGGTGACCGACATCGCCGCTGCATGCCACCGCACGGATCGCCCGATGGTCGGCCGAACAGACCGTCCGACGAAGCGCCGCGGCAGCCGGCGATGGTCGGAGTCGGCACCGGTGGCGGCAGGACGATCTCGAACCGCGCTGGGGGTACCCACGAGTAGGTTTGCGGCAGGATCGGCGGTCGTAGCTTGTCGTACCGCTTGACTTAATGGACTTACAGGCATGTAATTTCAGGCAGGAACCGGGCTCGAGCCGGTTCGGGTCGAGGAGGAAACATGCTGGAGCTTCACGTGGGTGAACCCGCGGAGGATGACGAGGGGATCCTGGGTTGGCAGGAGCGTGCCCTGTGCGCGCAGACCGATCCGGAGGCCTTCTTCCCCGAGAAGGGCGGTTCCACACGAGAGGCGAAGAAGGTCTGTCTCTCCTGCGATGTCCGCAGCGAGTGCCTGGAGTACGCGCTGGCCAATGACGAGCGCTTCGGCATCTGGGGCGGTCTCAGCGAACGTGAACGCCGCAAGCTGAAGAAGCGAGCCGTCTGAGTCCTTCCCCGGGCTGTCTGAGAAGATCGAGCCGTGTCCGCAGCAGAGATGACGTCCAATCCTCCACCCGCGTCATCCTCGCACCCGACGACGACTGCCGATTTCGACTGGTCCTGGCTCGACCGTGAGGACGAACGGGAGACCGTCGACCTCAGTAGGACGACCGTCACCGCGGTCCTCGTCGCCCACAACGGTGAGGAGTGGCTGCCCGCCGCGCTCCACGGTCTGCAGTCGCAGACGGTACGTCCCAGCGCAGTCATCGCCGTCGACGCCGGATCGACCGACGCCACCCCCGAGTTGTTGCAGGCCGCCAGGGCAGACGGCATCGTCGACGAGATCCGCACGGGCTCGGATGCGGGCTTCGGGCTGGCCGTCGCCGAGGGACTGGAGTCCGAACCGGCGCCCAGCGACTGGATCTGGCTGCTCCACGACGATGCCGTGCCCGGCCCCGAGGCACTGGCAGAACTCCTCACCGCAGCCCTCACCGAGGGACGGACCGCCGATCTCCTCGGTCCGATGCTGCTACGGCCCAATCAGGCCGGCCGTCCGGCCGAGATCACCGGCTTCGGTGAGTCGCTGAGCAACTCGGCGCGTCGCGACACGGGTCTGGAGCCGGGGGAGATCGACCAGCACCAGCGGGGTTCCCGTGAGGTCCTGGGGCTGTCGACCTGCGGCCTGCTCGTTCGGCGCCGGGTCTTCGACGAGCTCGACGGCCTCGATTCCGAACTCGGTCTGTTCCGGGACGGGGTGGCATTCGGTTGGCGCGCGAACCTCGCCGGGCACCGGGCGCTGGCCGTACCGACCGCCAAGATCACCCATCTGCAGGCAGGTCATGCCGGGCTGCGCGACTCCTGGGTGATCGGCGATCACCCCCGGGCCACCGAACGCGCCTTGTCGATGATCGTGGTCAACTCCCACCGCAGCGGTCTGGCCGCCGTCGGGTCCTCGATCCGGCTGGTCCTGGCCTGCGTCCTGCGCTCACTGGGCTATCTGCTGGGCAAGGACCCGTCGGCCGCCGCCGACGAGTGGCGCGCTGCCCGGCACTACCTGGGATCGCGCGAGATCGTGACCGCGCTGCGGGAACGTTCCGGTGAGGATTCGGCCTCGAGCTCCGATCGTCAGCGCACCCGTTCCCTGCGGCCGGCCCGGTTCGCCGCACTCGGGCTCGCCGTCGACTCCGCGGGCAGGGCCATCGGTCGCCGGTGGCGTGCCCTGGCCGGGGAGGGCGCGAGCAGTTCGCTGGACGAACTCACCGGTGACGCCTACTCCGATCACGGTGACAACGCACGGCCGGCCTGGCAGAACCCGACCGCCATCACCTTCGCCCTGCTGATCGGTCTGAGCCTGGTGGCCGGACGGTTGCTGATCGGCCCCGGGCTGCTCACCGGGCCCTACCTGCTGCCCAGCCAGCCGGACCTCTCGGCGGCCTTCGATGCCTACCTCGAGCCGATCCCCGGGGCTCCCTTCCAGGCAGCCAGTCCGTGGATCGGCCTGACCGCCCTGGCCTCGTTGGTCACCGTCGGGCAGCCCGAGTTGTTGATCACCGTGCTGGTCTTCGGTTCGGTCGGTCTGGCCTTCCTCAGCGCCTGGCTGCTGGCGAAGCGGCTCTTCAGCTCCCGGCTGGTCCGGTGGCTGGCGCCCCTGGCCTACGGTCTGTTGCTGCCCATGCTCGGGGTGCTCAACCAGGCCTCCGTGGCCACCGTCGTGGTCGCGGTGCTGCTGCCCGCCCTCGGCGCGGCCGGCCACGATCTGATCAGCGCCGACGAGCGCCTGCGCGAGCGACCGGACAGCCGGCGGATCGATGCCTTCCGCCCCGCCTTCGCCGGCGGCTTGGTGCTGCTCGTGCTGACCACCGTGGTGCCTTCGCTGTTCCTGCTCGGTGTCCTCGGTGCTGCCATCCTCTGCTGGTTGGCGCCACAGACCTGGCGTCGGGTGCTGGTGGCACTGGGAATCCCGCTGATCCTGCTGTTTCCGTGGATTCCCAGCCTCTTGGTGTTCCCCGGTCGCTTCTTCACCGGGCCAGACGCTGCCCAGGCACTCTCGGCGGAGGGCGGCTTCGACCCCTCGGTGCTGCTCGGACAGCTCGCCGGTGGCTCCCCGTGGTGGCTCGGTGCGGTCTTCTTCGGCCTGCTGTGGCTGGCGGCGCTGATCGGCAGTCTGCTGCGCTTCTCCACCGCCGTCGCCGTCGGCTGGCTGTTGTCGGTGGTCGGTATCGCCATGGCGGTGCTGCTCGCCGGGGCGGTGGTCGCCGTCGGCCCGACCGGTGACCAGGCACGCCCCGAGGCACTGGTCTGGTTGTTCGTCGGATTCGCCGGTGCGCTGGTGGCCGGGGCGGCCGGCCTGGCCGGTGCCTTCGGTGGGCTGGCCCGCTCCGACGGTGGCCGCCGGGCGGCCGGTGGTGCGTACCCGATCGGCGGTGTCGCGGCCAAGATCACCCTGACCGTCGTCGCGGTGGGTCTGTTGGCCGGTAGTGGCTGGTGGCTGGTCGGGTCGATGACCGGACCGGTGGATCGTCGGGCCGGCTCGGCCCTGCCCGCCTTCATCACCAACGCCATGCAGTCCGATGCAGGGGTACGCACCCTGAGCCTGGATCTGCGGGGTGAGCAGGTGCGCTGGGCGCTGCTGGAGGATGCCGGTTATCGGCTCGGTTCGGCCGATCGTGGGTACGTCTTCGGTGCCGACCCGCAGTTCGAGGCCCTGACGGCCAGTGTCACGGCCCGTCTGCTCGCCGGCTCCGATGATGCCCTGCTGAGTGACCTGAATCAGCTCGGGGTGGCCTATCTTTGGGTGCAGGGCGGTAGTGAGGAACAACTTGCCCAGATCGGCAACGTGCCGGGTCTGGGGACCGGGAGCAGCGACGAGGTGGCCCGGATCTGGACCGTACCGAGCAGCGCAGCGCGGGCCGAGGTGATCTCGGGGGAGGTGTCGGTGCCGGTCGGCCGCGCCGGCGCCGAGATCCTGCCCGGTGACCAGGATCGGGTGCTGGTGCTGGCCGAGCCCGCTGATCCGCGCTGGCAGGCCTTCCTCGACGGGGCGGAACTCGCCCCGGTGCAGGGCGACAACGGGCGACCGACCTTCGCCGTCGGGGCCGCCGGCGGCCAGCTCAGCTACCGGTTGACCGACAACGGATACGGGTTCGTCGCCGTCGCCCAGTTGATCGGGCTGCTGCTGGTGGTGGTGATGGCACTGCCGGCGCTGCGCCGGCGTACCCCGGCACCGGTCGGACAGCTGAGTGCGGCCGCCGCCCAGGCGCCGGTACGGGTCCGCCCCGACGGCGAGCCGCTGCGCAAGTCCCGGACATTGGGAGACTTCAGCGAACTGGGCCGGCTCGGCGAACCGGCCGCGGATGCCGATCCGACGCCACCGGTGGAGACCACCCCGGCCGCGGAGAAGCCGCTGCCGAAGGCCCCGCCGTCGTCCCATCACGAACCGCCGGCCTCGCATCACGAACCGCCGGCCTCGCATCACGAACAGACGCCCCGGCACGAGGAACCGTCGGCCGCGCAGGAGGCACCGCGAGTCGCGCACGAGGAACCGTCGGCCGCGCAGGAGGCACCGCCGGCTGCGACCGGCAGGCGGGGGTTGGCCGTCGACGACTCCAGGGCTGACGACTCCCGGGCTGACGAATCCCGGGCTGACGACGAACCCCCGGTGGTCGGCCGCCGTGCCGCCCGGGCACTGCCCGACGACCCCGACGAGGCACCTGACGACGACGACGACGAGGAGATCTCGCCACCACCACGTCGGGCGGCGCGGGCGATCATCGATGACGAGGAGGAGAGCTGATGCGTGCGTTGCGCTTCGCCGTACCGCTGCTGGGTGCGGTGCTCATCCTCGGCACGGTCCTGCTCG
Organism: Naumannella halotolerans; assembly: GCF_004364645.1. Lineage (NCBI taxonomy): Bacteria > Bacillati > Actinomycetota > Actinomycetes > Propionibacteriales > Propionibacteriaceae > Naumannella > Naumannella halotolerans. The sequence continues at coordinate 1,877,117 of NZ_SOAW01000001.1, read as the reverse complement.
GACAGCAGCTCGGCACCACCGCCCCGACACCGCCGCAGGCGGTCGCCGGGGCGACCTCGGCGACGCGGGTCTGCCCGGCGCTGACCGGCGGTGAGGACGGCGGTTCGGTGGTCGTCGACTCGCTGTCGGCACCGCCGGAGTCCGCGGTGCAGCTGCAGCGTGCCGACGGCACCGAGCTCGGCACCGTACCGGGCGGCCAGCTGCGCCGCGTCGCCGTCGAGGAGTCGGCGACGACGATCGCCCGGGCGAACGGCGATGCGGCCACCTTGACCGGCCAGTCCAGCCTGGCCGAGCAGACCTCGGGATCGAAACGTGGCCTGATGATCTCGCCCTGTGTCAGCGCCTCCACCGAGGCATGGTTCACCGGCTTCCGGTCCAACGACACCGAACGCGCCGTGCTGCTGATCACCAATCCCGACAGTGAGGCGGCCGAGGTGTCGCTGAACATCTACACCGCCGAGGGCCTCGCTGCGGTCGCGGGGACCAGCGGCATCGCCGTCCAACCCGGGGAGACCCGGGAGGTCCCGATGGAGTCGCTGCTCAGCTCCGACGACCCGCTGGCGGTGCAGGTGCTGGCGACCAGCGGACGCGTCTCGGCTGCCGCGGAGGTCGAGACCGGTACCGGATCGGATCCGGCCGGGGCCGACTGGGTCGCCGGTGCCGGGTTGACCGACACCACGGTGGTGATCCCCGGGGTTCCCGGTGGCGACGGCAGTCGCGAACTGGTGGTCGCCAACCCCGGTGACCAACGCAACCAGGTCAGCGTGGAACTGCTCGGCAGCGACGGGGCGTTCCCGCCCGCCGATGCCGACCAGCTCGACCTGGCAGCTGAGTCCGTCGGATCGGTGGAGCTGGCCGAGGCAGCCGCCGGGGAACCGGTGGCGGTGCGGATCACCGCCGAACAGCCGGTGACCGCCGGCGTGGTCTCCCGCAGCACCGACGATGCCGCGAGCTCGGATGTGAGCTACTCCCCGGCGAGCGCGGCGGTGGGTGCCTTCGGTGTGGCGGCAGTGGGCGGATTGGCCGACCATCGGGGAACCCTGATGGTGAGCTCGTCGGCGGCGGTCGAGTCCTCCTACGAATGGCAGGCCTACGGCGAGGACGGTTCCGTGGTCGGCGAGGGTACCGAGACGGTCCCGGCCGAGGGGACCTCGGCGGTGCAGATGCCGGACGAGGGGCAGCTCGCCGTGCACATCACCCCGGTGGGAGATGTGGAGCTGTTCGCCGGGATCGCACTGGCCGGCGATGTCGACGGGGTGAGCACCTTGTCGGCGGCACCGATCACCGCCAGCCGCGTGCTGCAGGAGGATCCGCCCCAGTTCGACCCCGAGGTGGCGCGCTGAGGTCGCGCCCACGGACTCGACCGAGGAAGCCGGTCAGTCCTCGTCCAGCTCGGGATCGATCTCGCGAACACTGATGGTCGTCAGGGCGGACAGCTGTTCGACCAGCGCCCGGTGCACCAGTACGCGCAGATCGGCCCGGGAGGCCGAGCGGTGCTCCAACGGCCGGCGGTAGAGCACGACCTTCGCCCTGGTCGTCACGGTGGCCTCGACCGCTGCTGCGACCGGTGGTTCGGGGTCGGTCCAGGCGGCGGTGATCTCCGGTACGTCGACCACACCGATCTCCACCCCGGCCAACGCCTGGGGACAGTTGCGGCGGATCAGCCGTAGCGAGGCCGCCACCACATCGTCGAAGAAGGCCGTCCGGCCCGGAGGCTGTCGAGGAGTCACCGGCTGCGCGGTGAGGGGATTGGGTGCGGCCAGAGGTCCGCGCAAGCCACGCTCATGACGGTCCCGACGCATGGAGCCCACCCTAGCCGCGCAGCTGGGGCTGCCGGCTCGGAAGCCGATACAACTGCCCGGGTGTCGGAGCCCGGTCCGGGCACTCGGGCGGACTAGCCTCGATCCCCGAGGCGGAGTCCGGTTGCTGATCGGCACTGTTCGGGTGGCCCACCCGATCTCGCCCGACCGATCCGGTCCGATCGTCCATCGATCGGGGATGACAGGAGCAGCTATGGCACGTCGACGCTGTACCCGCACCGGTTGTGCGGGGTGGGCAGTTGCCACCCTGACCTACGTCTATGCCGAGTCGACTGCGGTGCTGGGGCCGCTCGCGCTGCGCGCCGAGCCGGGCTGCTACGACCTGTGCCAGCAACACTCCTCGGCCCTGTCGGTGCCCCGCGGCTGGGAGGTGATCCGTCTGCCCGACGACACCGAGGAACGTGAACAGGCCCGGGTCGACGACCTGCTGGCCCTGGCCGATGCGGTACGCGAAGCCGGCCGCTCCTACGAGGACCCGCTGGCCGAGGCGATCCATCCCGGCCGCAGTGGCATGGTCGAGGTGGCCCGGAAGGCGCATCTGACGGTCCTGGCAGAACCTGCCGAGGATCCGCCGGGCGAGGACCGTAACCGGTAGGCTGCGCGCGTGTTGCAGCCGCAGATCTTCAAGGCCAATGACATCCGCGGTCTCATCGCCGGGAGCAGCCCGGAGTGGGACGTCGCCGGCGCCGAGGCACTCGGCACCGCATTCGCCCAAACCCTTCAACTCCGTCCCGGGGATCGGTGCGTCCTCGGCCGCGACATGCGCGAGTCCGGGGTGGAACTCGGTGCTGCCTTCGCCCGCGGGGTCGCCCGTACCGGTGTCGACGTGGTCGACATCGGACTGGCCAGCACCGATCAGCTCTGGTTCGCCTCCGGCAGCCTGGATCTCCCCGGCGCCCAGCTGACCGCCAGCCACAACCCTGCGGCCTACAACGGGATCAAGTTCTGCCTGGCCGGGGCACGCCCGATGACACCGCAGATGTTGATCGAGATCCGTGATCGGGCCTGGCAGATCGAACGTGACGGTTTCGCTGCCGAGCAGGCGCCGGGCCGGATCACCGAAGAGGATCTGCTGCCTGCCTACTCCGACTATCTGCGTTCACTGGTCGACCTGTCCGGGATGCGTCACCTGCGGGTGGTCGTCGACGCCGGGAACGGTATGGCCGGGCTGACCGCGCCGGTGGTGCTGGCCGGACTCGATCTTGAACTGATCGGCCTCTATCTGGAGCTGGACGGCAGCTTCCCCAACCACCAGCCGAATCCCCTGGAACCGGAGAACCTGGTCGATGCCCAGCGGGCGGTACGCGAGCACGGCGCCGACTGTGCACTGGTCTTCGACGGTGATGCCGACCGTTGTTTCGTGATCGACGACCAGGGGGAGGTGGTGATGCCGTCGGCGATCACCGCGATGATCGCCGCCGCCGAACTGCAGCGCGAACCCGGTGGCGTCGTGGTCCGCAACACGATCACCTCCAGGACCGTGGCCGAGGTGGTCGCCGAGGCCGGCGGGCGGTGCGTCACCTCGAAGGTCGGTCACACCTTCGTGAAGGCGGCCATGGCGGCCAATGATGCGATCTTCGGTGGGGAACACTCCGCCCACTACTACTTCCGCGACTTCTGGTCCGCCGACACCGGGATGCTCGCCGGGTTGCACGTGCTGAGCGCCCTCGGCCGCTCCGACAAACCGCTGTCGGAGCTGCTCACCGACTACAACCGCTACGTCGCGTCGGGGGAGATCAACTCCACCGTCGACGACGCGCAGGCGGTGATGAACCAGGTTGCCGAGGCGTTCGCCGGTCGGGGCGAGATCGACTTCGGCGACGGCGTGATGATCAACGCCGAGGACTGGTGGGTGAGCCTGCGACCGTCCAACACCGAGCCGTTGTTGCGGTTGAACGTGGAGGCGCGCAGCCGCCGGCAGATGGATGCCCTGCGGGATGAGGTGCTGGCGCTGGTCCGCAGCTGAGCGGCGAGACCTGCCCCGGTCACCACCGGGTCGTGACCCTCGTCCACCCCGGGCTCGGCGGTGCTCGGGGCGGAGCGTCCGAGCCGGCCGAGTCGCAGCCGACAGCCGGGAGCACGGAGTCCTAGACTTGCGCCATGGGTGTCGAAACGACCGCCGGCCTCGACCTGCCGGGTGAACTTCTCGAACTGCTGGCCTGTCCCCGCTGCCGGGCACGGCTGGCCGTCGATCATGAGACCAGTGAGTTGGTCTGTCTGGGCACCGAATGCGGTCTGGCCTATCCGGTGCACGACCGGATCCCGGTGTTGCTGGTCGACGAGGCCCGTCCCACCCTGGCCGGCTACCACCGCTGACCGTGGCCGATTTCGACGACTCCCGGTTGGACGACCCGGCCTGTCTGGAGCGGGCCGACGGGTTGCTGCGCCCGCTCGCCCTGGCCGGGGCCCGGGTACGACAGGCCGCCGACGGAGCCGTCCGCGGCCGGGAGGAGTTGCGCGAACTCCCCGTACCGCGAGCCGTGATCGCTGCCGGTGCCGAGGCGCGACTGATCCGGGTCCTGGTCGAGCCGACCTGCCCGGTCCCGTTCATGGCCTGGCCGCAACCCGGACTGCCGGGGTGGGTGGGCCCCTTGGACCTGGTCGTGGTGAGCGCGGCCGACGGCGGCTCACCGGGCCTGGTGGCCACCGCCCGCGAAGCCGTGCGCCGGGGCGCGGCGCTGCTGATCGCCTGCCCGGTCCCGTCGCTGATCTCGGAGTTCGCGACCGGCCGTGCCAGCATCGTGCTGCCGGCCGCCACCTCCGATCCGCTCGCCGCCGCAGTGGTGGCGCTGGCTGGACTGCACGATGCCGGTCTGGCCCCGGCGACCTCGCCGGAGCTGATCGCCGACGCGCTCGACCAGGCCGCCACCGACTGTTCCCCCCGCGCCTCGATCGCCGCCAACCCGGCCAAGGACATCGCCCTCGGACTGGCCGACGCCCAGCCGCTGATCTGGGGTGGCTCGGTCCTGGCGGCCCGGGCGAGCCGGCGGATCGCCGAGGCCATCCGGGCCGCCACCGGCCGACCGGCCCTGGCCGGTGAGGCCGAGGACCTGCTGCCGCTGCTGGAGGCGGCCGGCCGACGGGACCCGTTCGCCGACCCGTTCACCGATCTCACGCCGAGCGATCGGCGACCGGTACTGGTGATGCTGGACGATGGGTCACCGGAGGAGTCGCTGGTCGTCGACCGTCGGCGGTTGACCGACTGTGCCGAGTTCCACGAGATCCGGATCTGTCCGATCTCCTGCCACCACGGCAGCGACCTGGAGCGGTATGTGTCGATCCTGCAGGTCGGGCTCTACGCCGCCACGTACCTGGCCATCGGCCTGGACCGGCTGGCGCGGTGAACCCACGATTCCTGTCGCCCGCCACGGGCGAACTACAGTGAGCGATGGACCCGGTGCTACCGGGCCGAGGACCGCGAGGAAGGACTGGAATGGCGACTGATCTGGTCGATGACGAGGTGATCGAAGAGGCGCCGCCGTTCTCCTACCGCACCATCGGTCTGGTCCTGGCGATCTGTTCGGCGATCGGCCTGTTCTGCGCGATGGCCCTGAGTATCGAGAAGGTCCATCTGCTGCAGAATCCCGATCAGGCACTGACCTGTGACCTGAACGCCGCCGTCCAGTGCACCGATGTGATGCGGTCCTGGCAGTCCAGCGTGTTCGGGTTCCCCAACCCGTTCCTGGGGCTGGTGGGATTCGGGATCACCATCGCCGTCGGCATGGCCCTGCTCGCTGGCGCCCGATTCGCCCGCTGGTACTGGATCGGGCTGCAACTGGGGGTGACCTTCGGTGCGGTCTTCATCCACTGGCTGATGATCAACACCCTGTTCGACATCGGTGCCATGTGCCCGTACTGCATGGTCGTCTGGGCGATCACGATGCCGATGTTCGTGGTGGTCACCGCGCGCAATGCCCACCGTTACGCCTCGGGGCGCGACGGTGCCCTGGCGGGCGTGGCCGGTTTCTTCGCCCGGATGGCCGTGGCGCTGTTGATCATCTGGTACGTCGCCGCCGCCGCTCTGGTGCTGGGGATGTTGCTGTTCGTGCTCTGATCTCCGACCGGCGGATCAGGGCCCGGTGAGGTCGCCCGCGATCTAGGATGTGCTCACGTGAGGTGGGTCCGCCCACCCTTCGCCAGTGAGGGGATCCGATGAGTTCCAATCCGCGCACGACGCCCGACTTCGGTGTGGCCGATCTCTCCTTGGCCGAGTTCGGCCGCAAGGAGATCACCCTGGCCGAGCACGAGATGCCGGGCCTGATGGCGATGCGCGAGAGGTACGCCGCCGAGCAACCGCTGGCCGGGGCCCGGATCGCCGGGTCACTGCACATGACGGTGCAGACGGCGGTGCTGATCGAAACCCTCACCGCGCTCGGGGCGAAGGTCCGTTGGGCCTCCTGCAACATCTTCTCCACCCAGGATCACGCCGCCGCGGCAGTGGCGGTCGGCGACGGAACGGTGGACGAACCGGCCGGGGTGCCGGTCTTCGCCTGGAAGGGGGAGACGCTGGGGGAGTACTGGTGGTGCACCGAGCAGATCCTCGACTGGCCCGGCGGTGAACTGCCCACCATGATCCTCGACGACGGTGGGGATGCGACCCTGCTGGTGCACCGGGCGGTCGAGTACACCAAGGCCGGGGCGGTGCCGGAGGCCACTGCCGACACCCCGGAGGAACTGCGGGTGCTGTTGGCCACGCTGCGCAACAACCTGGCCGCGCAGCGTACCGATTGGATCGCCCTGGCGAACGCGGTGAAGGGGGTCACCGAGGAGACCACCACCGGCGTCCACCGCCTGGCCGAAATGGCCCGCGACGGTCAGTTGCTGTTCCCGGCGATCAACGTCAACGATTCGGTCACCAAGTCCAAGTTCGACAACAAGTACGGCTGTCGGCACTCCTTGATCGACGGCATCAACCGGGGCACCGACGTACTGATCGGGGGCAAGGTCGCCGTGGTCTGCGGGTACGGCGACGTGGGCAAGGGATGCGCGGAATCCCTGCGTGGGCAGGGGGCGCGGGTGATCATCACCGAGATCGATCCGATCTGCGCATTGCAGGCCGCCCTCGACGGCTACCAGGTCGCCAGGTTGGACGAGGTGGTCGGGTACGCCGACATCTTCGTCACCGCCACCGGGTGCCTGGACGTGATCAGCGCCGAGCAGATGTCGCGGATGAAACACCAGGCGATCGTCGGCAACATCGGCCACTTCGACAACGAGATCGACATGGCCGGCCTGGCCAGATTGGACGGCATCCGCCGGACCGAGATCAAACCGCAGGTGCACACCTGGACCTTCGCCGACGGCAGGTCGATCATCGTCTTGTCCGAGGGCCGGTTGCTGAACCTCGGCAATGCCACCGGCCACCCGAGCTTCGTCATGAGCAACTCCTTCACCAACCAGGTGCTGGCCCAGATCGAGTTGTTCACCCGTACCGACGACTATCCGCTCGGGGTGCACGTGCTGCCCAAACACCTCGACGAGGAGGTCGCCCGACTGCACCTCGATGCCCTCGGGGTCGGGCTGACCGAACTCACCGCCGAGCAGGCCGCCTACCTCGGGGTGCCGGTGCAGGGGCCGTACAAACCGGAGGCGTACCGCTACTGAGCCGCCGTGCCGACGGGTCACTCGCCGTCGTCGTCCCCGGGCCGCATCTCTTCCCAGATCTTCTTGCAGTCGGGGCAGACCGGGAACTTCTCCGGGTTCCGGCTCGGTACCCAGACCTTGCCGCAGAGCGCGATCACCGGCGTACCCATGACCATCGCCTCGGTGAGCTTGTCCTTCGCCACATAGTGCGAAAGCCGCTCGTGATCGCCAGGTTCCGACGGGGTGGTGTCGGTCCGTTCGTCGAGGATCGTGTCGGCGCCGGGGCTCATCTGGGTCATGGCGCCCACTGTAGTCCGCGACCGCTTGTGCTGAACCTGGGTGGAGGTGGTTCGATGAGTTCATGACGGAGAGTTCCCCCAGCGCCGCCGCCGACCAGCGGCGCACCGTCGTTCCCACCCCGGCGATGGTCGGCGGCATCGTCATCGGTGTCTTCGGCGCCGCCTTCGAGAACATCGCGGTCGCCACCGCGATGCCGCGCGCGGCCGAGGACCTCGGTGGACTGGGCGCCTATGCCTGGTCGTTCACCTTGTTCATCATCGGCCAGTTGATGGGTACCGCGGTCGCCGGCCGGCTGGCCGACCGGATCGGCCCGGTCCGGCCGATGTATGCCGGGATGGCGGTCTTCGTGGTCGGACTGCTGGTCGCCGGGTTCGCGTTCAGCTGGCCGCAGCTGCTGCTCGGCCGGTGGATCCAGGGCCTCGGTGCGGGTGCGATGTTCGTCAGCCTGACGGTGATCGTCGCCCGGATCTTCAACCCCACCCACCGCGCGCAGGTGATGGCCTGGATGTCGGCGGCCTGGGTGGTGCCGGCCTTCGTCGGCCCGCCGATCGCCGGCGCGCTGGCCGAACGCGCCTCCTGGCACTGGGTCTTCTTCAGCGTGGTCCCGCTGGTGCTCGCCGCTGGTCTGCTGGTGCGGCCGATCGTCTCCGGGGTCAGCCGGGACGGCCTGCTCGACGGGTCGTCCGCCGACACCGATCCGGTGCCCTTGTGGGCACCCGTGGTCGCTGCGGTCGGCGCGATCGGTCTGCAGGCGGCGGGTCAGTTGTTCGCCACCGACCGGCTCTGGTGGGCGGTGGCCGCAGCGCTGATCGGTGTGGTCGCCCTGCTGATCGCGCTGCCGCCGATGATGCCGGCCGGATTCCTCCGTTTCCGGCGCGGATTGTCCTCCACGGTCTGGTGCCGGTTGCTGTTTCCCGGCGCCTTCTTCGGGGCCGAGGCGTTCGTACCGCTGATGCTGGTACAGACCCGGGGGATGGGCCTCAGCCTGGCCGGAGCGGTGCTCAGCATCGGCGCGGTGGGCTGGGCCATCGGTGCCTGGTTGCAGTCGCAGTCGTGGGTCCGGGTCCGGCGCGACCGGTTGATCCTGGCCGGGGTGCTGGCGGTCTTCACCGCGATCGCCTTGGCAGCCGTTCCGGCCTGGCTGTCCTGGGTTCCCGGCTGGGTGCTCGCGATCGCCTGGTCCATCGGTGGCCTGGGCATGGGGCTGGCGGTGGCCACCACCAGCCTGGTCGTGATGGCGCTGTCCCCGGACAACCAGCAGGGCCGCAACGCGGCGTCGTTGCAGATCGGCGAGGGCATCGGGTACGCGGTGTTCGCCGGTATCGCCGGATCGATCTTCAGCAGTCTGCAGATCGCTGCTGATTCCCAACTCGGTTTCGGCACCGTGATCACGGCCATGGCCGTGGTCGCGATGCTGGCGATCCCGTTCGCCCTGCGGATCGGCGCGGTACGAGATCAGCCCGCCTGAGGCGGATTCCTTTCCCGGCGTGCCACCATGGCCGTGTGCCGAAGATCGAAGGAGGGAGCGTTGCCGACCACCGGCAGCGGGTCCGTCGCCGACTGATCGCGGCATTGCGCGACCTGCTGGCGGAGAAACCCTTCGGGGCGATCAGCTACGCCGAGCTGGCGCGCCGCAGCGGGATCGGCCGGTCGGCGATCTACAACCACTTCCCCGATCGTGAGCGGCTGCTGGCGGCCCTGGCCGAGGACGAGTCGGAAACCGCGACGATCGACCTCGGCATTCGGGTGGACCCGGCCGACGATCCACGCGAGCAGCTCGCCGCCTATGTCGCGGCCCGGCTGCAGCACCGCCAGGAGACCGCCTCGACCGGCTCGGTACCGATCGGCAGCAACCCCTCGGGCAGACACGAGTTGTTGGGCCGGATCCTGCAGCAGGGGATCACCTCCGGGGTGTTCCGGCCGCAGGATCTGGCGGTGACCGTACCGATGATCGATGCCGCCATCGATGCCGCACCGGAACTGACCGACGGGCTCGCCGAGGCCCAGCGGCTGGTGGTCAATGCCGCCGGTGCCCGCTGGCCCTCGCTGGTCGGCGCCTCACGCGGCCAGGTGCCGAAGGCCCAGATCAGCGAAGACGGCTGAGTTCAGGTCGAAGGCGACCGTCGCTTCGTCCACCACCGCGGCGTACTCCTCGCTGCTCAGCGTGACCTGGTCCATGGCCTCGCGGTAGCCGTCCTTGTACGGCTTCGGCTTGTCGACCTCGAAGTCGTAGAACCGCAGCACCTCCGGTGCCAGCCCGTAGTGGCGTCGCAACATCGTGCGCACCACCTGTCCACCCGACAGGTCGCCCAGGTAGCGGGTGTAGGCATGGGCCAGATAACCGGTCGGCGTGGCCGCCACCTCGTCCAACCGGTCGACGTAGCGCCGGGTGGCCTCGGTCAGCGAGGTACGCTCGCGCCAGTCCGGCCCGACCAGGTCGGTCAGGTCGGCCTCCACCCGTTCGGTGCGCAACAGTTCCGGTCGGACCAGGGCGCCGAGTCGGGGATCGGTACGAAGCCCATGGCCGCCGGCCTCCAGCGCGCGGTAGATCGCCGCATGTTGGACCGCCAGGTCGATGTAGGCGCCGGTGTGCAGTTCGCCGTTCATCAGTGCGGCGATGAACGGTCGGGATTCGGCGCGTTCGTGTTCGGCGCGGGTACGTACCCGCAGGGTCGTCGACAACGGTGCCAGCGGAGCACCGGGTTCGGTCGTGATCGGGCTGGTCATGAGTGGGCCCTCGCTTCGTGGTCCTGATCGATCGGATCGAAGTCGTCGTCGTAGAAGTCTGCCTGCTGTGCCCGGCGAACGCCACGGCGCCAGCTGATGAAGACCGCCAGGCCGATGATCAGCAGCAGCACCGCCAACCAGGCCCAGGGAATGGACCAGACCTGTGTCTGCACCGACACCGGGTCGGCGACCTGCCCGCCGACGCCCTCGGGGACGACCTCCACGGTGACGGTGCTCGGGCCGAGCGGCCAGACCCCGGTGACCACCGACCGTCGTTCGGCCGCACCGTCGACCAGGATCTCCTCCAAGGTGCCGCGTTGGGTGGTGCTGACCAGGCCGCCGAGGGAGCTGACGGTGACGGTCTCGTAACCGACGGCGCGGACATTGCCGGTGTTGGCGACGTAATAGGCGTACTCCAGTTCCCCGGGTGTCCAGGCCGGCCATCAGCTCGCACCGGCGGCGGCCAGCGGGGAGACGTCGAGACCGGCGACCAGGTCGCCGGACACCCGGACGTTGATCCGGATCGCCAACGTCAGATTAGACCATAGGTCCTAAAGTTGAGATAGGTGTGACCTGAGAGACGCCGGCCCGGTCGTTCCCACCCAACGTCGGCGCACGCTCCTACAATGGGGCCAGTGAACGTGCCCGACCCGCTGACGCCGATTGCGAACGCCGATCGACTTCCCCCGGCCTTCCCCGACCGGGCCGCCTGGGGCACCGTCAAGCAGCTGCGGGCGTGGCAGCAGGCCGCGCTGAACCGCTACCGCGAGGATGAGCCGAAGGATTTCCTGGCCGTGGCGACGCCGGGTGCGGGCAAGACCTCATTCGCCCTGACCGTGGCCGCGGAGTTGCTCAACCGGCGGATCGTGAACCGGGTGATCGTGGTCGCGCCGACCGAGCACCTGAAGACCCAGTGGGCGCAGGCCGCGGCCCGGGTGGGGATTCAGATCGATCCGAACTTCGGCACTCGACAAGGACCCAGCTCCGCCGATTTCCAAGGCTACGCCCTGACCTATGCCGGGGTGGCGGCCAACCCGCTGGCGCTGCGCATCCGTACCGAACAGAACAACACCTTGGTGATCCTCGACGAGATCCACCACGCCGGTGATGCGCGCAGCTGGGGTGAGGCGGTGCGGGAGGCCTTCGAACCCGCCCGGCGGCGACTGGCGTTGACCGGCACCCCGTTCCGTTCCGATGCCAACCCGATCCCCTTCGTCCGCTACGAACCCGACGGCACCGGCGCACTGCGCTCCCGGGCCGACTACTCCTACGGGTACGGCCCGGCGCTCAGTGACGGCATCGTCCGGCCAGTGCTATTCATGGCCTACGGCGGTGACATGCAGTGGCGGACCAAGGCGGGCGAGGAACTCGCTGCCCGGCTCGGGGGACCGCTGACCAAGGACCTGACCGCCCAGGCCCTGCGGACGGCGTTGGATCCCGGCGGTGCCTGGATCCCGGCCGTGCTCCGGGCGGCCAACACCCGGCTCACCGAGGTACGTTCCGGCGTACCCGATGCCGGCGGGTTGGTGATCGCCAACGACCAGAGCCACGCCCGGGCCTATGCCAAGATCCTGCAGCAGATCACCGGTGAGCCACCCACCCTGGTGTTGTCCGACGAACCGGGATCGAGCAAGCGGATCACCGAGTTCGCCGAGTCCGAGGACCGCTGGATGGTCGCGGTACGGATGGTCTCCGAGGGTGTCGACGTGCCTCGGCTGGCGGTCGGCGTCTACGCCACCGCCACCTTGACCCCGCTGTTCTTCGCCCAGGCCGTCGGCCGGTTCGTCCGCGCCCGCTCCCGTGGGGAGACCGCTTCGGTGTTCCTGCCGAGCATCGCCCCGTTGCTGTCGTTGGCCGCCGGCCTGGAGACCGAGCGGGACCACGCGCTGAAACCGAAGACTCCCGAGGACGAGGCGGCGCTGCTGGCCGAGGCGCAGCAGGAGAAGTCCGAGCCGGACCTGGTCGAGGGGACGTTCACCGCCCTGGCCAGTGAGGCCGATTTCGAGAAGGTCGTCTTCGACGGCGGCGAGTTCGGGCTGCAGACGATGTCGGGCAGTGATGAGGAACGTGACTACCTCGGGCTGCCCGGGCTGCTGGAACCGGATCAGGTGAAGGATCTGCTGCGGCGCCGACAGGCCGCCCAGGTGGAACGTTCGGAATCGGCCCGGGCGCAGTCGGCCGCCGGTGCTCCGGAGCGGCCACGGGCCGCCCACGAGGACCTGCGCGAGCTGCGCAAGCAGTTGAACACGCTGGTGGCCGCCTGGCACCACCGCAGCGGGAAACCTCACGGGGTGATCCACAACGAGCTGCGGGAGGCCTGCGGTGGTCCGGCGGCCGTGGCGGCGACCGGGGAACAGCTGACCGAACGGATCGAGCGGATCCGGTCCTGGGCGACCCGCGGCTGACCGTCACCCCCGGTGTCGGACGGCCGGTGTCGAGCGGCGCCTCAGCGCAGCTGCACCAGTTGTGACGGGTCCTCGGTCGGCAGCTCGTCGGCCACCGCGGTGACCTTCAGCTCGTTCAGGAACAATCCGCCGGAATTGGTGGTCAGGAAGGCGGTGTCGGCGGCATCGCGGCCGGTGGCGATCCGCAGCATCGACTCCCGCGGCGCCAGGTTCGTGGCGTCGATCAGCTGCCACCGACCGTCGACATGGGCCTCGACCACGGCATGGAAGTCCATCGGCGACAGGCCCGGGGCATAGACCGCGGCGAGTCGGGCCGGAGTCTCCCGGGCCCGGAGCAGGGTGATGCACAGGTGGGCGTAGTCGCGGCAGACACCGGCCCGCCGCAGATAGGTGTCGACTGCATCGTCGGTCGGGCCGGAGGAGCCGCTGATGTAGGACAGGTGGTTGTTCACCCATTCGCGTACCGCCTGCACCAGTTCGATCCCCGACTTCTCGCCGAACAGGCCGGAGGCGACCGGAGCCAGCACATCCGACGGGCAGTAGCGGCTCGGCCGCATGTAGCGGATCAGGTCCACATCCTCCGACGGGGCCGGCGCCGATTGTCCCTCGGCGACGGCGGAGTAGGCGATCACCAGTTCACCGGGAGGGGTGATCACCCGGTGCAACCGGGTGCCGTGGACATCGGTCAGCTCGGTCGGTTCGACCGGCGTGCCGTCGACGGTGACGGTCAGCTCCTCCGAGGTCAACAGGTCGGTGTCGGTGACACTGATCGACACGACGTTGTCCGCCTCGGCGGTGACCTGGCAGACGATCCTGGAGTGAACTTCGCGTTTCATGCCGACATCTTTGCCCAAGTACTGCTCCGGCGACCAACCAATGGACAATCCGGGCTGCACCGGCCTGCGGGAGTCGGTTCAGGTGAGCTGGAAGATCACCCAGACGACGATCATCAGGATGAGGAACGCCGCGACCGCGATGATCCACCAGAAGCCTGCACCGCGACCACTGGGGGTAGGCGTCCGTTCCGGCGGCAGGTAGCTCCAGTCGTTCACCATCTGCCCCGGCCACTGCGGGGTCGGGGCGGGGTGCTCGCCGTACCGGTGCGGTGCCGGTGACGATCCCTGCGGTTGCCCGTAGCCCCGGGGCGGGGTCCATCCGGCTGCAGGCGGCAGCGGGCCCGGATGTCGGGCCGGGTTCGGGGTCGGTACCGGCGTGGCCGATCGGCCACCGGAGATCGGTCCGACCGGTTGTTGCGGGGGCGGTACCGAGGCGGCCGGACGATCCGCGGAGGGCTGGCCGGCCGGTGTCGCTGAACTGGCCGGGGACGGTGGCTCGGCGGCGCGACGGGGAGCTGGTTGTCGCCGGGTGAGGGCGGCATCCTCGTCGTCGCTCGGCATCGTCGGCCAGGCCGGGGCGGGGGTGCGCAAGTGGGTGAAGGCGATCGAGGTCCGGCCCGGTTCGGTGCCACCGGCCTCGATCGCACCGGCGATCCGGTCGAGCTGGTCGGCCATCGCCTTGGCCGAGGCCGGACGTCCCTGCGGTGCCCTCGACAATGCCCGACGCAGCAGTTCATCCAGTTCGGCGGGAACCCCGAGCCGGCCGGCCAGCGCCTCGGGGTGCTGTCCCTCCTGGCGGTTGAGCAGATCGGGCAGGTTGCGTACCCGGAACGGTGGCGCCCCGGTGAGCAGCGCGTAGGTGACGCAGCCCATGGCATAGATGTCGGCCCGGTGGTCGAAGTTGCCTCCGGTGGCCTGTTCCAGCGCCATGTAGGACGGTGTGCCCGCGGTCATCGTGCTGCCCAGGTCGTCCAGCATCGACTTCGCCACGCCCAGGTCGGCCAGTCGGACCACCAACGAACCGTCCGAACTCGAATCCAACAACAGATTGCCCGGGGTGACATCCCGGTGCACCACGTGATGGTCGTGCAGCACCTGCAGGGCGCGACAAGCCTGGGCCGCGGCCCGGATCGCCTGCGCCGGTGGGCGCAGTTCTCGGCGCCACTGATCCAGCGAACCGGAATCGCAGTAGTCCATGACGAAGTACGGTCGGCCGTCCTGCAGGGTTCCGACGTCGTAGACGCGGATCACCCGGCTGTCCTGGATCCGACGCATCAGCCGGGCCTCGGACATGAAGCGGTTCCGGACGTCCTCCCGGGAGGACCAGTTCTCCGCCAGCACCTTGATCGCCACCGGTACGTCGAGCTGGTCGTCGTGCCCCTGCCACACGGTGGCGAAGGAGCCCGCGCCGAGGCGCGCGACGAGCCGGTAGCGTCCGATCTGTTCCATGACACCCATAGTGTGACTACAGACGGTGCCCATTGGCCACCGGCTCCCGCCGGTTTTCGCCCTCGCGCCCGGTTTCGTTGGTTCCGCGGGTGTCGGCGGATCGGTGCGGGCAGTCCGTACCGGACGGATCGGCCACAATGGTGGGGTGAGTGACATTCCCGTCGGCCGCCCGCCCGCACCGCCCGGACGCCATGCCGCGCCCGCCGGCTGGTACCCCGATCCGCTGGACCCCCGACGTACCCGGTACTGGGACGGGTGGCAGTGGAGCCGGGAGACCCGCGAGGACAAATCGGCTGCCGGGCAACCAGGCGCCGGCAGCCAGCCCGGACAGCCGGGGCAGTGGGGGAACCCACCCCAGGGCCAACAGCACTACGGGCAGCAGGGGTACGGGCAGCCCGGCCCGGGCCAGAACCCGTATGGCCAGAACCCGTATGGTCAGAACTCGTATGGCCAGAATCCCTGGGCGCAGCCGGCGGCCTCGGGCAAGGAATTGCTGACTGCCGACGGACGTCCGCTCGCCTCGTGGTGGGCCCGGTTCGCGGCCTGGTTGCTTGACATGGTGATGATCACGGTGCTGTCGGTGCTGTTCAGCCTGCCGGTGTGGCAGCGGCTGGCCGGGGTGGTCGCCGACTACTACGCCGCCTCCCTGGCCGCGGTCGAGCAGGGTCAGAACCCGCCGCCGACCCCGGACCCGACGACGATCCTGTCGGCCACCGACCAGTTGTGGTCCACTGCGGCCGTGATCGGCGCGGCCATTGGACTGCACCTGGTGTTCCTGCTCTGGAAGGGCGCCACCCCGGGCCAGCTGCTGCTGGGCATCCGACCGGTGCAGACCGACGGATCACCGAAGTTGACCGGCCGCGCGGTCGCCATGCGTACCCTCTTCCGCGGTGTCTTCCCCCAGCTCGGCTGGCTGATGCTGGTCGCGCTGGTCGACGGGCTGACCGCCGCCTTCAATCCGCGGAGACAGTCCTGGCATGACCGGCTCTCGGAGACCCAGGTGATTCGCCGCCGCTGAACTGTCCGCGGGTTCCCGGCAACCGAACCATGGGCAACGAACCGGCTGCCGCCTAGGATCAGCCCGTGGCGGCCAGGGGGCGAGCGGGGACAGTGCGCAGCATGCCCTGGCGCGGACACCTCTCCGCCCGTCGGCTCCGCTGGCACGGACACCTGCCCGATCCGCGGAGGATCAGCGCCGATGCCGGCGGTGACGGGGCCTTGGCCCCGATGGTCGTCGTCTCGGTGCTGGCCGTGTTGGCCCTGTTGCTGACCGCGATCGCGGTCGCCATTCCGCCTCGGACGGGAACGATCGCCGGTACCTCACTCGCACTGGCCGGTGGTTCCGAGGGGTCGCGGACGGTGCTGAGGGGCGAGGGCCAGGTCGGCGGATCGCTGCTCGGGGTGGAGTCGGTGCCGGTCAGCGGGTTCGTACCGCATCAGCGCGGACCGGCCGGCTGGTCGAACGTCGACGGTCTCGGCCAGGGGAACTGGGTGATCGAGAACTGGCACGGGGACGACCGGCGCGAACTTCTCTACCGTGCCGACGAGACCGGGTTGTCGGTGGCCTCCCTGGCGCGGGGCAGCGACGCCGTGTCGTTCCAGCCGCCCAGACCCGATCTACCGGCCGGAACCGTCGCCGGACAGAGCTGGACCGCGGCCGGGACGGCGCTGATCAGCGACGGCCTGCAGGTGATCGGCGAAGTTCCCTACAGCTTCCGGGGGACGGCCACGGCGCTGGCCGGGGACTGCCTGCGGTTCGACTACGAAACGACCATCGGTGAGGACCGGGAGTCCTCGGTGATCACCCGCTGCCCGGACCGGGGCGTCGTCGCGATCGGTGTGGGGGACCGGACCTACTCCGAGTCGCCGGCCGTACCCGGCCGCGCCGAAGCGCTGACCACCGCAGACCCGCAACGGACCGCCGGTGCCCCCGACGAACTGCAGGTGCGCTCGTTGCGTCCGGTCCGCGCCGATCTCGACATCACCGGGGTGAGCACTCTCGGTGCGGTGGCCGAATTGCCGTCCGGTCAATTGGCCGTCGCCAGTGACGTCGACGGTTCGGTCCTGCTCTGCACCCCGGTCGTCGACCGTTGCGAGCGGGACTGGCAGGCCTATCCCGGTGGCTCGCTGATGCAGGCGGGCGTCTTCGGCGACGTCGTCGTCACCGCCACCAGCAACCGGGAGCTGACGGCCTACGACCCGGACGGGATCTGGTTGTGGACCGTCCCCACCCCGGACATCGTCACCACGCTCACCCGCTACGACGACGAGCACCTGCTGGCGACGACCCTGGGCGGTGACACCGTCATGCACCGGATCGCCGACGGTGGTCTCGGCTGGCGAAACCGCGGTACCGAGCCGATCACCGGCGCACCGGTCGTCCTGGGCGACGGTGCGGTGGCGGTGACCGATCGGACCGGTGAACTGCGGCTGCTCGAACCGGACGGTTCGGTGCGGTGGACCGAGGCAGCCGAGGTCACCGACGGTGTGGTGGCCAGTGGCGAGTTGTTGATCACCGGAACCGCCGAATCGTTGGTGGCGCGCTCGGCCGCCACGGCCGAGGTCGTCTGGCGACGCCGCGCCGTGGACCACCAGGGCATGACCGCGGCCGGCCCGGTGGTGATCCTGCACACCGAGCAGGTGGGGGTACGGGGGATCGAGGCGGCAACCGGGAGGGATCTGTGGTCGGTGCCCGCGCCGGTACGCTCCCTGGCCACCGACGGTGCCGAGATCTTCGTCACCGGTACGAACGAGCAGCTGCTGCTCGGTGCCGACGGCCGCGAACTCGCCCGCTGGTCGCAGACCGTGGTCGCCTCGTCGATGACGCCGGTGGCCTCGCTCGGCGCCGGTGGAGGCTACCTCGTGAACGACAACTCGTCCACGATCACCCTCTGGCAGCGGCCATGACCGGCCTGCGCGCAGGGTTGACCACGATCGCCCGGGGCGTCTTCTGGGACCGGATCGCCCAGGGGCGACCGCGTCCGGGACAGTGGCCGGTCTGGGTCCGGGTGGTCGCCGCCGTCGCTGCCCTCTGCGCTGTCGGGGTGCTGTGCCTGGGCATCCTCGCCACACCGCTGCGCGAACTCGTCCCGCTGGCGGTCGGTTCGGGGGGAACGAGCCTGCCGGTGGTCGCGATCCCGGTGCTCAACCTGGCGATCTGCCTCTCGGTGGCGATGTTCTTCACCGCCGCCATCCGGCTCCCGATCTGGTTCGCCCCGGTGGCCGGTTACGTGTTGATCGCCCTCGGGGTGATCGCGATGATCCAACCCCCGAGCCTGCTGATGCTGGCGTACCCGATGCTGATCATCGCCATCGTGGTGCTGATGGTCCTACGTCGCCGCCGCACCGCCCGGTGGTGGGAGTTCTGGGTCATGGCCGGCCTGGTCGGCGCGCTGCTGCTGACCTCGCAGGCCGGACTGCGCGAAGGGCACACCTTCGGTATCGACTTCCGCGTGCAGAGCCTGTCCTTGACCTTCGTGGTGCTGTCGCTGTTGGCGATCCCGGCACTGATCGTCGCCGGTTTCGGTCTGGCCGAGGCCGTCGTGGTCACCGCCCAGTGGACCGGTACCGCGGTGAAGCAGAACGGGGCGCGGTTCGCCGTCGTGGTGACGCTGGTGCTGACCGCGGTTGCGGTGTTCGTACCGCTGTGGAAGTCGATCCGGCGCACCGATCAGGCCTTCACCCCGCTGGCGATGGCCTCCGGCGGCATCATCGTGCTGCTGAGCGCACTGGCGGCAGTGATCATCCTGGCCCTCGGCCGCCGCGTACCGGGCTCGAAGGTGATCACCCGGGAGGACAGTCTGGTCAGCCAACTGCACCCGCTGATCTGGCCGATCGCGATCGCGATCCCGGCCATGCAGGTCCCCACCCTGTTGGCCACCTTCGTCGGCGTGGTCCTGCGCGTTCTCGGCTGGGGAGGGTCCGCCGACACCCTCGAGGAGTGGGTACGGGTGTTCAGCACCGACGCCACCGTCCGCAACTGGTACCGCCTGCTGTTGTCGCTGGTGCTGGCGGTGTGGGCGTACCGGCGTACCCGAGCCGGACAGCCGGTGGCGGCTCTGGCGCTGGCCGGTCTGGTCGGGGTGTCCCTCTGGGCGGTGCTGCCGAACCCGCCGGGCACGGTGCTCAGCGCGTCGTGGTGGCCGCAGACCATCGCTGCCCTGGGGGGATTCGTGGCTGCCGCGGTGTGCCTGGTACTGCTGATCGGGCGACGCCTGCACGGTGTCCGGCTGCTGGCCGTGCTGACGGTGCTGATCACCTGCTGTCTGTACCCGTACCGCCAGTTGGTCGCCGAACCGGTCCTCGTCTTTGCCGGTGCGGTCGGTGTCGCCGCGGCCGCCCTGGGCCTGTTGTGGACCATGCTGACCGATGCCGGCGGAATCAACCACGGCAGTTCCCGGTTCCCGCTGAGCTCCCGGGTGCTGTTCTTCTGCGCCAATCTGACCTTCGCCTCGGCGATGCTGTCGCTGGCCTCGCTGATGCGCAGCGGGACCGAGTACTACGACCTCGAGGGATTCACCGGGCTGGGTGACGATCTGCTCGGTACGACCCTGCTGATCGGGGTGATCCTCGCCGGCATCTGGGTGGCAATTCGGCCGGGCAGGTTCGAACGCGAGGAGGAATCGGCGAGGATGGTGGCCGACGCCTTTCCGCAGATCCCGTCACTGCCCCCGAACCCACAGGAGCCCGTAGGTGAATCCCGATCCGTCCCGGTACTGCCCGAACCCGACCCGTCGCGGGTGGGGGTGGTCGGCGGTCCCGACACCCCGGTACGCCGATCGGCGCCGGCCGACGACCCGGGGTGAGGTATGACCACCGCGGCCCGGCTGTCACCGCTGCAGCGGCTCGCGACCGCCCACGGGGTGGCGGTGGAGTACGAGGACTGGCGGCAGGTACGTCAGCAGGTCAGTGACCAGACCCTGGTCGCGGTGCTGGCCGATCTGGACGTCGATGCCGCATCCGATGCCGCGATCGAGGCAGCCCTGGCCGCCGAGGCGAGCGATGATCATCTTTCGCCGGTGGTGGTGATCGCCGAACAGGGCGGTACGGCCGGCGCCCCGGTCGGCGCGACCGCCGAGCTGCGGACCGAGCAGGGTGAGCGGATCGCCCTGGGGATCGCCACCGACGGCATCGTCGACCTGCCTGCCGGGTTGCCGCTGGGGTATCACCGGTTGCACCTGAGCAGCGCCGGGCGGCAGCTGGCGCGGATGCTGCTGGTGGCGCCGCAGGTGATCCCGACCCCGCCGGAACTGGTCGACGGCCGGTTGTGGGGCAGTGCCACCCAGCTCTACTCGACGCCCTCGCAGCGATCCTGGGGGATCGGTGATTTCGATGATCTTGCCCGTCTGGCTCGCTGGTCGGCCGCCGATCACGGGGCCGGGTTCGTCCTGGTGAATCCGCTGCAGGCAGGCTCGGTGACCGTACCCTTCGAGCCTTCGCCGTACCTGCCGAGCAGTCGCCGGTTCACCGATCCGATCTATCTGGCCATCGATCAACTGCCCGGATTCGCCGAACTCGACCCGGATGCACGGGCAGCGATGGACGCACTCGCCGAACAGGCCCGAACCGGTCTCGGGGAGCTGATCGACCGGGACCGGATCTGGCCGGCGAAACTGGCCGCACTGCGGATCCTGTTCGATCATGTCGGCACCGAGGTCGACGGCTTCGCCGAGTTCCGTCGGGAACGGGGGCAGGCCTTGATCGACTTCGCCACCTGGTGCGCCTTGGTGCAGCGTCATGGCGGGCACTGGCGGGACTGGCCGCAGGAGCTCCGACGGCCGCGGACGCCGCAGGTGGAGTCCTTCGTCGCCGAGTCCGCCGCCGAGATCGACTTCTGGTGCTGGGTGCAGTTCTGCTGCGACAGCCAACTCGCCCGTGCCCAGCAGCAGGCCGTCGATGCCGGCATGGCCCTGGGAGTGATGCACGACCTGGCCGTCGGTGTGCATCCCGACGGTGCCGATGCCTGGGCCCTGGGGGAGGTCTTCGCCGACCACTGCCGGGTCGGTGCGCCGCCGGATGCGTTCAACCAGCTGGGACAGGACTGGGGTCAGCATCCGCTGCGTCCGGACCGCCTTGTGCAGACCGATTACGCGCCGTTCCGGGAGATGGTGCACGCCATCTTGTCCCATGCCGGAGGATTGCGAATCGATCATGCGATGGGGATGTTCCGGCTCTGGTGGGTGCCGGGTGATCAAGGTCCGGACCAGGGGACCTATGTGCACTACGACTCCGACATGATGCTCGGAATCCTCGCCCTGGAAGCAGCTCGCGCGGGGGCGGTGATCGTCGGTGAGGACCTGGGTACGGTCGAGCCGCAGGTACGTACCGAACTCGCCGCGCGCGGTGTCTACGGCACCTCCATCCTCTGGTTCGAACAGGACTGGGATGCCGGTGTGCCCCTGCCGCCGCAGGCCTGGCGGCGGGACTGTCTGGCCGCGGTCACCACCCATGACCTGCCGCCGACGCAGGGCTACCTGGCCGGGGCGCACATCGATCTACGGGACCGGCTCGGCCTGTTGACCGTACCCAAGGCCAAGGAGGAGCAGGCGCTCGCCGCCGATGTGCAGCGGTGGCGCACCGAGTTGCACGCACTGGGGCTGCTGCCGAGCATCGACGCCGACGACGAGGAGCTGTCGAAGGCGCTGCACACGTTCCTCGGACTGACGCCTTCGCGGTTGCTGTGTGTCTCGGTGGCCGACCTGGTCGGGGAGCGGCGGGCACAGAACCAGCCGGGTACGAGCAATGAATACCCGAACTGGCGGATACCGCTGGGCGATGCGGCGGGGGAGCCGGTGACGTTGGATCAGCTCTTCGTGGATCCGCAGGCCAATGAGCTGGCCGAGATCATGCGCATGGCGGCGAACCGTCGGCCGGTCGAGTCCTGAGGCGGTACGGGCGGGCAGGTCAGCCCGGCCAGTGATCAGCCCGGCAGTCGACCGCGGAACGAGACGCCGGCCGCGGCCAACTCGTCGAGGGTCTCGGAGATCGACGACGGGTCGACGGCTGCGGTGAGGTCCACCAGCACCGTCGTGTCCAGGCCGGCCTTAACCGCGTCCAGGGCGGTGGCCCGGACGCAGTGATCGGTGGCGATGCCGCAGATCTCGACCGTGGTCACACCTGCCCCGGCCAGCCACTGCCGCAAACCGGTGCCGTCGCCTTCGGCACCCTCGAACCCGGAGTAGGCGGCGGTGTACTCACCCTTGTCGAAGATCGCGTCGAAGTCGTCGAAGGTCAACTCCTCGGTGAACTCCGCACCCGGTGTGCCGACCACGCAGTGGCGTGGCCAGGAGTCGACGAAGTCCGGGTTGTCCGAGAAGTGGCCACCCGGATCGATGTGATGATCCCGGGTGGCGACCACCCGGCTGTAACCGTGCTGACCGGCGAGCAGTTCGGAGATCCGGCTGGCCACGGCGCGTCCCCCGGCGACGGCCAGCGAACCGCCCTCGCAGAAGTCGCGCTGCACATCGACCACGATCAGCGCCCGGCGACCGGAGGTCTTGGCGGCAGTTTCGTTGGCGTCGGCCTGTTTGACATCGGCCTGTTTGACATCGGCCTGATTGACATCGGTATGAGTCATGATCAACTCCTGATCAGTGGTCGGAATCGATGTAGGTGGTGGGGATCGCCGGCACACCACGCGACATCTTCAGGGCATCCAGGGGCAGTTCGGCGCGGGTGGCCCGGTGCCGATCACGAGCCACCGACAGCGGTTCGGCGCCGACGATCTCACCGGCGGTGACCAGCGGCACCAGCAGCGGCCGGTCGTTGTCGTCGCCGTTCGGCGGTTCGCCGATCCCGATCACCTCGGCCTCGGCGATGCCCTGGGCATCCAGCCGGCGCAAGGCGTACTTGCGGCCACCGATGGACAACTTGTTGGTCGACTTCTTCGCCACCGGGAACAGCGGTGCGCTCGGATCGGCCGACTCGGCCCGAGCGACGAGTTTGTAGACGAAGCCGCAGGTGGGATGGCCCGAACCGGTGACCAGCGCCGTACCGACCCCGTAGCCGTCGACCGGCGCTCCGGACAGCGCTGCGATGTTCCACTCGTCGAGATCGGAGGTGACGATGATCTTGGTCTCGGTGGCACCAAGATCATCCAGCTGCCGGCGTACCCGTCGGGCGGCCTCGGCCAGATCGCCGGAGTCGAGCCGGATCGCGCCGAGTTCACCACCGGCCAGTTCGACCCCGGTACGTACGGCCTCGGCCACATCGTAGGTGTCGACCAGCAGCGTCGTTCCGGTGCCCAGGGAGTCGATCTGCGCCTGGAACGCCTGCCGCTCGGAGTCGAACAACAAGGTGAAGGAGTGGGCAGCCGTACCCGTGGTCGGTACGCCGAAACGGCGTCCGGCCTCCAGGTTGGAGGTGGCGTCGAAGCCGGCCACATAGGCGGCCCGGGCGGCGGCGACGGCAGCCAGTTCCTGGGTCCGGCGTGAGCCCATCTCGATGCAGGGTCGGCCGTCGGCCATCGCCGTCATCCGGGAGGCCGCCGAAGCGATCGCCGAGTCGTGGTTGTAGATCGACAACAGCACGGTCTCCAGTAGCACCGCCTCGGCGAAACTGCCCTCGACCACCATCAGCGGTGATCCGGGGAAGTAGATCTCGCCCTCGGGATAGCCCCAGATGTTGCCCTTGAACCGGAAGTCCGCCAGCCAGTCCAGGGTGGGTCGGTCGACCACCTGCCGGCTGCCCAGGAAGGCCAGCGCCTCGTCGTCGAAGCGGAACGACTCCAATGCCCGCAGCGCCCGGCCGACACCGGCCACCACTCCGTAGCGGCGACCCTCGGGCAACCGTCGACCGAACAGCTCGAAGACGCTGTGCCGATCGGCCGTACCGGCCTGCAGCGCGGCCTGCAGCATCGTCAGCTCGTAGTGGTCGGTCAGCAGGGCGGTGGTCGGTGTCTGCGACGGACCCCAGCTGGGGTCGGGACTGGTGATGGTCACGTCACGCAGCGTAATCGCCGAATCGCGTCTTCGGTGAGCAGGGCCGAATCGGTCGAACGGCGGATGTCGCCCGGTTCGGTCCGGGCGCAGCCCGGGGTGAACCCGCCGCAGAGGTTTGTCGATGACGCGGCTTTTGCCACAATGGTGGTTTACCGCTGTGCATCGCTGGAACTCAGGAGGGACCCGACGTGAGCGCACCCTCGTCGATCCTCGTACCCCACTCCTCGCAGTACGCCGTGATCGAGGCGAGCGAGGACCCCGGTGGCGGGGCCGCGATCGCGGAGGTCCCGGTCACCGATGAGGTCGATGACAACCCCTGGGTGACGATCGTCTGGGACGATCCGGTGAACCTGATGTCCTATGTCACCCACGTCTTCGTGACCTATTTCCACTACCCGCGGGAGAAGGCGGAACTGCTGATGATGCAGGTCCACTCCGAGGGCAAGGCGATCGTCTCCTCCGGTGGCCGGGAGGAGATGGAACGCGACTGCAACGCGATGCACGGGTTCGGTCTGTGGGCCACTTTGGACAAGGCCGAGTGATCCGAGGCCCTGGCCGTCCTGCCGGGGGCGTGGGACCGCCGGCAGGCGCAGCGGGCGGAGTAGTCTCCTCCAGACGACTGATCCGCTGCCGCAGCAGTATCGGGAAGGGACGATGAGACGCTTCACCCGCAAGGGCTCGAAGATCACCGCAGAGATGACCGAGGACGAGGTCGCGATGTTGGCCTCATTGACCGGTCAGTTGATCGATCTCACCACCAGCACCCTGGGCGAGCCCGACACCGACAACGACGATCCGCTGGCGCGGTTGGAACGTGAGCTCGCCGAGGCCGACAGCGAGCCACCGGAGACCTCCGACCCGGTGATCGAAAGGCTCTTCCCCAATCCGTACCCGCATGATCCGAAGGCGGCTGCGGAGTACCGCCGTTACAGCCGCAGCGAGCTGCGCGACGAACTGGTCGGCAATGCCGAGCGGGTGCTGCAGGATCTGTCGCGGACCAAGGACGGCCGCAAGCCGGTGACCATCACCGGTGACGGGGTGGAGCCGTGGTTGAAGCTGCTCGGGGCGCTGCGATTGAGTCTGGCGACCCGGCTCGGGGTGACCGATGCCGAGAGTGTGGAGGAGCTGGCCGGACTGCGTGACGCCGATCCGCGGGCTGGTATGTACTCGATCTTCGAGTGGCTCGGTTTCGCCCAGGAAACCCTGGTGGAATCGTTGTGAGCCTGCCCGACACCGACGCCCCGATCGGCATCTTCGATTCCGGTTTCGGCGGGCTCACGGTGGCCCGGGCGGTCGTTGATCAACTTCCGAACGAGGACATCATCTACCTCGGCGACACCGCCCGTGCACCCTACGGTGTGCAGACGATCGGGCAGGTACGGGAGAACGCGCTGGAATGCCTCGACCACTTGGTGTCGCTGGGGGTGAAGGCGCTGGTGATCGCCTGCAACACCGCCTCGGCGGCGATGCTGCGCGATGCCCGGGAACGCTACGAGGTACCGGTGGTGGAGGTGATCGTCCCCGCGGTACGGCGGGCCGCCGCTGCGACTCGGTCCGGCCGGGTCGGTGTGATCAGCACCGAGGCGACGGCGACATCGGGTGCCTATGCCGACACCTTCGCGGCCGTACCGCAGGTCGAGGTGGTGTCGAAGGCATGTCCGCGCTTCGTCGAGTTCGTGGAGGCCGGGATCACCGGCGGGCCGGAACTGTTGGCCTGTGCCGAGGACTACCTGGCGCCGCTGCGCTCCGCCCAGGTGGACACGCTGATCCTCGGCTCGACCCACTTCCCGTTGCTCACCGGGGTGATCTCCTACGTCCTCGGTGATCGGGTGACGTTGATCTCCAGCGCCGAGGAATGCGCGAAGGAGACCTATGCCACCCTCACCCGCCGGAACCTGGTCCATGATCGGCCCCGGCAGCGCGATCACCGATTCCTGACCACCGGAAACCCCGAGCAGTTCGCCGGCATCGGCCAGCGGCTGATGGGCGAGTTCGTGACCTCGGCAGAGCAGTTCCTCTGAGTCGGTGACGGGTTCCCCGAGCGTCGGGGTGCGCTGCTGTTGGCCGAGTGCCGGGCTGTTCGCGGGCGGTGCTGTGGGCTAAGTGCCGGGCCGCTCGCGGGTGCGGTGCTGTTGGCGGAGTGCCGGGCTGCTCGCGGGATGGTGCTGTGGGCGCAGGTACCAGCGTGCCGTGTGCTGTCGGCTAAGTGCCGGCCTGTTCGCGGGCGGTGCTGTGGGCGGGGGTACGAGCGTGCCGCGTGCTGTCGGCGGAGTGCCGGGCCTGTTCGTGCAACCGCCCGGACCGCGTGACTGAGTGCCGCTCCGGACGCGCGTACTGAACTCTTCGGCAACGATGGCCCCCTGGCGGCCATCCAGGGGGCCACAATCGACGAAGAATCGCCTTGAAGCTCGGGCGATCGAATCGCCGCGCGGAACACCGAGCCACGACTGGCGGCACCACTTGGCCAGAACCGTGGCGGGACGAGGCGCGACAGACGGGACCCTGCTGCAGTCTGTGTGAACAGGACCCCACCGGAATGACCCGGGCGCCTCACTCCTGCACGCCGCCGAGGACCACGCGCACCTCGCCCCTGCCCTGGATGTTCAGGGTGATCTCGTCTCCGGGGCGCTCGGCCCGGATCTTCACGATCAACTCCACCTGTTCGGTGACCGGTTCACCATTGACCGCAGTCACCACATCACCGGCGCTCAGCCCTGTCGCCGCGGCCGGCCCGCCCGGGGTCACCTCCTGCAGCAGGACACCGCTGCCGTCCTGGGCGGTGGTGACGCTGGCCCCGATCACCGGATAGCTCGACCGTCCCGTTGCGACCAGTTCCTCACCGACAGCCGTCGCCTGATCGATGCCGATGCGCGACAGCGCCGTGGTCCGGCCCATTCCTCCGAGAGCGAACCTCGCGAGGAACCGCGAATAATCGATTGATCCCGCCGCATCGGGGACCTAGCGTGGTCGGTACACGGAAGGGAGGTGGTCCGATACATGAATGACTTACGGACAAGTGAGGTGGCTCGTCGCTGATCCAGCGGCCAGTCCTTGGACGCGGTAGCGAATCCACACGAGCTACCCGAACCCGCGGGCGCCGGACCCTGTCCACCCGGCAGCTGACTTCCTGATCGATCCAGGTCGAACGGCAAGCCCGCGGGTTCGCCCATGCCCGCCCAGCCAAGCCGGCGGTCCTCGGCGGCCAAGCGGGTACCGACTTCGCCGACTCCCCGCGGGTCTCCCACACCGACACCCCGCGGGTCGCCCACACCGACACTGCGGGTTGCCCATACCGACACTGCGGGCCGCCCACACCAACCCGGCGGGCCGCCCGCTCCGGGTTCTGGTCACTTGATGACAATCTGCGGTCTCGAAGTGACCAGAAGTCGAGCTCGCATCCACAGATTGCCGGCGAACTGTGTCAATGGGGTGCGACTGGGTGTGAGGGTCGGAGCCATGAGACGACGTGGCCGCCCGGACCGTGCACTGCTCGAGTTGTGCCGACTGCAGGGCGACGTCTGCTCCAAGGAGCAGGCCCTGGGACTCGGTCTGACCGGCCCCGAGCTCCGCGGTCTGCTGGACCGGGGGAGTTGGCAGCGTGTGGCGCGGGGAATGTACCTCTGCCACAACGGGCCGATCCCCTGGCGATCGCTGGTGTGGGCTGGATTGCTCACTGCCGGCGACCGCGCAGCCGTCGGGGGAGAGGCCGCGGCACATCTGCTCGGTCTGGGGGAAGAACCGGGTCGGATCGACTACTGGATCGGTCCGCAGACGCGGGT
Organism: Naumannella halotolerans; assembly: GCF_004364645.1. NCBI lineage: Bacteria > Bacillati > Actinomycetota > Actinomycetes > Propionibacteriales > Propionibacteriaceae > Naumannella > Naumannella halotolerans. Next base: position 1,849,279 of record NZ_SOAW01000001.1, on the reverse strand, counting down.
GCGCAGCGAACGAACCGAGTGGAACTTTCGTCGCGACAGCGTCGGCCGGTCGTCTCGTGCACGAGGGATGCTGAGGACCATCGGCGTCGAGGACCTGACCCTCGACATCTGCACAACGGCGTCCCGGGACGACGAGATCGTCGATGGCCTTGACCGCGGTGCTGAACGCTCGCCGAACCACCCTCGAACGCCTCCTGGCGCGTGCGCGGCAACGTTGCTTCAGGAACCGTCGTCGGGTACTGGCGATCTTGCTCGAACTCGGCGGGATCGAGAGCGTGCTCGAACACCGATACCTGCTCGACGTCGAGCGGGCACATGCGCTGCCGGTGGCACGGCGACAGTTGCGTCATGGCCGCAGCCGGACCCGCTCGGATGTCGCCTACGAAGAGTACGGATTGCTGATCGAACTGGACGGCCGAGCAGGACACACAGGACGTGGTGCAGTCCGGGATCTGCGACGGGACAACGGCCAGGCGCTGCTGGGAAGGGTGACGCTCCGCTTCGGGTGGTCCGATGTGCACGGCGATCCCTGTGCGGTGGCTGCACAGGTGGCCCGGGTCCTGCATCTGCGGGGATGGGACGGACATCCCGGGAGATGCCGCCGCTGCCACAGCGTTCCGGACCCCGAGTGGTGGCAGGGCGTCGCGTGATCGAGCCGGGTTCTGGACGATTCGTGCGCGACTGCTCTCCGAAGGTGACCAGAACCTGGCGGCAGAAGTGCTTCCAGGCGCCGAGAGGTCTTCCTACCTGGCGGCAGGAGTGCTTCCAGGCGCCGAGAGGTCTTCCTCGGTCGATCCCGGTAAGGTCTCGGCCATGACCTCCCGTGCAGATGGCCGTGCCCTCGATCAGCTCCGCCCGGTGCGGATCACCCGAAATTGGCTGGACCACGCCGAGGGCTCGGTGCTCGTCGAGTTCGGGGCCACCCGGGTGCTGGTCGCCGCCAGCGTCACCGAGGGTGTGCCCCGCTGGCGCAAGGGCAGTGGGCTGGGGTGGGTGACCGCCGAGTATGCGATGCTGCCGCGGGCCACTCACGATCGTTCCGGCCGCGAATCGGTGAAGGGCAAGATCGGCGGCCGGACCCACGAGATCAGCCGGTTGATCGGCCGCAGCCTGCGCGCGGTGATCGACTACAAGGCGCTGGGGGAGAACACGATCGTCCTCGACTGCGATGTCCTGCAGGCCGACGGCGGCACCCGCACCGCCGCCATCACCGGTGCCTCGGTCGCCCTGGCCGACGCCGTCAGCTGGTTGCGCGAACGCAACGCCCTGGCCGGCGAGCCGTTGAAGGATTCGGTGGCCGCGGTCTCGGTCGGCATCGTCGGCGGCACGCCGATGCTGGACCTGTGCTACACCGAGGATTCCGGCGCCGATGTCGACCTGAACGTGGTGATGACCGGCTCCGGCAAGTTCGTCGAGATCCAGGGCACCGCCGAGGCCGACCCGTTCGACCGTGACCTGCTCAACCAGTTGCTCGACCTCGGCGTCACCGGCTGCGCCGAACTGACCGGCATCCAGCAGGTGGCACTGAGTGCGAGCGACCAATGAGTCGGCTGGTCCTGGCCAGCCACAATGCCAAGAAGCTGCAGGAGCTGCAGCGGATCCTCGGCGGCCAGGGAATCGAGGTCGTCGGGTTGAACACCCTCACCGACGCCGAGCCGCCGGCCGAGACCGGCAGCACCTTCGAGCAGAACGCCCTGATCAAGGCCCGTGCCGCCAGCCGGGAGACCGGACTGCCCGCGCTTGCCGATGACTCGGGGATCTCGGTCGACGTGCTGAACGGGATGCCGGGAGTCCGCAGCGCCCGCTGGTACGGCCCGGACGCGACCGATGTGGACAATGTCGAACTGCTGCTGCGGCAGCTGGCCGATGTCGAGCCCGAACGCCGCGGCGCCCACTTCGTTTGCGCGCTCGCCTTCGTCCGGCCGAACGAGGACGGTGAGGTCGCCGAGGATGTGGTGCTCGGCGAGGTCAGCGGACGACTGACCGAACAGCCGAGCGGTCGACACGGTTTCGGCTATGACCCGATCTTCGTCGGCGATGGACATACGATGACCATGGCCGAACTGACACCGGCGGAGAAGGACCAGATCTCCCACCGCGGCCGGGCGCTGGAACTGATGGCACCGCTGGTGGTCGCAGACCTCACCCGGGAGTAGACGATGCAGCAGTACCTCGACCTGATGCGCAAGATCCTGTCCGAAGGGGTCGAGAAGTCCGATCGGACCGGTACGGGGACGCGCAGCATCTTCGGTCACCAGATGCGCTTCGACCTGAACGCGGGGTTCCCGCTGGTGACCACCAAGAAGGTGCATCTGAGGTCGGTGATCGGTGAACTGCTGTGGTTCCTGCGCGGCGACACCAATGTCGCCTGGCTGCATGACCACGGAGTCAGCATCTGGGACGAATGGGCCGACGCGAACGGCGAACTCGGCCCGGTCTACGGCTACCAGTGGCGCTCCTGGCCCACCCCGGACGGCCGCCATGTCGACCAGATCAAGGGCGTGATCGACGGCATCCAGCGTTCACCCGACTCGCGCCGGCACCTGGTCAGTGCCTGGAACGTCGGCGAACTCGACTCCATGGCCCTGCCGCCGTGTCACACCATGTTCCAGTTCTACGTCGCCGACGGCAGGCTCTCCTGCCAGCTGTACCAGCGCTCGGCCGATGTCTTCCTCGGCGTACCGTTCAACATCGCCTCCTACGCGTTGTTGACCCACATGGTCGCCCAGGTCTGCGGACTCGGGGTCGGTGACTTCGTGCACACCACCGGCGACACCCACCTCTACCTGAACCATTTGCAGCAGGTCGAGCGCCAGCTGCAGCGCGAACCCCGGCCGCTGCCCAGGTTGCAGCTGGATCCCTCGGTACGCGACATCGACGGTTTCGGTTTCGAACACATCGAGGTGCTGGGCTATGACCCGCATCCGGGGATCAAGGCCCCGGTGGCCGTCTGATGCCTGCCGCAGTTCCGGCCGTCGAGGACCTCACCGCGATCGTGATCAAGGGACGCGGCGGGGTGATCGGGGACGGTGCGGACCAGCCCTTCCGGATCTCGGAGGACTTCCAGCGGTTCAAGTCGCTCACCATGGGGGGCGTGTTGATCATGGGCCGCAAGACCCATGAGGCGATCGGCCGGCCACTGCCCGGTCGGCAGACATTCGTGCTCACCCGGGACCGGGACTGGTCCGACGACGGGGTCGAGGTGTTCGCCGATCCGGACCAGGCCCTGCAGTGCGCTCGGGCCCGCGATCGGAAGGTCTTCATCTGCGGCGGCGGCGAGATCTATCGGCTGTACTGGGACCGGCTGACCCGCCTCGAGGTCACCGAGGTCGATGCCGAGGCACCCGGTGACGTCACCTTCCCGGTGATCGACGTCGACCGCTGGTTCCTCTCGCAGGTCCAGCCCCGCGAGGGGTATGAGTTCCAGACCTGGGAACTGCTGCCCGAACGCGGTACGGACAGGGCGAACAACAGCTCCTGAACGAGGCAACCGGTGCGGCCGGCGAGACTCGAACTCGCACTGGCAGGTACCTAAAACCTGTGCCTCTGCCAATTGGGCTACGGCCGCGCGGGCGCCAGCGTACCCGCTCGGCCGCCCGATCCAGAGACCCGGCTCAGACGCCGATCTGCTTGCGCAGACGATCCACGTGCCCGGTGGCCTTCACGTTGTACTGGGCGACGGCGATGGTGCCGACTCCGGAGTCGTCGACGTCGACGATGAAGGTGGAGCGGATCACTCCCTCCACCTCCTTGCCGTACAACTTCTTCGTGCCGTAGGCGCCGTAGGCGTTGTGCACCGCCTTGTCGGGGTCGCTCAGCAACTCGATCGCGATGTGCTCCTTCTGCTGGAACTTCTGCAACTTGTCCACCGGGTCGGGGGAGAGACCGAGCACCTTCAGCCCGGCGCCGCTGAGATCCGGTTCGGCGGCGGTGAAATCGACCGCCTGGGTGGTGCAGCCAGGGGTCATCGCTGCCGGGTAGAAGTAGACGATCACTCGCTGTCCGGCGAAGTCGGACAGCGACACCTGGTCGCCGGAGGCGGAGGTGAGGGTGAAGGCGGGGGCGGTGGAACCAACGTCCAGACGGGTCGACATACCGCGCAGCCTAGCGACCGGCGCCGACACCGCCACCGGCTGGTTCGCTGCCGCAACCGGGGAGGTCCACCGGTCCCATGTCCGTGCCGCTAGAGTACGAGGTGACTGCCCCCGGCCCCGGGGCCGGACCGACCGAGGAGGACCCTTTGTCCGAGCAGAACACCAAGGCGAGCGACCCGCGCAGCGCCGAGGAGATCGAGTCCGACATCGCCGCCTCCCGGGCGCGACTGTCGGCCGATGTCGAGGAGTTCGTCGACCGGGTTCAGCCCAACCGGGTGAAGGAGCGCGTGATCGGTGAGGCGAAGGAGTTCGCCAGCACCGAGTTCGACAATGCCAAGGCCCAGTTCGTCGAGGACCACAAGCCGCGGTGGGACCGGATCGCCCTCGTCGGTGGCGCGGTCGTCGGCAGCGCCGTCTTCGTGCTGGTCCTGCGGGCGATCGTGGCGGCCGCCCGCAACAAGTCCGGCAACTGAGCCTGCGAGTGCCTGCGGTGTCCGATTCGGTCGACCGGTCTCGTTGGCGACGGATCGAGACCCAGCAGGCGCTCACCGAGCTGGTCGGCGAACCGCTGCCGGCGGTCCGGGACAAGGTACGCCCGGCGCTGGCCGAACGGCACATCGAATGGCTGGCCGCAAGCCCCTTCTGCGTCCTGGCGACCGCCGACGACGAGGGCAACTGCGATGCCTCGCCGAAAGGTGATCCGGCCGGTTCCCTGGTCACGGTGCTCGACGCGACCACGATCGCGATCGCCGAACGCCCCGGCAACCGCCGGGTGGACGGGTACCACAATGTGCTGCGCAATCCGCATGTCGGTCTGATCTTCGTGGTTCCCGGACGAGGCGACACGCTGCGGATCAACGGCCGGGCCGGTCTGGTCGACCAGGCGCCGTTCCTCGACGAGATGGCGGTCCGTGGCAAGCGACCGATCCTGGCCCTGGTGGTGGACATCGACGAGGTGTTCTTCCACTGCTCCAAGGCATTCCTGCGGTCGAAACTGTGGCAGCCCGAGCAGTGGCATCCCGATCAGCTGCCCGAGCGGGCGCAGCTCGCCAAGGAGCTCGAACGGCCCGAGGCCGAGATCGGCGATCTCCGGCGCCACTACGGGCCGCGCTATGCCGATCACCTGTACTGACCGCTGACGCGGGCAGCCCCGCTCGGCGGGACCGGCGCGCGAAGAGGAGAAAGGCTGCACGAATGGCACGCAGCGTCTACGTCACCTCGGCCGAGGGGCACACCGGCAAGTCCTCGGTGGCACTGGGGTTGATCGAACTGCTGGCCGCCCAGGTACGGGTCGGCGTCTTCCGGCCGATCGCCCGCGACGACGAGCAACCCGATTCGGTGCTGGAGCTGCTGTTGCAGCACGACGGTGTCGACCTGGACTACGAACAGTGCATCGGTGTCACCTACGACGCGGTGCACGCCGACCCGGACGCCGCCCTGGCCGAGATCATCGGCCGCTACCGGAAGATGGAGAGCCTGTGTGACGTGGTGGTGATCGTCGGCTCCGACTACACCGATGTCGCCGGACCGACCGAGCTGTCCTACAACGCGCGGATCGCGGCCAACCTGGGGTCGGCGGTGGTGCTGGTGGTCTCGGCCCTGCACCGGCAGGTCGACGAGGTACGGCAGATGGTCGAGATCGCCACCGGCGAACTGCGTGCCGGCCATGCCGAGGTGGTGGCGGTGATCACCAACCGGGCCGATCCCGATCAGCTCGAACCGTTGCGGCGCGAGCTGGCAGCAGCCCAGGATTCGCAGCATCCGATTCCCACCTGGGTGATGCCCGATGTACCGCTGTTGTCGGCTCCCACCCTGGCCAATCTGCAGACGGCGGTGGACGGTCGGTTGGTGGCCGGTGATGTCGAACTGCTCGAACGGGAGGCCGAATCGACGATCGTCGGCGGGATGACCATGGACCACATCCTCGACCGGTTGGTCGACGGGGCCGTGGTGGTGGTACCGGGGGATCGTTCCGATGTGGTGCTGGCAGTGGTGGCCGCCCACGCCTCGGAGAACTTCCCCTCCCTGGCCGGGCTGATCCTCAACGGCGGTTTCGAGCCCTCGCCGCAGGTCAGCCGGCTGATCGCCGGGCTGCCGCAACGGTTGCCGATCGTGGCCACCGATCTTGGTACCTACGACACCGCGCGTACCGTCGCCGAGACCAAAGGCCTGCTGTCCAAGGGATCGCAGCGCAAGTTGGACACGGCTCGGGCCACCTTCGCCCAGCATGTCGACGGCGCCGAACTCCTGCGGGCGGTCGATCTGCCCCGCTCGGGCGTGGTCACCCCGCTGATGTTCGAGTACGACCTAATCGAACGTGCCCGGTCGCAGCGGAAGACGATCGTGCTTCCTGAGGGTGAGGACGACCGGATCCTCCGTGCCGCCAGCACGTTGATCTCCCGGGACGTGGCCGATCTGGTGATCCTGGGCGACGATGCCGCCATTCGCGCACGCGGCAGCGAACTCGGACTTGATCTTGGTCCGGCAAGGATTCTGTCCACCTCCGACCCGGAGTTGCGGGAACGGTTCGCCGAGGCCTACGCCGAGGTACGTGCGCATCGGGGAATGACCTTGGACCGGGCGAGGGAGATCGTGGTCGATGTCTCCTACTTCGGCACGATGATGGTCCAGCTCGGCCTGGCCGACGGCATGGTGTCGGGTGCGATGCACACCACGGCACACACCATCAAACCGTCGTTCGAGATCATCAAGACCGTCCCCGGGGTGTCCATCGTCTCCTCGGTCTTCTTCATGTGTCTGGCCGACCGGGTGCTGGTCTACGGTGACTGTGCGGTGAACCCCGATCCGAGCGCCGAGCAGCTGGCCGACATCGCGATCTCCTCCGCCGCCACCGCCAAGCAGTTCGGTGTCGAACCGCGGGTGGCGATGCTGTCGTACTCGACGGGTTCGTCGGGGTCGGGTGCCGATGTGGACAAGGTACGGATCGCCACCGAGATGGTGCACGAACGGGCCCCGGAGCTGGTGGTCGACGGGCCGATCCAGTACGACGCCGCGGTGGATGCCTCGGTGGGTCAGCAGAAGCTGCCGGGATCGCAGGTGGCCGGTCAGGCGACCGTGTTCATCTTCCCGGACCTGAACACCGGCAACAACACCTACAAGGCGGTGCAGCGTTCCTCCGGGGCGGTGGCGGTCGGACCGGTGCTGCAGGGGCTGAACAAGCCGGTGAACGATCTCTCCCGGGGAGCGTTGGTACAAGACATCGTGAACACCGTGGCGATCACCGCCATCCAGGCCCAGGGCCGCGGCGAGTTGACCGGGGGGACGTCGGCATGAGCGGCAATGTGCTGGTGATCAACTCCGGGTCCTCGTCGATGAAGTACCAGGTGGTCGATGCCGAATCGGGCACTGCCAGTGCCACCGGCCTGGTGGAACGGATCGGCGGTCCCGGTGGTCGGGTACGGCATTCCACGATCGACGGCATCCACGACTACGGCTGCGAGGTCGCCGATCATGCAGCGGCCATGCAGGCGATGACCGATGCCTTCACCGAGCATGGCCCGGATCTGGTTGCGCTGGATCTGCTGGCGGTCGGCCACCGGGTGGTCCAAGGTGGCGCCCGTTTCGGCCGTTCGGTGCTGATCGACGATCGGGTGGTGTCGATCATCGAGGATCTGGCCGGGCTCGCACCGTTGCACAACCCGGCGAATCTGGCCGGGATCGCCGTGGCCCGGGCGCAGTTCCCGCACCTGCCGCAGGTCGTGGTCTTCGACACCGCCTTCCACCTGACGATGCCCGAGCATGCCTACACCTACGCGCTGGACAAGCAGGTGGCGGCCGAGCACCGGATCCGCCGCTACGGTTTCCACGGCACCTCACATGCCTTCGTCTCCCGGCAGGCGGCAGCGATGCTGGGGGCCGAGCCGGCGCAGGTGAACGTGATCGTGCTGCATCTGGGCAACGGGGCCTCGGCCTGTGCGGTACGCGGGGGGATCTCGGTCGACACCTCGATGGGGTTGACGCCACTGGAGGGCCTGGTGATGGGGACCCGCAGTGGCGATCTCGATCCGGCTGTGGTGCTGCACCTGCTGCGTTCCACCGAGCTGGGTGTCGATGACATCGATGCCCTGCTGAACAAGCGGTCCGGGGTGTTCGGACTGTCCGGGCGCCAGGACATGCGTGACCTGGAGCAGGCCGTGGCCGATGGTGACACCGATGCGGCAACGGCGCTGGAGGTGTACTGCTATCGGCTACGGAAGTACATCGGTGCCTACACCGCCGCGCTGGGCCGGGTGGACGCGATCGCCTTCACCGCCGGGGTGGGGGAGAACTCGGCAGTGGTGCGTGCTCTCACCCTGCAGGATCTTGGGGTGCTCGGCATCGAACTCGATCCGGTCGCCAATGAGTCACCGGGGAAGACCGCCCGCGAGATCAGCACCGCCGACTCGGCGGTGAAGGTGTTCGTGATCCCGACCAACGAGGAGTGGGAGATCGCCCGCGAAACCGCCGAGGTGATCGCGGAGAGCTACGGCAGCTGATCATCCAGGAGCTGCGCAGGTTCCCTGACCAGCGACTTCCATGATCAATCGGCCGGCGCCGCCTGCGCGCGCAGAACGTCGACGAAGATCGTTCTTGCTTCGGCCGGTCGCGCGGCGGCGGCGACGAATCCGTCGGGACGAATCAGGAACCAGCGTTCGGCATCGAGGCCGAGGTCTCGTCGCGGCTCGAACCGGTGCACCCGCCTGATCTGGGGTGGCAGTTCGGCAACCGCGGGCAACGCTGCTCCATAGCTGTGCACCTGCCAGTCCGCGCTGCGCAGCACCTGGTGGTTGTCCCCGGTCCAGGGCAGCCGCCGACCCACCACCGGGTCGCTTCGTCGTCCTCGGTCCGGTGAAGGCATTGGGTAACGGATCCGGGTCTGTTGCACGTAGCCGATCAACCGACGACTCAACGGCAACCGTGGCAGCATGGTTGCCACCACCGGCGCGGCCACGGGTACGAGCAGCCGGCGAGTGGTTCGGGCGAGTGCCGATGGGTCGACGGCGAAGGCGTAGATGCGGTCGACGGTCGACACCAACCGCCTGGCCACGGGGCGACGTTCCGTTTCGTACAGATCGAGCAGACTGTCCGGTGCGCCGCCGATCACCGCCGCCAGTGTGAAGGCCAGGTTGTGCGCGTCCTGCAGACCGGTGTTCATACCCTGTCCGCCGACCGGGGAATGCACATGGGCGGCGTCACCGGCCAGGAGTACTGCGCCGCGCCGGAAGTGTTCGGCGACCCGGCTGTGCACCCGGTAGGGGGAGAACCACTCCGAGCGTCCCCATCGCACACCGAACCGCTGGGCCAGATCCGCCCGGGCCGCTTCCTCGGTCGGTTCGGTCTGCCGCGGCAGGACCCCGACCAGTCGGTGGTGTCTGCTGCCGGTCATCGGGAAACCGATCAACGGGTGTTCCTCGGACAGGCGCAGGTTCACCGCGTTCTCCCGCAGGCCGCGTACCTCGAAGGCATCGGCCACCCAGAAGTGTTGCTCGTGGGTGCTTCCGGGAAAGGCGATCCCGGCGCGTTCGCGAGTCGGGGAGGAACTGCCGTCGGCGCCCACCAGCCATCGACCGGTGAGAGTCTCGGTACGGTCGCCGGTCCGGACGCCGACGTGCACACCGCCGGGCCGCTCGCGTTGGTCGATCACCTCCTGGCCGTAGTCGACCTTGCCGCCGCTCGCACGTAGCTGCTCGAGCAGCAGGCGTTCGTTCTCCGACTGTTCCAGCACATGCATTCCGCCGTAGGGGGACAGCTCGGCACCGAGACGTGCGAGCGGTATCGAACCACGGGTCGGACGGTCCCGCCATCCGGGTTGCACCACCCGAGCGGGAACCAGCCGATCGCGTACCTGATCGATCATCCCGAGCTGGTCGTAGATTTCCAGCGAACGCGCCTGGACGGCCAACGCCCGGGACTGCTTGGTCGGACCCGGTTTGGGGTCGAGGATCCGGTGGGCGACACCGAGCCGCTGGAGCCAGTTGGCCAGCATCAAGCCGGTCGGGCCGGCTCCGCAGATGATCACCTCGGTGTGCACCCGCTCAGCGTAAATCCAACACGCGTCGAATTCAATGGCTGATGAATTACGCTCGGGGGATGACCGAACCGAAGCTGCGGGGGCGTCGTCCCGGGGAGCCCGACACCCGCGCCGGTGTCCTGCAGGCTGCGCTGGAGCTGTTTGCCGAACGCGGTTACGACCGGTCGTCGGTACGGGAGGTGGCACGCCGTTCCGGCGTCGACCCGTCGCTGGTCCTGCACTACTTCGGCTCCAAGGACGGTTTGTTCGGTGCGGTGATGGGCTTGGCATTGACCGGCCGGGGTGAGTTGGGTCTGGACTCGTGCCCGGTGGACGGCCTGGGGGAGCGGCTGGTCGAGATCTACCTGGGGGTGTGGGAATCCCCGCGATCCGCACCGGTGGCGCTGGCGATGCTGCGCTCGGCAGCGACGAACGAGCAGGCGGCGGCCGTGCTCCGCGAGATCGTCACTCAGCGGTTGTTCGACCCGGTGGTCGACCGTCTCGATGGCGACCGGGTCCGACTGCGAGTGCAGCTGGCCGGATCGCAGCTGATCGGACTGGCGATGGCCAGGTACGTGGTACGGATCAGCCCGCTCGCCGACCAGGGCATCGATGAGCTGGTGTCCTTGGTCGGGCCTTCGGTGCAGAGATACCTGACCGGCGACCTGTCCGGTTCCGAGGTGGTCCGTTGATCCCAGGGGACCTCGATTTCACAACCGGGCCCACTGCGGGTATATTTTCTCATCGCGCGCCGCTAGCTCAATTGGCAGAGCAGCTGACTCTTAATCAGCGGGTTGGGGGTTCGATTCCCTCGCGGCGCACCCAAGTACAAGGCTCGAACCGTGGCCCAGGAAGCAAGGGCCCGGGGTTCGGGCCTTGTTCGCGTCTGCGGCCCAGGTGAGGGTGTCGGTGTTGGTCGCGGCGCGCAGCGTCTCGAACGGTCGCGTTCCTCGACGCGCAGCCCGACGTCGGGTGCCGGTGTCATGGCTTCACTTCTGTCGGTCGGGTCGCCGGCATACTGAACTGGTCATTACAGAATTGGTGCTCGCTCACGGAGGGACCCGAATGATCATCTGATCATCGGTGGTCTGCTGCTCGCGGTCCTCGCGGCGCTGGTCGACGTCTTCATCCTCGACCTGATGCGCGACACGAACATCGGCAAGACGCTCGCCCGCATCCCCCAGGAGGAGACGTGCCCGACCATGCCCTGACCGTCACGGTCGACGGGGGGTCCGTGCGGGGCGTCCGGCGTGGTCCCGTTGACACGTGGCGCGGCATTCCGTTCGCCGCGCCTGCGCTCGGGCCGCTCCGATTCCGCGCGCCGCAACCGGTCCACGCGTGGGAGGGAGTGCGCGATGCCAGCCAGTTCGGTGAGCCCCCATCCAGCGGGTCGGGCTCGGTGCCAGCGAGGGGCACATCAGCGAGGACGCGCTGACGATCAACGTCAGTCGCCGCCACACGACGGCGCCCGGCCCGAGGCCCGTGCTGGTGTTCCTCTACGGCGGTGCCAACATCGGCGGTACGAGTTCGTACCCGATGTTCGAGGGTCTTCCGTTCCTGGAGGCCGACGACATGGTCTACGTCACCGGCAACTACCGCGTCGGCCCCTTCGGCTTCGTCGACTTCAGCAGGTACTCCAGCCCGGAACACCCCATCGACGGCAACCTCGGACTGCGCGACCAGCTCGCGATCCTCGAGTGGGTCAACCGCAACATCACCGCCTTCGGTGGCGACCCGGGCAACGTCACCTTGGCCGGACAGTCCGCCGGCGCCCTTGGCGTCAGCACCCTGATGACCGTGCCGCGCGCGGCCGGGCTCTTCCACGCAGCGATCGCACAGTCCTCACCCGTCGCCTCCGTCGTCGACCGCGCCCGCGGTGACGACCGCGCCCGGCGCGTCGTCGAGGCCCTCGGTGCCTCCGATCGCACCCCCGCCGAGGCGCTCGCGGAGGCCGACTCGCCGCGCCTGCTCGCCGCCGCCGACACGGGGCTCGCGTCCGAGCAGGACGAGTTCCCCGGCATCCTCAGCTACGCATCGGTCGTCGACGGCGAGCTGCTGCCCGAACACCCTCTGGACGTGCTCGCCGAGGGGCGTGCGCATCCGGTGCCGTTGCTGATCGGCACCACCGACAACGAAGGCACGCTCTTCGCGCGGGGAGCGAAGGTCTCGCCCGCGCAGCAGGTGGAGACCCTGCTCACGCACGCGGGCCCGGCGGCAGCCTCCCGGCTGCGTGCCGCCTATCCCGGTCTACCCAGATCCCGTGCTGCCATCGCGCTCAGTGGTGACTTCCTCTTCTGGGCTCCCAGCGTCCGTGCCGCCGAAGGTCAGGCGCGCATCGCCCCGGTGTGGATGTACCGCTACGACTACGCCACGCCGTTGCTGCGCGCCCTGCGCCTGGGGGCGACCCACGGCATGGATCTGATGGCCGTCTTCGGCCCGGCGAACAGTGAGCTCGGACGCAAGGCCCACCTCCTCGGCGGACGCAAGGACCTCGCTCGCGTCACCGCCACCATGCAAGCCACGTGGATGCAGATGGTCACCCGCCACAGCCAGCAATGGGACCAGTACGTAGCGCCGGATCGGAGCACCCTCATCGTCACCCCGCGCCCGCACGTCGAAGCAGATCCTCGGGCCGATCGCCGCGAGGCGTGGGAGCAGTTCCCCTACTATCGCTGATGGGGTACGACGATGCGATCCGGCTCCCGAGCACAGCCTCGACGCCGCGGTGGCCGGCGTCGAGGCCGCACAGGGTGGTCCGCGTGTTCCTCGCCGGATCGAGCTGTGGTCAGTCGGCGTAGGGGATCTGTGGGCCCCAGGAATCACTGATCTGCTGCACTTCGGCATCACTCAGGTCCAGCTCGGCGGCCTTCACCGAATCGGTGATCGACTGCGGACGACTGGCACCGGGGATCGGGATCACATTCGGCGCCAGTGCCAGTTCCCAGGCCAGCGTCACCTGCTGCGGGCTGACCGCATGTGCCCGGGCCACTGCTGCGATTCCGGGGTAGTCGGCATTCAGTTTCTCCGCATCGTTGCCGATGCCGCCCAGCGGGCTCCAGGGCAGGAAGGCGATCCCCTCCTGGGTGCACAGTTCGAGCTCATCGGCAGAGGAGCGGAACTGCGGCGAGAAGCGGTTCTGCACACTCGCCAGGCCGCCGTCGCCGAGGGCGTCCAGGGCCACCGCGATCTCCTCCACATTGGCGTTCGAGATGCCGATCGCCGAGATCAGCCCCTCGGCCTTGAACTTCGCGAAGGTCTCGATCACCTGGGCATAGACAAGGCTGCGGTCGGGGCGATGCCACTGGTACAGGTCGATCGTGTCGCGCTGCAGTGCGTCCAGCGACTTCTCCAGGGCAGCCCGCAGGTACGCCTCCGTACCGTCGCGACCCCAGGTTTCACCCTCGCCGCGCGTGATACCACCCTTGGTGGCCACCACGATGGTCGACTTGTCGCCCGACCACGCATTCAGCGCCTCGGCGATCAGCCGTTCGTTGTGGCCCATCGCATCCCAGCTCGGGGCATAGATGTCGGCGGTGTCGATGAAGGTGACGCCGGCGTCCAGGGCGGCATGGACGGTGGCGATCGCCCGGTCGGTGGGTGGCAGGCCGGAGGAGTTCATGGACAAGGGCATGCCACCGAGACCGATGGCGGAGACGGTGAACGGGCCGAGTTGTCGAGTACGCATGGCTCCGACGCTAGTACGTGGCACCGTCAGCGCGGCGATCAGGCCGGGGGATCCAGATCGGCCGGAGCCGGGCCGGGTCGTCGTTGCCGGAACTGCCGGGCGGTGACGACGATGTTGCAGACCACCACGATCGCGATCCCGAGCCATTCCCTGCCGGACAGGGTCTGGCCCAGGATCAGCAGTCCGGCCAGGGCGGCCAGCACCGGGTTCACACTGGTGATGGTGCCGAACAGTCCCGCGGGGATCCGACGCAGCGCGATCACGTCCAGTGAGTACGGCAGTGCGGAAGCGAGCAGGCCGCAGACCGCGGCCAGTGCGATGGCAACCGCACTCGGTGGATGCAGGAGGAACCAGAGCAGCCCGATCGGCGCCCAGACACCGGCACTGAGGATGCTGGCGACGGCCGTACCCTCGATTCCCGGCAGTCGGGCGCCCAGTGAGCGGTTCACCAGGATGTAGACCGCCCAGGCGGTCGCTGCGAGCAGGGCCAGTCCGATGCCCAGCAGGTCACTGGTCGGGGAGGGATCGACCAGCACCCAGACGCCGATCCCGGCGCCCAGGATGCACAACAGGTCGAGAGGCTTGCGGGAGGCGGCGACCGCGACCGCGAGCGGGCCGAGGAATTCGATGGTGACGGCCAGGCCGAGGCCGATCCGGTCGATCGCGGCATAGAGGCTGATGTTCATCACGCTGAAGACCGCGGCCAGCGCCAGGGCCGGTGCCAGTTGATGAAGACTCAGTGACCGGATCCGCGGGCGGGCGATCACGGCCAAGGCGGTGGCAGTCACCACCTGGCGTACCGCGACCACCCCGGTGGGACCGATCATCGCGAAGGCCAGGGCGCCGACCGCGGCCCCGGTCTGGTTGCTGACCGAGGCGCCGAGGGAGGCAGCCAGTCCACCTGCCAATCGGCGCCGGTCGTCGGTCTCAGGGCTCAACCGGCTCGCTCCGCAGCAGTTCCAGCAGGCCCGGAAAGCGGGACTCTATCTCCTCCCGGCGCAAGGTCACGCCGCTCATGTTCCCGCGATCGACCTGGTGGACCAGCCCGGCCTCCCGCAGCACCTTGAAGTGGTGACTCCGGGTGGACTTCGAGACCGGGAGGCCGAAGCTGGTGCAGGTGCGTTCGGCACCGGTCGAGTCCTCGATCAGGTCCTGGATCACCCGTCGCCGGTGAGGATCGGCGAGTGCGGTCAGTACGGGACCCAGTTCGAGCTCATCCGTGGTGGGTTCGATCGACATCCGGCTCCTCGTGAAGGTTCGAGTTGCATCGTACCTCATCGTGTCTTAGGTTCGACCAAAATGGAACCTACGAGTTTGATCGTTCGTCTGGAGGAACGTCCATGCAGCAACGCGGTGTGCTGGCAGTGGTGCTGTCGGCCCAATTCGTGATCCCGTTGTCGATCGCCGGTTCGGCGGTCGCCCTGCCGCAGATCGGGGCCGAGCTCGGCTTCCATCCGGTCGGACTGCCCGGTGTGGTCAACGGTTTCAACCTGGCATTCGCCCTGTGCACCGTGGTCTGGGGAGTCGCCTCGGACCGGATCGGGCACACCCGGTCGTTCCGGATCGGTGTCGGGTTGGCCGCCCTGGGGTCCGCGGTCTCCGCCGTGGCCGGCAACCTGCTGCTGCTCGACCTCGCGCGGGTGATCGCCGGGATCGGGGCCGCCGCGGTGCTCACCGGCGCGGCACCGATCATCAATGCGCTGTTCAGTGGAGCGGCGCGCAGCCGGGCATTCGCTCTCTTCGGCACCGTCAACGGTCTCGGCCTGGCCGCCGGACCGTTCCTGTCCGGCGTACTGCTCACGATCGCGGGGTGGCGAGCGATCTTCGTGGCCCATGCACTGGTCCTGCTGCTCGCGCTGGCGGCCAGTGGCCGGATCCCGTCGAGCAGCCGACAACCCGCCGCATCCCGGGCGCGGCTGTTCGACTTCGGTGCCCTGCGTTCGCACCGGTTCCTGGCGATGACCATCGTGCCCGTCGCCGGCGCGATCGGCTTCGTCTGCCTGCTGATCTATCTGCCGAGTGCTCTGCACGCCGTTCACGAGGTACAGCCCGGCACCGCCGGGTCGATGTTGTTGATCATGACCATTCCGGTGCTGGTCGCCCCCGCCGCCGTGCACCGCCTGCGGGCCGCCGTGCCCATCTCGACCACCACCGTGGTGGTGTTGTCACTGCTCTGTCTGCTGTTCGGTGCCGCCGGCATGCTCCTGCTCCGCGCCGAACTGCCGCTCGCTGTCCTGGTCGTGCCGATGATCCTGCTGGGCCTGGGTTCGGGCTACCACTCGGTTTCGTCGACGCCGAAGCCCTGGCTGCCGTACCGCCGGAGCGAGCAGGTGCCGCAGCGGGTGTGTTGAACCTGTTCCGGATCGGTGCCGAGGCGATCTTCGTCGCACTGTTCGCCGGCGTGGTGACGACCAAAATCACCGCGATCCTGCCCGCTCCGGTCGGGGAGGCTGTGGCCGGCGGGGCGTTCGGGCAGCCCGCTGTCTACCAGCAGGGCTGGGCCGTTGCGGTGGGGATCAGTCTGGGCCTGCTGGTCGTCTGTCTGATCGGTTTCGTGGTGGCCTCGATCGGCGCCGCCAGGATCAGTCCCGCAGCAGCTCGTACCCGATGAGGTCCTCCATCACCTCACCGGACAGGGCAGCCGACGGCTGGGTGCCGAAGTGGTGGAACCCGGCCTTCTCGGCAAGCTTCTGTGAACCGAGGTTGCTCTCGGCGGCCATCAGGGTGAGTCGCCGCAGGTCCAGGTCGTCGAACGCATGGGCGACGATCACCGGTACGGTCTCGGCCAGGACACCCGTACCACGGGCCCCCGGATGGGTGTAGAAGCCGAGCTCGGCACCGGTGGTGGCGTCGATCTTCAACAGCGAGATGTCGCCGAGGTAGTCGTCGGTCCCGGCGTCGGCCACTGCCCAGGTGCAGCTCAGTCCGCGGGCCGCGTTCCACCATTTGGTGATCCGCTCGGCGCCAGCATGGGCATCGGTCAACGGCTTCGGTCGATCGAACAGGAAGGTACGGGAGATCGGATCGTCCAAGGTCTCCCGGATCCGCGGATCGTCGGATTCGGCGAGCGGGCGCAGCAGGAAACGCTCGGTACGCAGTTCGGTCCACCGCCACACGGTCTTCGGCTCCCGGTCCTCCTCGGCGCGAATGCTGCCGAGCCAGGCATCGTGCAGGTTGCCGTCGCCGTCGGCCAGATGGTCGGGCAACTGCTGGTGCAACCGGATGCCCGCGGCGTGGGCCACCTTGGTTCCCGCGAGGTCGCCGGCCATGGCCGTCCAGCGGACCGACTTGGTCGTCCCCTCGGCGAACGCGTGGTCCAGGACCATCGAGACGGCCTGCACCATCGGGGCGAGGTCCTCGACATCGGGGTGGACGGTGAAGCGGAGGTCGGCCACCACGGGTGTCGGGGCCCAGGTGATGATGCCGAGCACCTCGGAGTCGTGCTCGACCACCCAGAACACCTGATTCGGTGGGGTGGTGTCGGTACGCCACCACGAGGTCCACGGTGACTTGGCAAGTTCGGCCATGACCGCGGTGTCCCCGGGTCCGGGTTCTCGCAGGGTCACATCCTGGTGAGCGATCACCGGGACGTCGGCGCGCGCGACGTCGTCGGGCAGCAGGTCGAAGGACATCAGTCGGTAAACCCCCGGGACTGGATTCGAACGGTCCGCATCGGTCCCAACCTACCCAAGTGCGGGAATCGGCCAACTCGGGGGAGGTCGAGGAGCGGGGTACGGCCGCGTCACCGCGGCCACAGATCCGGGGTGGGCCCGCGTGTGTCGGGGATCCACCCGGTCGGTCAGCGGGGCAGCGGATCGGGGGCCGGCGCGCCCAGCGCGCGCTGCTGGTCACGGCGTCGGCAGAGCAGGGCGAAGAGCGCCCCGGACATGTTGTGCCAGACCGAGAAGACGGCTGCCGGCAGGGCCGCCAGCGGGCTCATGTACTGCGCCGCCAGGCCGGCGGCGAGACCGGAGTTCTGCATCCCTACCTCGATGGCGACGGTACGCCGCACCGAGTACGGCTGCCCGGTGAGCGCGGCGACACCGTACCCGAGCGCCATGCCGATCACGTTGTGCAGCACCACCGCAGCCAGTACCAGCAGCCCGGCCGAGATCAGCCTGTCGGCACTGCCGGAGACCACCACGGCGACGATCACCGCGATGGTGGCGACCGACAACCAGGGCAGCACCGGCAGCAACCGGTCGACGACCCTTGGCAACAGCAGCCGGATCAGCAGACCCGCGACCACCGGTAGCAACACCAACTGGACGATCGTGATCGCCATCGACGCGGCATTCACCGGCATGTACTGACCGGCCAGCCAGAGCGTCAGCAGCGGCGTCATGATCGGCGCCAGCAGGGTGGAGACCGAGGTCATCGTCACCGACAGGGCGACATCACCGCGGGCCAGGTAGGACACGACATTGGATGCCGTACCACCAGGGGCGCAGCCGACCAGGATCACCCCGGCCGCCAGCTCCGGTGGCAGTTGCAGGAGGACGGTCACCAGTACCGCCGCCGAGGGCATGATCACGTATTGGGCGACCACTCCGATCAGCACCGGCAGCGGCCGTTTGGCGATCAGCGCGAAGTCCACCGGCCGCAGGGTCAGGCCCATGGTGAACATCACCACGCCGAGCAGGGGATTCACCAAGCCGGACAGTCCGCTCACGGGTTCGGCGAAAAAGTAACCAACCGCTCCGCCGAGGATGATCAACACCGGGAAGACCAGCACGGCGAAGTACCCCTGACGGTCCTCTGCCTCTCTGTTGGTGACGGGAACTTCGTGGCTCATCAACACTCCGTCGTGTCTCGTGTCTCGTGTCTGCCCCCGGACCGATGCTGCGCAACCGGGGGCTTGGTGGCTGCTTACGTTGTCCGGCTCATCGTCGAACATCACTCCGACGGTGGCAACACCGTCTCAGCAGGAGGACTCCCTCGCCGCAAGTTGGGGTGGCTAACGGGACTTGAACCCGCGACCCTCGCGACCACAACGCGATGCTCTACCAGCTGAGCTATAGCCACCATGCCCGTTTCCGGGACCGCCACATCTTAGCCCGTGTCCCGGCTCGGGGGCCAATCAGTTCAGCTGGTGCGGTTTCGTCACCCGGCTGGCGATCTCCCTGGCCTCGGCACTCTGCGGTCCGGGTGGTGGCACGAAGACCGCCTCGCGGTAGTACCGCAACTCGTTGATCGAGTCGACGATGTCGCCCAGGGCCCGGTGGTTCCCGTACTTCGGCGGCGCCTGGTAGAACGCCTTCGGGTACCACCGGCGGGCCAGTTCCTTGATCGAGGACACATCCACGTTGCGGTAGTGGACGTGGCTCTCCAGGGTCGGCATGTCACGGGCGAGGAACATCCGGTCGGTGCCGATCGTGTTGCCGGCCAGCGGGGCCTTCCTCGGTTCGGGTACGTACTCCCGGACGTAGTCGAGCACCCGCTGCTCGGCCTCGGCCATGGTCAACCCGTCGTCCAGTTCATCGATGAGACCTGATTTGGTGTGCATCTCCCGGACGAAGTCGCCCATCGCCGCCAGCGCCTCGGGGGTCGGTTTGATGACGACCTTGATGCCGTCGCCGAGGATCTCCAGCTCACTGTCGGTGACCAGGGCCGCGACTTCGATCAACGCATCACTGTCGAGGTCAAGCCCGGTCATCTCACAGTCGATCCAGACCAGCGTGTTCTGTTTGGGACTCACATGGGCCAACTCTACGCATCATCACCGGCGGATCGGTCATCGATCACCGGGGTCGAGCCGTCGAAGCCGTGGTGCCACCGGCAGCCAGCGCGCCAGCCAGCCTGCGCCGGCCAGGGTCAGACCGCCCATCACCACCACCGCGGCCGCCAAGGGCGCGACCGCGACCACGGCGGAGACCAGCAATGGGCCGAGTGCATTGCCACCGTCGGCGAACAGTCGCCACAGGGCCAGGAACTTCGGTCGGCCGGCGACCGGGGCATGATCGGCTCCCAGGGTGAGCACGATGCCGGCGGAGATGCCGTTGCCCAGGCCGATCAGCACCGCCACCACACCGACGGTCACCGGATCGTGGGTCAGCGCGAGCAGCACCAGACCGGCACCGATCACCACCATGGCCGGTACGCCGACCCAGAACCGTCCGAAGCGGTCCATGATCATCCCGCCGGGATAGAACAGCAGCATGTCGGCAGCAGCCGAGATGCCGAAGATGATGCTGGTGGTCGCTGCATCGATGCCCTGCGACTCCGCCCACAGGGGGACCAGGCTGAGTCTGGCCGCACGCGCCATCATGATCAGCAGCGCCCCGACCCCCAAGGTGGCGAAGACCTTGCGGTGATCGGACAACAACCGCCAGAAGCCCAACCGCTGACCGGCCACGGCCTGGTCGGTACGTTCGGGCAGCGGAGGCAGGCTCAGATTCATCACCGCCGCCAGGAGACTGGTGGCAGCGGCCAGCAGATAGGCCTCCTGGAGCCCGAAATGGGTGACCACGAAGGCGCCGATCAGCGGTCCGATGAACATCCCGATCCGGAACACCCCGCCCAGGGTCGACATCGCGCGGGCACGTTGGTGGCTCGGGATCGCATCGGTCAGGTACGCCTGGCGGGCGAGCCCGAACACCGCGGCCGACATCCCGGCCACCAGCACCGCGGCACCGAGCACTCCGACATTCGGTGCCTGCCATGCCACGCAGAAGGCAACGGCGTCGATGACGCAGGCACCGACCAGCGCCCATTTCTCACCGAACCGCGATGCGAGTTGACCGGCCGGCAGGTCTCCCAACAACTGCCCGACACCCAACAGGGCGACGATGAATGCAGCGGTGCCGACCGAAGCGCCGAGGTCGCGGGCAGTCAGCGCGATCAGCGGATAGACCGCGCCGAGCCCGATCGTCGAGACCAGGGTGGGAGCGTAGGTGGAGAAGGCCAGTCGGGCCAAACCGATGGAGGGCTGGGACACCCTCCGAACGTACAACTCCGATCCGTTCCGGTCCGGGCGAACGCTCCGAGTGGCGAGCGACCGGCACGGTACCGACAGGGGGAGTCGGCGGAGGCGAAGAGTTCACCCTAAATTGACCTCCCGCGAGGCCACCGTCTGTCTAGACTGGTGCCAGCCAGTTCGGTGGGAATGGCTGCTACGGGCCAGGAGTAGGTCAGCCCGGACGCCCCTGAGTGCCCCACCCGGTGACACGGCGGTCATTGTCGGTCGATCATCGACCACGGTCCGAGACCATCTGACTCGGACGCCGAGCATGTGAGTTTGCGGTCCGTCGTGGGTGCGCCCACGACGACATCAACGGGCCCGGGTGCCCGTTGTCCGGAAGGCTGTGTGCATTGCAACCTGTCCACGATCTTGCCCCTGTCGACAACCACGAACCGAACAGCCGCCGGGCACGGGTGCGCCGACCCTATTCACCGGTGATGATCTTGCTGAGCCTGTTGGCGACCTTCGGGGTGCTCGCCTACGCCACCTTCCTGCTCAACCCCGACAACCGCGGTGACCTGCTGCCATACCTGATGGTGATCATCGCCGAGGCGGTCATCGTCTTCCACATCATGCTGGCGATGTGCACCATCCTGGCCGGTGCCAAAGGCCCGCGCGACGAGGCGTTCTGGGCGGCCAGGACGGCCTTGTTCGGCGGGGCCGAACCGTCGGTCGGGACGCCGATGGTGATCGCCGGCCACAGGGTCGCAGTCGATGTGTTCATCACCACCTACGGCGAACCGGTGGAGATCCTTCGGCGTACCGTGCTGGCGGCCAGAGATCTTCGGGGTGAACACCTCACCTGGGTGCTGGACGACGGGCATTCCGACGAGGTGAAGGCGATGGCCGCCGAACTCGGGGTCCGCTACGTTCGGCGGCTGAGTTCGGGTGGCGCGAAGGCCGGGAACATCAACCACGCCCTGAGCCTCAGCCGGGGTGAGTTCTTCTGCATCTTCGATGCCGACTTCGTACCCGACCCGGAGTTCCTGGTCGAGACCGTCCCCTTCTTCGTCGATCAGAATGTCGCCTTCGTGCAGACTCCGCAGGTGTACGGGAACATGCACAGCTTCATCGCCCGCGGGGCCGGGTACATGCAGTCGGTCTTCTACCGGTTCATCCAACCCGGTCGCAACCACTTCAACGCCGCCTTCTGTGTCGGTACGAACGTGATCTTCCGGCGGGCCGCGATCAACGACGTCGGTGGTATGTACACCGGATCGAAGTCCGAGGACGTGTGGACCAGCCTGATGCTGCACGAAAGAGGATGGCGCACGATCTACATCTCCGACCCGCTGGCGGTCGGCGATGCACCCGAGACCATCGAGGACTACACCCGGCAGCAGACCCGGTGGGCCACCGGAGGTTTCGAGATTCTGCTGAACAGGAACCCGCTCAGTCCCCGGGTGTCGCTCACCCTCGACCAGCGGCTGATGTACCTGGTCACGGCGACGCACTACATGACCGGGCTGGCGCCGGGGATCCTGTTGTTCGTACCTGCGCTGGAGATCTATCTGGATCTGCGGCCGATGGACCTGAGCATCTCGGTGTCCAGTTGGCTGCTGTTCTACTGCGGTCTGTACGGGATGCAGATCCTGCTCGCCGCCTACACCGTGGGGTCCTTCCGTTGGGAGGTGCTGACCTTGGCGGCGGTGTCCTTCCCGATCTACGGCAAGGCCTTGATCAACGCATTCCTGGGCCGGGACCAGAAGTGGCATGTGACCGGCTCGGCCGGCCAACGCAGTTCGCCGTTCAACTCCATCCAGGCTCAGGTCGCGGTGCTCGTCTTCCTGCTGGTCACCTCCGCTGTCGCCGTCTGGCGGGACACCGCCAACTGGCACTTGACACTGGCAACCATCTGGAACGTGATCAACACGTTGATCATCCTCGCCTTCGTGATCCTGGCGTTGCGGGAATCCTCGGCCATGCGCCGCGAGGCCCGGATCGCTCGACGTGAGGCCAGGAAGCAAAAGGCGAGCGAACCGGTCGATCCCGAATCGATCACCGTGGCCGCCCGGAACCAGACCGAGATCGTCGAGGTAACAGCATGACCTGGCGCAGCCGATTCCGCCTGCTCGGTACCCTGATCCTGACTTTGGTGATCAGTGCGGCACTGGTGCTGGTCTTCAATCAGCGACAGAACCAACTGGCCTCGTTCAGCGGTGAGGTGGTCGCCGATCGCTACGTGGTCGGAGCCGACCACGGTGGCACCGTGGTCGAGCAGTGGGTCCGGGCGGGGGACCAGGTGCAACAAGGGGACCGGCTGTTCGCGGTGCAGAGCCTGCAGCTGCTGCAGGACATCGAGAACGGCCTGATGGTGACCGACAACGATGCCTACACCGTCGAC
Organism: Naumannella halotolerans; assembly: GCF_004364645.1. Taxonomy (NCBI): domain Bacteria; kingdom Bacillati; phylum Actinomycetota; class Actinomycetes; order Propionibacteriales; family Propionibacteriaceae; genus Naumannella; species Naumannella halotolerans. The sequence goes on along the minus strand of NZ_SOAW01000001.1, from coordinate 1,826,185 downwards.
ACCGAGACCGGCACCTTGACCTACCGAGCGGTCGTCGACGGGACGGTCACCGAGATCAACGCCCAGAAAGGCAATTCCTTGGCCTTCGGCCAACCGCTGGCCGAACTGACCGTCGACCAGCGGCGCCGGGTGCAGGCGAAGTTCCACCTGACCGCCCGGGAGTACGGGCGGTTGTCGATCGGGTCGCCGGCGCGGGTGACCCTGCCGGACAATTCGATCATCGACGGACAGGTGCAGGCGGTTTCGGTGAGTACCGACGAGACAGGCACGACCAGCACCGTGGTGGTCGAGTCGAGGAGACTGAACACGGTCGAGCCGGCCAGTCTGACGGCGCCGGGCACGCCGGTGATGGTGACGATCGATCTGGTCGACACCGGTCCGCTTGCCGGGGTCAACGACCTCTGGCTGGACTTCCTGCATCAGGTGGGTCTGCGGTGAGTCGACTGAGAGGGGCGATTCCGGTTCTGGTGATCTGTCTGCTGGCCACCGCCTGCACCCCGGGTGCCCCGGATCCGGACGGTGGTGGGACCGGTCGACCCAGCGGCGAGCTCGGCGACCGGGCGATGGACGAATCGGTCGTGGAACCGCTGGTCGAGGCACAGACCCAGGAATCACTGGGGGGCCTGCCTGCATCGCGGCTGGCCGACGGTGTCGCGCCGGCAACCAACCGGTGGTACTCCGGTCTGGTCTACGGCGAGCAGCCGATGGCGGTCTACCCGGTCCCGATGTCGTTCGGCCTCACTGCGGAGGGGTTCGGCCTCGGTCTGCCGCCGGTGACCACGACCGCGGACCTGATCGCTGGATCCCACACGCCGGCGATCACCGTCGGTACGGGGGCGGCCGCGGCGACGGTGACCGAGCATGACGAGTTCATCGTCAAGATCGCGGTCACCGGTGAGCGAGCGGTCGGCACGGTGCAACTGACACGGGGGTCGCCGTTCATCACCTGGACCGCCGACGAGGCCGGTACGTTGACCGTTGACGGTGCACCGACGGAGGTGGCCGATGGCGTGTGGGAGACCACCGTCGCGGGGTCTCGGTACGGCATGGCGATCACCGACGGCAGCCTGGACGGTTCGAGCGTCACGATCGACCAGGGTGGTGTGATCGGCTGGTGGCCGGTACCCGAGGGGGCAGAGACCACGGCGCTGGCGCAGGCAGCGACCTCCCCGGTGACCGATGTCGAACTGCATCGTGAGCGCGACGGTGAGGAGTTGATCACCACCCTCGACTACGTGACCGACTCCGGGAGCACGGCCTATGTGGTGGAACCACATCAACGCACCGGGGGAGCCGGCGGCGATCAGGAGTGCATCAGCGCGGCCTACGCCAGTGTCACCGGGACACTCGCACTGTGCACCGGCAGCCGGCTCAGCTGGCGTACCCCGGTGATCGATGTGGTCACCGATCTGGACCTGGATTCCCTCGACGATGCCGATCGCGAGTTGCTGATCGAGACGGTGAAGGCCGATGCTGCCGCCGTACCGGAGTTCCCGGCAGACAGCTACTTCGGCGGGAAGGCGCTGCAACGCGAGGCCCAACTGCTGAACCTGGCGAGCGGACTGGAGCTGACCGCGGAGGCGGACACGATCCGCGCCCGGCTGCGCGAGCAACTGCTGTTGTGGGCCGAACAACAAGGGTGTGCCTCGCGGGCCGAGCGCTGCTTCGTCTACGACCCCGAGGCCAAGGGGATGATCGGCCAGGTCACCGCGTTCGGCTCCGAACAGTTCAATGATCATCACTTCCACTACGGACATTTCCTCTACGCTGCAGCGATCCTGCTGCTGTACGAGCCGGAGCTGCGTGATCAGCTGTCACCGGTGATGGACCTTCTGGCCGCCGACATCGCCACCTCGGAGGCGAATGACAGCTTCCCGCAGCGCCGGGTGTTCGACACCTACATGGGCCACTCCTGGGCCTCGGGAACCGCTCCGTTCGGGGACGGCAACAACCAGGAGTCGATCTCCGAGGCGGTCAACGCCTGGACCGGCCTGGCGCTGTGGGCCCGAGCCAGTGAGAACACCGACCTGCTGGACGAGGCGGAGTGGTTGTTGTCGTTGGAGGCGGCGTCGGGGTTGCAGTACTGGACCGACATCGACTTGTCCGATCCGGTCTATTCCGGCTACGACCACGACATCGTCTCGTTGAACTGGTCGGGCAAACGGGAGTATGCGACCTGGTTCTCACCCGAGCCGGCAGCCAAACTGGGAATCCTGCTGATTCCGCTCAACCCGTCGATGTCCTATCTGGCGACCGATCCGGAGCGGATCCGGCAGCGGGTCGACGAGGCGTCCGCCGCCGGGTTCGACCAGGCGTTCGGCGACTATCTGCTGATGTATCTGGCGATGGCCGGGGGTGAGGACCGGGAGCGTGCCATCGCCGAGGCGACCTCTCTGCCCGAGGAGTTCCTGGACGACGGGAACTCACGCTCCTATCTGTTGGCCTGGATCCTGACCCAGCCGTGATGACCGGTGTCCTGACAGGCTCTGGCTGGTCGCGTCGGCGGGTCTGCCGATCGGCAGCGGTGCCGGTCGGTGTTCCGGGCACCACCGACACGAACCGCGATTCAGAGGTAGAGCCCCGTACCGCCCGCATTGCGGTCGCTGGCGACTGCGTCGAGGTCGCGTTCTCGCAACACCACATAGATGTCGCCGCCGAGTTCCACCTCGGAGCGATCCTCGGGGCTGAACAACGCCATCTCCCCGGCCTTGACACTGCGTACGTGCTGGCCGACCGCAGCCACCTCACCCCAGATCAGGCGTTTGGCGACTTCGGCGGTGGCGGGGATCAGGATCCCGGCCCGGGTGGTCCGCTCGCCCGGATTGCTCGGCTTGACCAGCACCCGGTCGTTCAACATCTGCACGCCCAGGCTGGTGTGATCGGTGGCAGTCATCGCCACGAAGTCTAGGCCCGATCCGAGCAGGTCGGCGGTCGGGACACCGAGCGCCCCCGGCAGGACTCGAACCTGCGGCCTGGAGATTAGAAGTCACCTGCTCTATCCAGCTGAGCTACGGGGGCCCGACCCGACATTGTAGGGGGTCGATCTCGTCGGGCAGAGTCGCTGCACGAGGAGCCGGCGTGGGGGGCCGTGCCTGATCGGGACAACCGGGTCGGTCCGTGGCTTGGGTACGCTGGCGGCCATGTCGTCCGATCCTGCCGTGAAGGAACGTCAGCGCTCCGGTCTGCCGCCGGATCGCTCCGACGTACCGTTCCCCAAGCGGGTGCTGACCGATCGGCTCACCTGGATCTATCTCGGGCTGCTGGTGGTCTCGCTGATCGGGCTGTGGGCGCTGGTTCAACAGGTGGTGCCGACCCGGGATGCGCTGGTCTGCCGGGACACCGAGGCCGGCAGCGACCGGGTGGTCGGTATCGGCGACTTCTGGGAGATGGCCTTCCGATTCGCCTGGCCGACCGCGGCGGTGCTGGTGCTGCTCTTCCTGCTCGCCGGTCGGTGGCGACCCCGCCCGTTCGCCTCCATCGTCTGCCTCGCCTGGGGCGCGGGCGCCGCGACCTATGCGTCGCTGATGATCAACACCTGTGCCACTGCCTACCTGAGCATCGCCGGTGCCGGTGACCCGCAGACCGCGCCGAGGGCAGCCATCTTCGTGGCGCCGTTCGTGGAGGAGGCGACGAAGGGAACGGTGCTGTTCCTGCTGGCGGTGTTCGCCCGCAATCTGTGGGTGAATCGGCTGAACGGACTGGTCCTCGGTGCCCTGTCCGGAGTCGGTTTCGCCTTCATCGAGAACATGATCTATTACGGCCGGGTCGGCTTCGCCGCCCGGGAGACCATCGGCGCCGCACCGCCGGAACAGGCGATGGCCGAGCTCGCACAGATGCGGGGGCTGATGCTGGCCTTCGCCCACCCGCTGTTCACCATGATGATCGGCCTCGGCATCGCCATCGGCATCCGGGCGAAGTCCAAGCTGGTACGGGTGATGGCGCCGCTGGTCGGGTTCGTCGTCGCCGTGCTGCTGCACATGATCTTCAACTCGGTCGCGAGCCTGAGCCAGGCCGGTGCCCAGCAGACGCTGATCTACATCTTCGGTTACTGGGGGCTGGTGGTGACGATGACCATCTTCGCCATTCGTCAGCTGTTCCGGGAGTCGAAGCTGGTCCGGGCCAGGCTCACCGACTACGCCCGTACCGGTCAGTTGCAGGCCGGTGACCCGGTGGTCATGTCCAGCCTGCGGAAGCGGTTCGTCGGCTTCTTCCACGCCGTGCTGACCAGGCGGGTGGCTGCCACCTGGCGGTTGCAACGGGCGATGATCGAGCTGGCGTACCTGCGCGATGCGATGACCCGGGGGTTGGTCGACGGCGCCGGGCACGAGCGCGAACGGGAGTTGTTGGCGGTGATCGCGCAGAATCGGCCGCAGGCGGTGGTGGAGCCGTTCACCAAGACACCGTGGCCACGGTTGCCGGGTCGGCGGCGGCGCGCTCAGGTGTCGAACGCTCCGATGCTCGGTGGTCGGCCGGCGGAGCCGCACCTCGGCCCGCAGTTCGCGCCACCGGATGCCGGCCGGCAGCCGACCGGGACGCACTCGCCGTACATCTCCTCCGGTCGCTGACCGGGGTCGGTCTCGGGTCGGTCCGCCGCCGGTGGATCGTCTCCCTCCGCCGCCGGCGGATTGTTTCCCCGGCCGCCGGCGGATCGGTGTCCCGGCCACTTTCCACAGCTCGGGTGGTTCTCGAAGTTCTCCACAGATTCTCCGCGCGTCCGCGCGTCAGGTGCCCGAGCACCCATTGTCTCGATGAGCCCGGGCGGTCCGGGATGTCGGAACATCGGAGGCAGAGATGGAAGCGCGCGTGATGTTGAGCGGACGAGTGGGCGGGCCGATCGAGGTCCACGGACCACCGCAGGGGGTGCGCGTGGCGACGTTCAGGCTCGGTTGCACCCCGCGTCAGCGCGATGGTTCATCAGGGGAGTGGACGGACCTGCCGACCACCTGGGTGACGGTGAAGGTCTTCGGTCGACTCGCCTGGAACGTCGGCTTCTCGCTGGGCAAGGGCGAGCCGGTCCTGGTCCAGGGACGGTTGCGGACCGAGCAGTGGGAGAACCGTGACGGCGAACCGCGGGAGCGGCTGGTGATCCATGCCGATGTGGTCGGCCACGACCTGACCTACGGCACCACGGTGTTCAAGAAGCGGGAGTCGCCACAGCCGCGTCCCGAATCCGATGACGCCGAGTCCGCTCCGGTCACCATGGCCGACGGTGAATCGGTCGACCCGGTCACCGGTGAGATCGCCGCCTGAGACCTGGTCCGGGATCCGGAGGCCTCAGCGGGCGACGCAGGCCAGACAGTAGGCGAGGACGGCCGCTCCGATCAGCAGGCTCGGTATCGACCACCAACCGGTCTTCGTGGTGTCGTCGGTGAGCAGACGACGGACAGCGGGGGAGGAGGCCCCGAGCAGCAGCGCGATCGGGACCGCCAGCAGGGCTGGCGGGATGTTCGCCCAGGGCCCGCCGATCAGGATCACCAGGACCCCGGCCAGCCCCCAGACCACGCCGTCGGCCACCTGCAGACGGGTCGGTGACTTGCGGCGAAAGGCGGCGATCGGCAGTGACAGCCCGAAGAACAACCCGATCAGCACCGGCACGAAACTCGTGAGGGTCAGCGGCGGGCTATCTGTGGAGGCTTCGGAATCGGTCACCAGCAAGATGCCGGCATCCGTGGTCGCGCCGGACTCGTCGTTGTAATGGTTGGACAACAACAGCACCGCCCGCCCCGCCTCCCGGTCGATCGCCAGCATCGAGGAACTGCCGGCAGTGCCTCCGTTGTGCCAGGTGATCGATGTGCCGTCGACGTCCTCCAACTGCCACAGCATGGCGCCGGGGGTGGGGACGCCGTCGGAGACCACCTCTGCGATCGGCTCCATGGCAGCGGCGCCCGGGGCGGTGCCGTCGAGCAGCGCCTGGGCATAGCGGCTCATGTCTGCGGCGGTGGTACGGGTAGAGGTGCCGGCCGGGGCGAATGCCTCACCTGACCACGGGACCGCACGGATGCCGTTGGTCATGTGTGATCCGCTGAACTGCTCCGGTTCGGCAGAGTCGTCACCGAGCAACACCGTGGATTCCATCCCGAGCGGGTCGAGCAGCCGATCCTGCAGCAGCGTCGAGTAGTCGGTGCCGGCCGCTGCCGCGAGCGCGTGGCCCAGTACCGCGACCCCGGCATTGGAGTAGCGGTCCTCTCCGCGGCCGTCCAGCGGAGTCTGTGCCACCCACTGGAGCAAGGTGGCGGTCGCGACACCCCGATACGGGTTTCCGCCGACCGCGGTGAACGTCCCGGGGCCGAAGAAGGACCAGCGGGTCGCCATGGCCGGCGGGATGCTGGGGATGCCGGAGGTGTGCGTGGCCAGTTCCCGCAGGGTGACGGTGCCGGCTTCGCTGGCGGCCAGCTCGGGCAGATGATCGGCGACCGGATCGTCCAGGGTGACCTCATCGCGCTCGATCGCCAGAGCCAGCAGGCTCGCGGTGAAGGTTTTGGTGATCGATCCGAGCTCGAAGCTCGAATCGGCGTTCGGGACCTCGCCCTCCGGCCCCAGACCGGCGTGGCTGACCGAATCGGTGGTGATCTCCGCGGCTGCGACGGAACCGTAGCCGGCACCCGATCCGAGGGTCTTGCGGACCCTTTCGGCCAGTGCTGGGTCCCCGTCGGTTCGGTCACCCAGATGGGTGGTCGGGGCGATCAGCAGGGCGATGGCCAGGCCGACGCACAGGTTGATCCCCAGGCTGATCAGGAGGGTCCGTCGGTCGGTGAACCGTTCGGTCATCGCGTTCATTCTCCTGTCGCAAGGATGGTGGTGAGCAGCGGGATCACCCGGGGCCCGGGCACGGTCCAGTGCCCGCGGGCGGTCGAGGTCAGCCATCCCGCCGCGGACAGTGATCGAAGGTGATGATGCAACTGCCCGCCGGTGCCCAGGCCGAGAACTTCGCTGAGCCCGGCGGTGGTCTGCGTACCGTTCAGGACCGCCTGCAGGATGCGCAGCCGGACCGGGCTGCCGAGGGCATCGAGCCGGTCCGCGACCTGATCCCAGCCGAGTGAAAGCACCGCGGTGGTGGGGCGATGCCATTCCCACTGGTAATGCTCACCGGTCGGCAGGTCGACCTCACCCCCGTAGGCAACGGTGCCACCGGGCGACCCGTCGCGCTCGGATTCCCCGACCAGCCACGGCACCGCGGCCGAGTGGCGATCGGTGTTCGGGTCGCCACTGCCCGCGGTCGGGGCAGGACTGATGTTCGGGTCGTTCGGCTCGGCGTCGGCCGCGCCCGCGGCTGGATCTGACCTCGAGTTGGCCTCGGTGCCGCCCGTGTCCTCAGCCGGATGACGGGCGTTCGCCTCGGTGCTGCCCGCGCCATCGGCCGGAACATGCTCGTGCAGCCGCCGCCGGAGGTCGGCGACGACCGACTCCAAGGCAGTGAGCCGCCTCTCTAGATCCACAACTACAGAATTACGTACTTCTGTAGTTAGGTCAATCCCAGCTCGATCGGGCGGGCACATCATGGGGTCCGGGCAGAAAGGGGGTCGTCAGACGGCAACAGCTGCCGTATTCGGCAGCAATGTCCGTGTGACGACCGCAAATGCCGACATCGTCCGGCAGGGAACACCCGGACTGGGGCCGGGTCCTCGGTCTGCTGGCATACTGGGACGGTCCCGCCGGTACCCCGGCACCCCCGATCATTCAGAGGTTGAACTCCGCGACATGCCTGAATTCATCTACTCCATGTCCCGTGTCCGCAAGGCCGTTGGTGACAAGGTGATCCTCGACAACGTCACGATGTCGTTCTACCCCGGCGCCAAGATCGGCGTCGTCGGACCCAACGGCGCCGGAAAGTCGACGCTGCTCAAGGTGATGGCCGGTCTGGAACCGGTGAACAACGGCGACACCCACCTGGCCAAGGACGCGACCGTCGGAATCCTGTTGCAGGAACCGCCGCTCACCGAGGGCAAGACCGTCCGCGAGAACGTCGAGGAGGCCGTTGCCGACATCAAGGGGCTGCAGACGAAGTTGGAGGAACTCGGGATGGCCATGGCCGAACCCGATGCCGACTTCGATGCCTTGATGGCCGAGATGGGCGAGGTGCAGACCGAGCTCGACTCCCGCAACGCCTGGGACATCGACAACCAGCTCGAGCAGGCGATGGACGCCCTGCAGCTCCCGCCCTCCGATGCCATCGTCGACAACCTGTCCGGTGGTGAGCGTCGACGGGTTGCGTTGTGCAAACTGCTGCTCCAGCAGCCCGATCTGCTGCTCTTGGACGAGCCGACCAACCACCTCGACGCGGAGTCGGTGAACTGGCTGGAGGGTCACCTCAAGTCCTACCCCGGTGCAGTCCTCGCGATCACCCACGACCGGTACTTCCTGGACAACGTCGCCGAGTGGATCTGTGAGGTCGACCGCGGCCGCCTGCACCCCTACGAGGGCAACTACTCCACCTACCTCGACACCAAGCGCGAGCGCTTGCAGGTCGAAGGGAAGAAGGATGCCAAGCGGGCGAAGATCCTGGCCCGTGAGCTCGACTGGGCCCGGTCCAACCCGAAGGCACGGCAGGCGAAGAACCGCGCCCGCCTTGCCCGGTACGAGGAGATGGCAGCCGAGGCCGAGCGGAACAAGAAGATGGACTTCGAGGAGATCAACATCCCCGCCGGTCCGCGCCTGGGATCGACCGTGCTGGAGGCCGACCACCTGAAGAAGGGCTTCGGCGAACGGGTGCTGATCGACAACCTCTCGTTCTCCCTGCCCCGCAACGGGATCGTCGGTGTGATCGGCCCGAACGGTGTCGGCAAATCGACCCTGTTCAAGATGATCGTCGGCGAGGAGACTCCCGATGGCGGCAAGCTCGAACTCGGCGAGACCGTCAAGATCAGCTACACCGACCAGAGCCGTTCCGGTCTGGACGAGAAGAAGAACGTCTGGGAGGTCGTCTCCGACGGCTTGGACTACATCAAGGTCGCCAACTTCGAGATGCCGTCGCGGGCCTACGTCGCCTCCTTCGGGTTCAAGGGTCCGGACCAGCAGAAACCCTCCGGAGTGCTGTCCGGTGGTGAACGCAACCGGTTGAACCTGGCGTTGACCCTGAAGCAGGGTGGCAACCTGCTGCTCCTGGACGAGCCGACCAACGACCTCGACGTGGAGACCCTGCAGTCACTGGAGGACGCCTTGTTGGAGTTCCCCGGCTGTGCCGTGGTGATCTCCCACGACCGCTGGTTCCTCGACCGTGTGGCCACCCACATCCTGGCCTGGGAGGGTAACGAGGAGAACCCGGCGAACTGGTTCTGGTTCGAGGGCAACTTCGCCGATTACGAGACCAACAAGGTCGAACGTCTCGGCGCCGAGGCGGCTCGTCCGACCCGTACCACGCACCGCAGGCTCACCCGCGGCTGAGCCGGGGCAACGCTCGAGCAGGCCCGTCGGGATCCAGTGATCCCGGCGGGCCCTCGCGTTCTGTCTCCGAGATGATCTCGGCGGCGCGCGCTGATACGGGGCGGAGCGAGGTGGTCAGTCGGTGTCTCCGCCGGTGCCCCAGGTGCCGATCCGGTTGATCACCACACCGGATCGCCACCGGCCCGGGCCCATCCCGCCGCCGCGGGCGACACGGATGCGTGCGATCCAGCGGGCGCTCGCCGGCTCGGCCGGCTCGTCGAGATCGCGTCAGATCGATCCGGAAGCCGCGTCGGCCAGCAACTCGGCCAACGAGATCGCCTTCCGGCCGGCGAGCTGATCGGCCTGCAGCCGGCAGGAGAATCCGTCGGCGAGCACGATCGCGTCCGGATCGGCGTCGAGCGCCGGCAACAGATCGTGTTCGGCGACCTTCACCGAGACCTCGTAGTGTCCGGCCTCGACACCGAAGTTCCCGGCCAGGCCGCAACAACCGCCCAGAGTGGTCACCTCGGCGCCGGTGCGCTTCAGCAACTCCGCATCCGGGCCGAACCCGATCACTGCCGCGTGGTGGCAGTGCGGCTGCGCGATGATCCGGCGGCCGCTGAGATCGGGAGGCGAGAACTCCGGGGCGGTACGCAGGAATTCGGCCAGGGTCTTCAACCCGGCGGCGACCTCCGGCACCCGCGGATCGTCGGGCAACAGTTCCTCGGCGTCGGAGCGCCAGACCGCCAGACATGACGGTTCCAGACCGATCACCGGGGTTCCGTCGGCGATCAGCGGGTGCAGCACGTCCAAGGACTGCCGGAGGTGGTGTCGTGCACCGTCGAGCTGGCCGGTGCTGATCCAGGTGAGGCCGCAACAGGCATTGCGCTGCAGCAATTGCGGTGCGTACCCGGCCGCACTCAGTACCTCCAGAGCGGCCTCCACATTCGGACTGCCGGCGAAGGCGTTGTCGAAGGAGTCCACCCAGATGATCACGGTGCGCCCCGAGGGTGGGCGGTGCCGCCGCAGCCGGGCCTTGGCCGACTTCGGAGCGAACTGGGGCAGCGGTCGGCGTTGATCGACTCCGGCGGTCCATTTCAACAGGTTGCGGAGAACCGGTGCCTTGCCGACACCATTCACCAACGCGGCCAGGCCCGGGACAGTGGTGATCAACCGGGCCCACAGCGGCAACCAGCCCATCGTGTAGTGCGAACGCGGGCGGAGCCGACCGGCGTAGGCCTTGTCCAACACCTGAGCCTTGTAGCTGGCCATATCCGTCCCGGTGGGGCAATCGCGACGACATCCCTTGCAGGACAGGCACAGATCCAGCGCTTCGTGCACCTCAGGTGAACGCCAGCCGTCGGTGATCATCGACCCGTTGATCATCTCCTGCAGGACTCGGGCACGTCCCCGGGTCGAGTCCTTCTCCTGTCCGGTCGCCTGATAGGACGGGCACATCACACCGCCGCTGCCGGTCATGTCGGCGACGCATTTCCCGACGCCGCTGCACCGGTGGACCGCGGCGGCGAACTCGGGCTCGATCAGGGTGAGGGGCGTACCGATGCTCTCCACCGCTCGGATGTCGGCATCGGTCGGGTCGGGATCGACCAGAACACCGGGGTTCAGCAGGTTCGCAGGGTCGAAGATCGACTTCACCTGTGCCATCAGCGACAACGACGCCTCGTTGTACATGATCGGAAGCAGTTCCGAGCGGGCACGCCCGTCACCGTGCTCACCCGACATGGAGCCGCCGTAGCGGGCGGCCAGGGCGGCGGCGTCGAACATGAAGGCGCGATAACGGGCAGAACCGCCGGGACTGGTCAGCGGGAAGTCGATCCGGCAGTGCACACACCCGTCGCCGAAGTGCCCGTACGGCAGACCCTGCAATCCGTGCTCACGCAGCAGTAGATCAAAGTCACGGAGATAGGCGCCGAGTTGCGCGGGGCGAACGGCCGCGTCCTCCCATCCCGGGTAGGCGGGGGCACCGAGGGAGACCTGGGCCAGGCCTGCCCCGTCCTCGCGGATCTTCCACAGGGCACGTGCCTTGGCCGGATCGGTGACCACGACACCGTCGAGGGCGTGACTGTCGGCGAGCACCGCTTCGGCGCGCTCGCGCAGGCGTACCGGGTCGTCGTCGACGAGTTCGATGAACAACCAGCCCTTCCCTTGCGGCAACGGCGGGACCGCACCGGGGCCGTGGTGGTCGATGATCACATCGACGATCCGACTGTCCAGGCCCTCGGCCGCGGTCGGGCGGTACGGCAGCACGGTCGGGATGTCGTCGGCGGCCTCCGGCATGGAGGGGTAGCCCAGCGCGACCATGATCGAATGCGGGGCATCGGCCACCAGGTTGACCGTCGCCTCGGTGAGCACCCCGATGGTGCCCTCGGTGCCGGCCAGGAAACGATGGGCGGCAAAGCCGTTCTCCGGGAGAAGGTGCTCCAGGCTGTAGCCGGAGACCTGTCGATCGAACAGGCCGAAGTTGGTCCGGATCGTCGCCAGATTGGCCTGCACCAGTGCCTGCAGACGGTCGAGCTGGGTCCCACGGGGACCACCCTCGGCGCCGGCTCCCACGCGCAGCAGGTCACCGGTGCCGGTGAGCAGTTTCAGCCCGAGCACATTGCTCGCGGTCTTCCCGTAACCCAGGGCCCGGGGGCCACAGGCGTTGTTGCCGATCATGCCGCCGATGGTGCAGCGGGTGTGGGTCGACGGGTCAGGGCCGAATCGCAGTCCGTAGGGCAGCGCAGCGCGCTGCAGGTCGGCCTGCACCACACCGGGTTCGACCACCGCGGTCCGCTGCTCGGGGTCGAGCTCGATGATCCGGTTCAGGCCGGCGCGGAAGTCGATCACCAGACCGGGACCGACCGCGTTCCCGGCACAGGAGGTGCCGGTCCCCCGAGGTGTGATCGGCAGTTCGTTGTCCAGGGCGATCCGGACGAGTTGTTCGAGTTGTCCTCGGTCGCGGGGTTTGGCCACCGCCCGGGGCGGAATCCGGTACAGCGAGGCGTCGGAGGAGTAGAGAGCGCGGGTCAGCGTCGAGTCGTCCACCAGATCGGACAACCCGGCGAGTTCCAGACCGCGTCGGAACTCGGTCCAGTTCGAGGTCGTCGCGGTGGGGGTGGCGGTCAAGCTGGATCCTGGCGGTTCTCTTCGGTCGCCTCCAGTACGGCTGTGAACGCCCGGCCGATGGCAGCGAAGTCCTCCTCGCCGACCGCCTCCAGGAAGGCATGTCGGACAGCCGCCACATGTCCGGGAGCCGCGGCCGACAACAGTTCGTACCCGGCCTCGGTCAGGTGCGCCCAGACACCGCGGCGGTCGGTCGGGCAGGTGAGCCGTTCGACCAGGCCGGCCCGTTCCATCCGGGCGATGGTGTGGGTCAGCCGGGACCGGGACTGGTGGACGCGGTCGGCCAGTTCCGACATCCGCAGCTGTCGTCCCTCGACCTCCTCCAGGCAGACCAGGATCTCGTACTCACCGAGATCCAGACCGTGCTTGCGCAGGTCAGCATCGAGGTACTCGTCGAGCCGGGCGACCCCGAGCAGATAGGTACGCCAGACACGCTGCTGATCCGGGGTCAACCAGCGAGCAGCGGGCGAGGCTGCCGAAGCCGGTCGTGGTGCTATCGACATGATCTCCACCTTAGCGTCGAGAGCCCGGGCGTCGGGCACGATGAAACAGCCCCCAGAGTAGTAGTTGAAGGTTTCATCACTGGGATCGGACGGCTCACGATCCGAAGTGTGCAATTCTCGAGTGGTCCTCCTTGACCGGGCAGAGGGAGCCGGGGTAACGTAGGCCTTGTAGTTGAAATCTAAATCGTCCCGTGAGTCGCCACGACTCACGACCCAGGAGAGATGCACATGTCCCAGACCACTTCCGAGCAGATCGTCGGCACGTGGGAGATCGACCCGGCCCACTCCGAGGTCGCCTTCGTCGTCCGTCACCTGATGAGCAAGGTGCGCGGCATCTTCACCTCCTTCTCCGGCACCATCCAGACCCCGTCGGACGACCTGACCCAGGCAACGGTCGAGGTCACCATCGACGTCTCCTCGGTCAGCACCAACAACGAACAGCGCGATGGTCACCTGAAGACCGCCGACGTGTTCAACGCCGAGCAGTTCCCGACCATCACCTTCCGTTCGACCGGGATCACCGCCAAGGGTGGTGACGCCTACACCATCACCGGCGACCTCACCATCACCGGTGTGACCAAGTCGGTCGACCTGGAGGCGGAGTTCTTCGGTGTCGACGTCGATGCCTACGGTGTCACCCGCCTGGGTGCCGAGGCTCGTACCCAGATCGTCCGCAAGGAGTTCGGAGTCAACTTCAACATCCCGCTCGACGGCGGTCGTGCGCTGATCGGCGACAAGGTCGACATCGAGTTGAGCGTCGAGGCCACCAAGTCCTGATCGCGTCGTCCGGCAGGCCCGATGGCCTGTCCGACGAACCGTCCGAAGGCGGTCACCCGCGCAGCGGGTGGCCGCCTTCGGCGTTCTGCCGGGGACGCGAATTCGAGCCCGGGATCGAGCACCATTCGTCGTCGATCCCAGGTGGGCGATCCAGGGGCGGATTCAGAACGGGGCTACTCCGCGGTAGGCTTCCGCGAGGGGACAAGGAGGACCTGATGACCGAAGCGCCCGTGCACACCGGGAACAATCCGGGACTGGCTGACGAGTTGACCGACCGAGCGGCGTCGATGGCCCAGATGTTCGTCGACCAGGGGGTCAAATCCGCCGATCGTGAGGCATTCCGGTATCGCGGAGCCGATCAGCAATGGATGACCCTGACCTGGCGCGAGACCCAGACCCAGGTCTTCGAACTCGCCGCCGGTCTGATCTCCCTCGGACTGCAGCCCGAGCAGCGGGTCTCCATCGCCGCCACCACCCGGATGGAGTGGATCCTGGCCGACCTGGCCATCATGTGTGCCGGTGGAGCGGTCACCACGGTCTACCCGACCACCCAGCACGACGACGTTGCCTACATCATGGACGATGCCGGCGTCAGCATCGCGATCGTCGAGGACGCCGAGCAGCTGGAGAAGGTACGCGAACATCCCGAGCTCTACGACCGGCTGACTGCGCTGGTGATCATCAACGGTTCGGCTGCCGATGAGAAGGTCCACAGCTGGGAACAGCTGCGCGGGCTCGGCCGGGAGAAGCTGGCCGACCAGCCCGACCTGATCACCGACATCGTCGCCGGTCTCACCGGGGAGCATCTGGCCACCCTGATCTACACCTCCGGCACCACCGGCCGGCCGAAGGGTGTGGAGATCCCGCACGACTCGTGGTCCTACATCGGTCGCGCGGTGGAGCTCTTCGGGATCCTCGACCCCGACGACGTGCAGTTCCTGTGGCTGCCGCTGTCCCATGTCTTCGGCAAGGCATTGCTGTCGATCCAGTTGCAGATCGGCTTCCGGACCGCGGTGGACGGCCGGATCGAATCCATCGTCGACGGCCTGGCCGAGGTGAAGCCGACCTGGATGGCCGGCGCACCCCGGATCTTCGAGAAGGTCCGGGCGAAGGTGATGATGGGCACCCAGGGCGGGCTGAAGGGCAAGATCGCCCGCTGGGCCTTCTCCGTCGGCCAGCGCACCGCCCCGTACCGCCTTGCGGGCAAGCCGATCCCCAAGGGGCTGGCCCGGCAGGAGAAGCTCGCCGACAAGCTGGTGTTCTCCAAACTTCGCGACCGTCTCGGCGGCAACATGCGTTTCATGGTCTCGGGCTCGGCGAAGCTTTCCAAGCAGGTGCAGGACTGGTTCTACGCGGCCGGACTGTTGATCATCGAGGGGTACGGGTTGACCGAGACCTCTGCGGTGAGCTTCGTCAACGACCCGCGGGCCACCCGGTTCGGCACCGTCGGTCCGCCGATGCCGGGTATGGCGGTGAAGATCGCCGACGACGGTGAGGTGCTGCTCAGCGGTCCGGGCGTTGCGCGCGGGTATCACAACAAGCCGGAGGAGACCGCGGAGTCCTTCGTCGACGGTTGGTTCCACACCGGCGACATCGGCGAACTCGATGATCACGGCTATCTGCGGATCACCGATCGCAAGAAGGACCTGATGAAGACCTCCGGCGGCAAGTACGTCGCCCCGCAGAAGGTCGAGGGCACGGTGGTCGCCAACTGTCCGTACGCCTCTCAGGTGGTCATCTACGGTGACGGCCGCAAGTTCATCACCGCCCTGATCGCACTGGACCCGGAGGCGATCACCGCCTGGGCCGAGGAGAACGGTCTGTCGGGCAAGTCGGTCGAGGAGTTGGTGGACGAGCCCAAGGTTCGCGAACTGATCAAGGGTTATGTCGATCAGGCGAACACCCGTTTGGAACGTTGGGAGACGGTGAAGGATTTCGTGATCCTCGGCTCTGAACTCTCGGTCGAGGCCGGCGAGGTGACGCCGAGCATGAAGATCCGCCGAAAGGCCGTCGTCCGGCGCTACCAGGACCAGCTCGACGATCTGTATCCCGAGGACTGAGGACGTTCGGCCCACTCGGCCCGAACGAGAAGGAGAACACGTCGTTGCCCCGCTTCGCGGTGGAGGTCCCCCTGCGTTGGGGTGACCTCGACGCCTACGGTCATGTCAACAACGGTGCCTACGTGGACTGTCTGCAGGAGGCCCGGGTGGCGTTGCTGCTTCGCGGTCCCGACGGCACCGGCCCGGTGAGCGAACTGCTCGGGGGCGGTGTGATCGTCGCCGAGCACCAGGTGGAACACCGGTACTCGATCACCGACACCTCGGCTCCGGTGGAGGCCGAGTTGTGGGTGGAGCAGCTCGGGGCAGCGCGGTTCTCCCTCGGGTACGTGCTCCGCAGCGGTGGTCGGGAGGCGCTGGTCGCCCGTACCGTGGCCTGTCCCTACGACTTCACCGCCGGTCGGGTCCGTCGGCTGACCGGGACCGAGCGCGACTTCTTCGCCTCCGTGCGCGAAGAGGTACGGGCCGACCTGCGAACGCTGCCGAAGGTCTCGGTCGAGAAGGCATCGGAGGTGGCCGAGTGGCCGTTGTCGGTACGGTGGTCGGACCTGGACTCCTACGGACATGTGAACAACGTCCGTTTCTTCGACTACCTGCAGGAGGCGAGGGTCAGGTTCCTCGATGATCATCTCCTGCTCATCGACGCCCATTGGGTGGTGGCGCGCCAGGACGTGAAGTACGTCGACCAGATCACCCATCGGCTGCAGCCGTACCGCGTGAGGACCACGGTGGCCGAGGTCGGCCGGAGCTCGGTGCAGCTCGCCGCCGAGATCGACGATCCGGACACGGGCCGGGTGTTCGCCACCGCCAACACCGTCCTGGTGGCGGTCGATCCCGAAGGCAGACCGGTCCCGATCAACCCCAGTTGATCAAACCCAGTTGATCAAACCCAGTTGATCAAACCCCCGTCGATCAACGGGGGCTGGATCAGCGGCGGATGATCGTCGCAGGGGATTCCCGGTTCAGCCGACCGACAGCCAGACCGCCTCGTCGGCTCCGAGGACGCCGCTGTCCGGGTCGCCGGAATGCAGCAGCACGGTGGCGCCGGGGGAGAGGGACTCCAGGGACACCGATTCGGTGCCGAAGTTGATCACACAACGGAATCCCGGCGTCCGGCTGAACGACAGCAGATCGCGGTTGTCCAGTTCGTCCCAGGTCAGATCCCCGTCACCGAGGGCGGGATTGCGGTGCCGTTCGGCCAGTGCCGCGCGGTACAACTGCAGGTGGCTACGTGGTGCCCGCTCCTGGGCAGCGACGGTGTACTCGGCCCAGTCGTCGGGTTGGGGCAGCCAGGGCTGTTCGGATCCGGAGTTGAAACCGTAGGGGGCGCTGGTACCCGACCAGGGAAGGGGGACCCGGCAACCGTCGCGGCCCTTCTGGGTATGGCCCGAACGTTCCCAGATCGGGTCTTGCAACACCTCGATCGGCAGGTCCTCCACCTCGGGCAGGCCCAATTCATCGCCCTGGTAGATGTAGGCCCCGCCGGGCAGGGCGAGCTCCAGCAGTGCGGCGGCGCGGGCGCGCCGACGACCCAATGCGATGTCGGTCGGTTCGTCGTTCGTGATCATGTTCGGCTGGCCGTTGTCGCTGGTGATCACACCACCCGGGCCGAAGGACGAACCGGTGGTCGCCTTGCCGTACCGGGTCGCGACCCGCTGGTTGTCGTGGTTGGACAGCACCCAGGTGCACGGAGCACCGACCGCGGCGTGGGCGGCGATGGTGGCGTCGATGACATTGCGCTGGGTCTGCGCGGTCCACTCGGCCAACAGGGCGTCGAAGTTGAAGGTGGTGTGCAACCGCCCCGGTTCCACGTAGCGGACCAGGCGTTCGGACGGGGTCAGGTAGGCCTCGGAGACGAACACCCGGGCACCGAGCGGGTCATCGGCATAGCTGTCGGCCACCGCGCGCCAGCGTCGGTGGATCCCGTCCACTCCGGTGTGATCCCAGATCGGGGAGCCGACGAACTTGTCGACGGTCGGTTCGCCGGTCCGGGGATCGATCGGTACGTCGGGCAGGGCCAGGTCCTTGGCCATCGAGTCGGCCACGTCGATCCGGAAGCCGTCCACACCCAGGTCGAACCAGAACCGCAGGATCGAGTCGAATTCCTCGGCCACCGCCGGGTTGCTCCAGTCCCAGTCCGGCTGGGAGACGTCGAACATGTGCAGATACCACTGCCCCGGGGAGCCATCCGGATTCGTCGTCCGCCGCCAGGCCGAGCCGCCGAAGACCGCCGGCCAGTTCGACGGCGGCTCGTCACCGTCGGGACCGCGACCGTCGCGGAAGATGTAGAGGCCGCGCTCCGGGGCGGCTGGATCGGCGATCGCCCGGGCGAACCACGGGTGGTCCCAGGAGGAGTGGTTGGGCACCAGGTCGATCAGCATCCGGATGCCGAGCCGGTGGGCGGAGTCGATCAACTCGCGGGCATCGTCGAGGGTGCCGAAGTCGGGATTGATGTCCCGGTAGTCGGCCACGTCGTACCCGCCGTCGAGCAGCGGGGAGGGATACCACGGGCTGATCCACAAGGCATCGACACCCAACTCCGCCAGGTACGGCAGGTGCTGGATGATGCCGCGCAGGTCACCGGTGCCGTCGCCATCGGCATCGGCGAAGGAGCGCGGATAGATCTGGTAGACGACGGCGCTGCGCCACCAGTCGGCATCGCCGAGCGAACGGGTCACGGGTGCGGAATCTGGAATCGCCACGGCTTCACTGTGCCCTGCCGAGGGGTAGGCGGACAATTCGCGCCCGCACCGGGTGGCACTGCGGTCCGGTTTCGACTACGGTCTGTCTCGAAATGAAAACCATTATCGATAGGGGGCCCCATGAGTCCTTCCCGACACCCCAGGATCACCGCAGCGGCCGGCGTGCTGCTCGGTGCTGCCCTGGTCAGTGGATGCGCCGGAACCCCCGCCGAACCGGGCGAGGCCGAACAACGACCCAGTGCCCCGGTCGAGGTGACCGGCACCCGGATCACCGTCACCTACGACGGTGGTCTGCTCGTGCTCGACCCCGACAGCCTGCAACCGGTGGCCGACATCGCCCTGCCCGGATTCCTCCGCCTGAACCCGGTCGGTGACGCCCAGCACCTGTTCGTCTCCACCGCCGAAGGGTTCCAGGTCCTCGACACCGGGGTGGAGGTCAAGGGCCACGGTGATCACAACCACTACTACGCCGGGGATGCACAGCTCACCGATCAGGTGTTCACCGCACCCGAGCCCGGTCATGTGGTCCGCCATGCCGACAAGGTCGCCCTGTTCAGCGACGGCGCCGGAACCGTCCAGGTCCTGGACCCGCACGATGTGATGGAACCGCCGGCAGCACCGGTCTGGACGGCTCCGCAGCCACATCATGGGGTTGCCGTACCACTGGCCGACGGCGGACTGTTCGTCAGCGTGGGGGACTCAGAAGGGCGCAGCGGAGCGGCGATCGTCGATGCGCAGGGCAATCAACTGGCCGCCAATGACCAGTGCCCGGATCTGCACGGTGAGGCGACGTCCGGCAACGGCACGGTGCTGGCCGGCTGCACCGACGGAGTACTGCTGTGGAAGGACGGTGAGTTCAGCAAGATCGACAGCCCCGACAGTTACGGCCGGATCGGCAACCAGGCCGGGTCGGAGGAGTCCGAGGTGATCCTCGGCGACTACAAGACCGATCCCGATGCCGAGCTCGAGGAACCCACCCGGATCAGCCTGGTCGACACCGAGTCCGAGGAACTGCAACTGGTGGAACTGGGTACCAGCTACTCGTTCCGTTCCCTGGGGCGTGGTCCTGACGGAGAGGCACTGGTGTTGGGCACCGACGGTTCCCTGCACGTGATCGACCCCGATTCGGGCGAGGTCACCGAGCGGATCGCGGTGACCGCACCTTGGAGCGAACCCACCGACTGGCAGCAGCCGCGACCGACGCTGATGGTGGACGAGGACATCGCCTATGTCACCGAACCGAGCACCTCGACCATCCACGTGGTCTACCTGCCGCAGAACAAGGTCGTCGATTCGGTCGAGCTGCCGCAGGTGCCGAACGAGATCAGCGGCGTGGGTGAGGTGCATGCGCACTGACCCGGGGCGGGGGGTGCGTCGGTCAGATCAGGCTGGTGCGTCCCTCGCCCGGGCCGAGGTCATCGGCGGCATTGACCATCGCGTGGGCTGCTCGCCACAGGTAGTCCCAGAGTTCCTGCGCATCGTCGTCGGCCAGTCCCAGCGACAGCACGGCATTGCGCATGTGCAGCAGCCAACGGTCGCGCATGTCGGGGGTGATGGTGAACGGGGCGTGGCGCATCCGTAGCCGCGGATGTCCCTTCAACTGCGAATAGGTGGTCGGACCACCCCAGTACTGCTCCAGGAACATCCGTAGCCGATCCTCGGCCGGACCGAGGTCCTCCTCGGGATACATCTCCCGCAACGGCGGATCACCGGCCACCCCCTTGTAGAACTCGGAGGTCAGCTTGTCGAAGGTCGGGTGCCCGCCGATGCGTTCGAAGAAGCTCTGCGTCACCGGGTGATCGGTGGAAGGGGAGTTCGTCATGACATGACCAGCCTACGCGTTGTCGTACCGTCCGGCCGATCCGCTGTCGGCGCCCCACAGGCCGGGTTCATTGCGCAGCGAGCAGGCACTGGGCCTCGAGGGCACTGACCGTGCGTTCGTCGGCCGGTACGACCGCGTGCCGCCCCTCGGCGAGGCGTTGCAGACTGTCCGGATCGGCCCAGGACAGCAACTGCGGTGTCATGCAGTCGGCGACCCTGGCGGCACCGACCTCGGTGAGGCCGAGATCGGTCATGATCGTGGTCACGCCGCTGTGCAGTTCGGTGTCGGCGGGAATCGCGGGGGAGCAACCACCCAGCAGCAGCACCGCAACAGCGGTGCCGCCCAGCAGGCCGATCGGTCGGCGGTAGGGGAGGTTCATGCGGATCCGTGTTCGTCGACGCAGGCCAGGACGGCGCTGCGCAGGGGACCGATTGCATCGCCGGGCAGCTCACTGTCGGCGATCTCGCGGAGTCTGTCGGCATCCAGCTCGTCGTAGAGCTCATCGACGACGCAGTCGTAGTAGGGCTCCAGTCGCCCCTCGGAGTCACCGGCGGCCAGGTTGGCCAGTTCCTGCAGCCCCGCCCGGACCTCGTCGCGGTCGGGTTTGGCCCCGTCGCGCTCTTCCGCCTCAGGACCGGATTCGGCCGATCCGGTGTCGGAATCGGCGGAACCGTCGTCGCCCTGATCGTCGTTGCCCGAATCCCCGGTGCCCGAATCCCCGGTGCCCGCATCGGCCGGATCGTCCGCATCGGCCGGACCGTCCGCATCGGACTCCGGCTGGTCGCCGGCATCGCTGCTCGGGGAAGGCTCGGGTGCCGGGTCCTGGGTCGATTGCGGCGCCTCGGTGGTCGCCGGACTGTCCGGCACAGCGCTACTGGGGGAGGGGAGATCCACCGGTCCGGCCTCGGTCGTCCCGCAACCACCGCTCAACCCCATGATGCCGATCGCACAGGCCACCACGCAGCCTCGCAGGATCGACAGGTTTGACACGACCGACAGGGTAGTCGGCGGATCAAAGTGGCCGGGCCCCGTTCGGCGCCGGCACTGTTGTCCGGAGTCGGCGTGCGGGCAGTGCTCCTGGCCCGACGGCCGACTCGCACAGGGTCAGATCTCCCCGTCCGCGGGACCCCGCTGCTGTTCGTCCGCGGGCTCGACCAACCGGACCGGCAACACCTGCTGGTCGGTCGGCACCGGGCGAGCGGTCCCGCCCTGGGAGAAGTTGCCCACCCGGGTCACCTCACCGTTGCGGACGTACCAGACGTTGCCGTTGTCATCGCGCACGGTGGTGGTACGCAGCCCCACGCGTTCGACCGTTCCCGACGCCTCCTCGAGGTCGACGTAGTCACCGACCCCGAGCTGGTCCTCGATCAACATGCTGACACCGGCCACCAGGTCCTTGATCACGTTCTGCATACCGAAGGCGACGGTGGCGGCGACGATCGTCGTACCGGTCAACAACCCGGTGATGTTGAATCCCAACTCGGCCAGGATGATCGAGGCGAAGATCACGAAGACCAGGACACTGGTCACCGACCGGACCATCGACCCCAGTGCCTTCAACCGCTGCGCACGCCGTACGTCGGGCTTCGAGCCGAGCGACAGGTACGGCCGGCTGTCGGCGGCGCGGCGGAAGGCGCTGGTGATCATCCGGGCCAGCACACCGCGTACCACCAGGGCCAGGACGATCAGGATCAGGATCCGGAACGGGACCGACTGCAGTACCTCCACGACCTGGGTGGGAATCCAGTCCAGCATGGGCGCTCCTCAGCTGCGTCGGTAGGTGATCCGGCCCGACCAGACCGTCAGCTGGACCGGGTCCGGCAGATCCCGGCCGTGCCACGGGTTGTTCCGCGACAACGACAGTGAATCACCGGCATCCACCCTCGCCCGGGCACCGGGATCGATCAGGGTCAGGTTGCCAGGTGACCCTTCGACCAGGGGCTGCCCCTGGTCGGAGAGGCCGAGGATCCTGGCCGGGGCTGCACTCATCACCTCGACTAGCCGGAACCAGTCGATCAACCCGGAATCGATCATGGTCTCGATCACCACCCCGAGCGCGGTCTCCAGGCCGAGCATGCCGAACGCGGCATCGGCGAAGGCATGTTCCTTGTCCTGTCGCGCATGCGGTGCATGGTCGGTGCCGACCGCGTCGATGGTGCCGTCGACCAGTGCCTGGCGCAGGGCCTGCACATCCTCGGCCGGCCGCAGCGGCGGATTCACCTTGTAGGTGGGGTCGTAACCGAGCACCTCGTCGGTGGTCAGCAGCAGGTGGTGCGGGGTGACCTCGGCGCTCACCCTGATCCCGCGTTGTTTGGCCCACCGGAGGACCTCGACGCTCTCGGCGGTGCTGACATGGCAGACGTGCAACCGGGATCCGGTGAGCTCGGCGAGTTGTACGTCCCGGGCGACGATCACCGACTCCGCAACGGCCGGCCATCCCCCCAGTCCGAGCCGGCCCGAGATCTCACCCTCGTGACAACAGGCTCCCGGTCCGGCCAGTCGTGGATCCTGGGCGTGCTGGGCGATCACACCGTCGAAGGCGCGGACATACTCCAACGCACGTCGCATCAGCAGCGGGTCGGCGACGCATCGACCGTCGTCGGAGAACATCCGCACCCCGGCCCGACTGCGCGCCATCAACCCCAGTTCGGCCAGTTCCTCCCCGGCCAGGCCCTTGGAGACCGCGCCCACCGGCTGCACCTTCGCCGCACCCTCGCGGATCGCGGTGTCGTGGACGAACTCGGCCGCCTCGGCGGTGTCGGTGACCGGCTGGGTGTTGGCCATCGCCGCCACCGCGGTGAAACCGCCACGGGCGGCCGCAGCCGTACCGGTGGCGATCGTCTCGGTGTCCTCCCGGCCGGGTTCGCGCAGATGGGTGTGCGGATCGACCAGCCCGGGCAGGGCCAGCAGACCGGTGGCATCGACCCGCTCGACATCGGCCGGCGCCCGGTCCGGATCGACGAATGCACCGTCGATGATCAACAGATCCCCGCCGGAACCGTCGACGAACTCGACGCCGGTGATCAACAGCGGTCGCTGTGATGTGCTCACTGGTCCTCCTCCCCACCCAACAGGTGGTACAGCACGCTCATCCTCACCGCGACCCCGGCGGCGACCTGTTCCAGGACCAGGGAGGAGGCGGCGTCGGCGGCATCGGCGCTGATCTCCAGGCCGCGGTTCATCGGACCCGGGTGGCAGATCGCAGCGCCGGGCTTCAGCTTCGCGAGCCGATCCCTGGTCAATCCGTACCCGACGGTGTATTCCCGCGGGGTGGGGAAGTAGCCACCGGACATCCGTTCGCGTTGCACCCGCAACATCATCGCCACATCGACCTCGCCCAGCACCTCGTCCAGATCGGTGGACAGGCTGACCGGCCAGGTCCCGACGCCGCTGGGCATCAGCGTGGGCGGGGCGACCAGGACGATCTCGGCGCCCAGGGTACGGAGCAGCGAGACCCCCGAGCGGGCCACCCGGGAGTGGGTGAGATCGCCGACGATCGCAATCTTCTTCCCCGCGATCTCGGCCTCGGGGTCGCTGCGTCGCAGGTGCCGACGGATCGCGAAGGCGTCCAGCAGTGCCTGGGTCGGGTGTTCATGGGTACCGTCGCCGGCGTTGAGCACCGGGATCTGGGTCCAGGCGGCTGCCTGTGCCGGCGCACCCGAGGCGGAGTGGCGGATCACCATGGCGTCCACCCCCATGGCGGCGATGGTCAGCACGGTGTCCCGCAGGGATTCACCCTTGGACACACTCGAACCCTTCGCCGAGACGTTGATCACGTCGGCCGACAGCCACTTGCCGGCCAGTTCGAAGGAGGAGCGGGTACGGGTGGAGTCCTCGAAGAAGAGGTTCACCACGGTCCGGCCACGCAGTGCGGGCAGCTTCTTGATCGGCCGCGCCTGCACCTCCGACATCTCCTCGGCCAGGTCCAGGATGGAGAACACCTCCTCGGCGCTCAGATCCGCCGCCGACAACAGGTTCCTCACAGGCGTTCACCCTCCTTGCGCGGTTCGGGCTCTATCGTCACCTCGGTGGCCGGGTCGGTCTCGGCGAAACGCACACGAACCCGTTCCTCGGCTGCCGTCGGCAGATTCTTGCCCACATGATCGGCACGGATCGGCAGCTGCCGGTGCCCGCGGTCGACCAGCACCGCCAACCGGATCGCCCGTGGCCGGCCCAGGTCCTTCAGCGCATCCAGTGCCGCGGCGACACTGCGGCCCGAGAACAGCACGTCGTCGACCAGCACCACGGTGGCGTCGTCGATGCTGTTCGGGATGCTGGTCCGCCCGACACTGCGGGTCGGTTGCCGGCGCAGATCGTCGCGGTACATCGTGATGTCGAGCTGACCGAGCGGGGGTGGGGTGCCTTCGACGGCGCCGATCGCGCCGGCCAGCCGTTCGGCCAGTGGTACTCCTCGGGTCGGGATGCCCAGCAGCACCAGGTTCTCGGCGCCGCGGTTGGCCTCCAGGATCTCGTGCGCCATCCGGGTGACCGTCCGGCCGATCTCCTCGCTGTCGAGCACCACCCGGGCCCGGGAATCGGATGCCTCGGTACCGGTGTCCCCACCGTCACCGGTGGGCTGCGGTGCAGGATCGGTGGTCACGTGCGGTCTCCGTCTCTCCTCGGCCACTGGGGCCCGGTCGACCACACCCTGCCGCAGCGGGCGGTCGACGATCGGGTCGGCCACACATGCTACGGGTGGGCGCGCGTCGGGGGCGCGGCTGCACTAGCCTAGGGGCCGTGAGCGGAATCTTCAGCATCTCCATCGTGCCCCTTGAGACGTTGCCCGGTTGGCCGGCGGCAGATCAGCTGTCCGGTCTGCAACTCCTGCTCGGGATCATCGGCATTCCGGTCGGGCTGGCGCTGCTGCTGGCCCTGCTGGTCTACGCCCCCGCCCTGGCCAAGCGCGGTGATGACAAGAGCTTCGCCCGCAAGCCGTTGTGGCTGGGTGCGGTGTACTCACCGGGGCTGGCGCATCTGAATCGGACCGTTCCCGCCCACGGCGCCGGAGCCCCCGCCACCCGGCAGTCCTGGTCCTACCTGGAGGAGCCCGGCGCCAGTTTCAACTCCGCCGAGATCGAGGCGTTCAAGAGCGCACTGGTCGAGGCCGAGGACCGCTCCGGGATGCGTTTCTGCCTGTTCGTCGGCGGCCCGGACGGTGACCCGAAGGAGTTCGCGAAGAAGGTGATCTCCGGCCAGCGTGAACCCGCCTCCAGTGTGGTCCTGGTGGTCGATCCTGATTCGCTGGCGGTGGAGGTCGCCACCGGGACCGAGGCCGCGCGGCGGATCAGCGATGCCGAGTGTGCCCGAGCCGCGTCGACGATTCAGCAGGAGGTCGCCCTCGGCAAGACGGCCGACGGCATCCTGGCCGGTCTGAATCTGCTCGGGCGTGCCGGGCGGGACCTGCCGAACCGTCGCCGCAGCTCCGAGTTCGCGCTCGAGCACTGACTTCTCAGCCGGCACGCTTCTCGTGGGCGATCAGTGCCTGTTTGACCTGCAGACCGTAGCGGAATCCGCCCAGCGAGCCGTCGCTGCGCAGCACCCGGTGACAGGGCACGAACAGGGCTGCAGCGTTCCGGGCACAGGCGGTGGCCGCTGCCCGTACCGCCCGCGGGTTGCCTGACCTGGCGGCGAACTCGGTGTAGGTGATCGTGCCGCGTACCGTCCGCAGGACCTGCCAGGCGTGGCCGATGAACGCCCCTCCGCGTTGTTCCACTGCGATCGCATCGAGTGAGTCGGCCGCACCGTCGGCCCAGCCGCCGACCGCCTCGGTGACCGCCGGGTGGGATCGCCGGCTCACCTGTTCGGGGCGCAGATCCGGATGGACCAGCGCCTGCAGCG